>JBBQIB010000104.1:0-13333 GCA_038324515.1 Burkholderiales bacterium
CGGGCCATTGGATGGGTTGGCCGAGACCAGCGCGGCCTGGCACATGCTGCAGCACATGCGGTTGATCGTGGTGGTGGCACCGCTGTTGGTGGCAGCGCGGCCTCTGGCGCAGTGGCGCGCGGTACTGGGCCCGCGGGCAGACGCGGTGTGGCGCCCGCTGCACCGGCTGAGCCGTTGGCCCATGCTGTGCGCCATGCTGCACGCTGCGGCCATCTGGTTCTGGCATGCGCCGGGGCCCTACATCGCCGCCGTGCAGACACCGCTGTGGCATGTGCTGGAACACGCCTGCTTTCTGCTCAGCGGCTGGCTGTTCTGGTGGTCGGTGCTGCGCCCCGGCCGCTCGGGCACGCTGCCGGCCGCGGGGGCGTTGCTGTTCACCGTCATGCACACGGGCCTGCTGGGCGCGCTGCTGAGTTTTGCCAGCGTGCCGCTGTACAGCACCGGGCCGACGGCGCTGGCCGAGCAGCAACTGGCCGGGTTGGTGATGTGGGTTCCGGGCGGCCTGGTCTATCTGCTGGGGGTCGTCTGGCTTGCCTGGCGCGCGCTGGCGTCGCAGGAGGCAGCGCCCGCCGACCTCCCACGCAGCGCGTCGCCAGCACCCTGACGCAGACGCTCGTCACCCCCGGGGGTGAATGAGACTCACCCAGGGGGTGAACGAGACTCACCCAGGGGGTGAACAGGAAAACGGCTCTTGCAGCTCAACGTCGGCCCTCGACCCGCCAGATCACGTTGCCCACATCGTCGGCCACCAGCAGCGCGCCTTTACGGTCGATCGCCACCCCCACCGGGCGGCCCAGGGCCTTGCCTTCGTTGTCCAGGAACCCGGTCAACACATCCACCGGCGGCCCGCTGGGCTGAGTGCCGGCGAAGGGCACGTAGATCACCTTGTAGCCACTGGCGGGCTTGCGGTTCCACGAGCCGTGCTGGCCGACGAACATGCCGCTGGCGGCGAAAGACCCGCCCAAGGTGCTGCCCTGTGCCGAGGCCAGGCCCAACGACGCCGTGTGGTTGCCCAGCGCGTAGTCGGGCTTGATCGCGCTGGCCACCAGGTCGGGGCGCGGGGGCGCGGGCCGGGTGTCGACGTTCTGGCCGTAATAGCTGTACGGCCAGCCGTAGAAGGCGCCGTCGCGCACCGAGGTCATGTAGTCGGGCACCAGGTCGGAGCCAAGCTCGTCGCGTTCGTTGACCGAGGTCCACAGCGTGTCGCCTTGCCAGGCCATGCCCACCGGGTTGCGCAGCCCGCTGGCAAAGACGCGGCCGCTGCCGCTGGCGCGGTCGAACTCCCAGATCGCTGCGCGCCCGACCTCGAACTCCATGCCGTGCTCGGCGACGTTGCTGTTGGAGCCGACCGAGACGTACAGGCGGCTGCCGTCGGCGCTGGCCACCAGGCCCTTGGTCCAGTGGTGGTTCAGCGGCCCGCCGGGCAACTCGGCAACCTTCGTCACCGGCCCGCTGGCTCGCGTGTCACCATCTCGGTACGCGACCTTGACCAGTGCATCGCTGTTGGCGATGAACAGCTCGCCGCCGACCAGCGCCATGCCGAAAGGCGAGTTCAAGTTCTCGAGGAACACCGAGCGCACCTCGGCGGCGCCGTCACCGTTGGCATCGCGCAGCAAGGTGATGCGGTTGGCGCTGGGTACGGCCGCGCCAGCGCGCTTCATCACCAGGCCCATGACCCAGCCCTTGATGCCGAGAAGCTCCGCGCGCAAGGGGCGATCGGGCGCATTGGTCTCGGCCACCAGTACGTCGCCGTTCGGCAACACGTAGAGCCACCGCGGGTGGTCGAGCTGATCGGCGAACAGACGCACCGTGGTGCCGGCGGCCGCCACCGGCATCGTGCCTTCGGGCCAGGGGTTGGCAGGCGCGATGTTGACGGTCGGAATGAGTGTCTTCACCGGCGTCGGCAGTTTCGGGTCGGGCCCGAACCCCTGGTCCGAGCGCAGCCGGGCCGATTCACTGCAGGCGCTCAGCAGCAATGCCGCAGCGATGAAAGGCATCGGCCAGCGTGACACCTTGCCCGGGTTCTTGGAGAACATCGCTTCTTTCCTTCCGATCGCTTCGACCGACTGCAGGTCAGCCTGTGTGCAAGCCCGCTTGTACTTCGCTGAGGTTGGCCGGTCTGTTCGGTATCGCACCCGTCGCGAAGGTCGTGCCGGCCAATGACGGCGCTGCCTTGCGCCACGTCAGCAAATTCGCTGACCAGCAGTGCAGGCATTCCGTCGGAGGCGCGTGCGCGGGCTGACCGCTGCAATGACCGCGCTCAGCAGCCCTGGCGGCTCCGCGCGCTCAGCGCGGGGCAGAGGCGGCTGGCACAGGCGCGGTGCTGCGTGTCACGAGTTCCATCGCCACCCCGCCACCGGCCACCGAACCTGTACGCGTGCCTTCGCCGCTGACCAGGCGCTCGCAGGCCAGGCGATCTTCTTGGGTCTGGTGCACCTCGCAGCGCTTCATCGCGTTGCTCTTCAGCGTGCGGGCATCCGGGCTCTTCAGCAGATTGACGCGTGCGGCGGCGCGCGCCGCACCGGCTTCCTTCAGGCAGGTCGTGCGGTCTTGGTTCGAACTGCCGTCCAGGCAGACCTGGCGATCCTGCTGGTATTGCTTCTCGCCCGGCACAGCCGCGTTTGCGGCGTGAGCCATGCTCGAGCCCAGCCAAGCGAACAGGACGAGGGGGATGCAGAGGGTGCCGAGGCGGTGCGTCTTCATGGCTATGGGTTCCTTCGCCGGAACCATTCCGGCTCCTTACAGAATGCGCGTGCTGTGCCTGCGGGTCTGTGCGCAGGCAGACACAGCAGACTGAACCGGTGTGCCAGAACGCTTGAGGCGGCACGCAGCGGCTGAGGATCTTTTTGGCGATTGGCGGCGGGGAACAGCTTTCTGCTCGCGAAGGAAGGTCTGCAGGTCCTGGGTCAGACGCGCCTTGTGCGTGGCGAACAAGCCGTGGGGCGCGCCCTCGTATTCGATCAGCATCGAGCCCGCAATGCCATTGGACACGGCGCGTCGAGCCCCATCGATCGGCACTGTCTTGTCGGCGGTGCCGTGGACGATGAGCGTGGGCACCTTGAACGCGGCCTGGTCCGGCTGGAGATCGGTGCAGGCGCGGTGCTTCCCGGGTCGGCTCTTACTGCGCAAAGCGCTGCTGTCCTACAAAGGCGGATGCGGTGGCGGGGCAACATTTCAGCCACGGTCAAACAGCCTTGGAGAGGTCATGAACCACGCGGTCGATCCGAAACAGAATGCCTTGCTCGACTCACTTGAAAGCGCCGGTTGCTGGCCCCTCCTGGCCAATCTGGAAGCGGTCGACTTGAAGCTCGGCCAAGTGCTGTCCTATCCCGGCTGCATCTGCCCCTATGTCTATTTCCCCAGCACAGCAATCATCTCGCTGTCCTACCTGACAGAAGACGGCGCCTGCGCCGAGGTGGCGTCGGTCGGCAACGAGGGATTGGTGGGTGTCTCGGTGTTCATGGGTGGCCTCTCCACCAACTGCAGCGCCGAGGTGCAATTCTCCGGCACGGGCCACCGCATCAGTGCGGCTGCACTCAGGCAGGCATTCGACCAGGGTGGACCGCTGGTTCAAGTCCTTCTGCGCTATACCCAGACGCTGATCACGCAGATAGCGCAGGCCGCAGCCTGCAACCGGCACCATCAGCTGGGGAGTCAGCTGTGCCGCTGGCTGCTGCATACATTGGACCGGCTGCACGGCAACGAATTGGTGGTGACGCAGCAGTTGATCGCGCGCGCGCTCGGCGTGCGCCGCGAGGGCGTGTCCGAGGCGGCTCTGAAGTTGCAGCGCGCCGGACTCATCAGCTACAGGCGCGGCCACATCACGGTGCTGGATCGGGAAGGTCTCGAGCAGCAGGCGTGCGAATGCTACGCGGTGCTCTCCAAAGAGTGCGGCCGACTGCAGCCATGGACCATGCCAAACCAATACATGTCAACGCACAGACAGGAAGCGCGCGCCGAGGCGACGATGGCGGCCTGATCGCGGCGTGTCGCGACGTGGTCAGCCTCAGCCGCGAACTGTTCAGCATCTCGCCAGAGAGGCAGTCGTGGGTGATTGCGGGGAAGTCGATACACCCTCGCTGGCGGACTGGCCGTGAGCCACACCCGGGTGGACCCGGCAAACAGGCCTGCCACGCGCCGGACTGCAGGCATGGGGCTTTTCGCTGCCCGCCTTCAGTCCCGAAGACCCGAAAGAGCAATGCGTGATCCCGCCCGTGGGTTGATCGTGCCGGATTCAGGCATGACGTACACCACTCCACGGCTGCGCCCCAGCACAGGCGCGACGAAGGCGTCGTAGAAGGCTTCAGGGACCACGACACAGCCCGCCGAGACACGCCGCCCGCGCGCATCGTCGGACGCCAGTCGCTCGGCACGTCGATGCCTGGACGGTCCGGTGCGCAGACGATGGATCGCCAGGGCGCTGCCATAGTCGATCCAGACGATGGCCTCGCCGCTGATGTTGAGGCCCGGCTCCGACACGAATCGACCTGCAGCCGTCGTCATGTCTTGCACGCGCAGGGCTGCCTGCTGCGTGCGCTCGCCAACGCCGGCGCCACTGTGATCACCCAGCGTCCGCCCCAGCAGAACCGCCGACGACCCCACCAGGATGCCGTCGGCGGTGTAGAGCCTGATCGTTGCCGAGCGCTTGTCCACGATTCCGAACGGCAGGCCGTGGTGGTCACCCGTGTCGGTGACCCAGCGGGCCAGTTGAACAGCGTCCAGCGGCAAACCAGCGCCATCTGCAGCGATGGAAGGCCGGGGTTGCTGCGACGCCTGCACTGCCGCAGGCCAGAACCATGCCGTGCAAAAAAACGCCACTGCCCACCCGAGAACCGCAACCCGCATGCCCCGCCCAGCCCCTGCCTGACCTGCCTCGTCATGACAGAAGGCCGGTGCCCACTGCCGTCGTGCTCAAGAGCAGCCCACGTTGAGCTGATTGGCCAGGCAATCTTATCGGCAGGGCAGCGCTCACCATGCCGGTAAAAACCAGGCAAAGGCGGCACATTTCGGGCCGGCACATGCCGGCCGGGAAGTCAGTTGCGGTCGGCGCGAGGTGCGCGCTCGGTCATCATGTTGTTGGACATGCCGGAGTTGGGGGCTGCCGCCATCGTGGTGGGCGGCGTTGCCGTCATCACCGGGGCAGCTGGAGCAGTTGCCACCAGCACGGGTGCACGCGCTTCGGCTGCGACGACGACGGGGGCGGGTTGCTGAGCCACGGGCGCGTCGGCCACGGGGGTCATCGGCGCCGGGGTCTGCATGGCGGAACGATCGCTTTTGTTGGCGCAACCGGCCGCCAAGGCGATGGCGATGGAGGCTGCAGAGAGCAAGGCAAATCTTGTGGCGTTCATGGTCAGGTTCCTTTATTGAATGCCGTGCAAACCGGCGCGGCGGGTCGGACGTGGACCACAGCAGTGGCATGGTCGGCAGCATGACCCTCTTTGCATGCGGCGTCTGTTCACTACCGCACTCTGTGGAGCGAAGACTCTGGCCGCCTCAGGAACCACGTTCCGCGGATGCGACAGGCAGCGGCCCGTGCAACTTGGGGAAGACCGCAAGCAGCGGTTGCTCGTCAGGCAAGACGTAGATGATGACTTTGGCACCGCTCGCCACCGGCGCGTAAACCATGGCGTCGAAGAACGCGGCAGGCACGTTGATGCAGCCGCTGGATATTCGCTTGTCCTGCACGCTGTTCGAGGCCAGCCGTTCCAGGCGGCGCTCGGCCGGGTTGCTGGTCAGCACGCGGTGCATCGACACGGCGGCGTCGTAGTCCACCCACACCACCCCTTCGTTGCGCAGGTTGCGGCCGCGTTCGGCGATGAAACGGCCAGCGGGTGTGGTGCGGTCTTCGGGCCGGATATCCGCCACTGCGAGCAACCCGATGCCGGGCGCAGAATCGTCGCCCAGCGCAAGGCCGAGCAGCACCGGGCTTGCCCCCTGCAGTCGGCCCCGGCCGTCAAAAACGAGCAAGCGCGCCTGCGGCTTGTCGACGATGAAAAACGGCGCGCCGGCGTGGTCAGAAGTATTGAGGATCCAGTGGGCCAGGCGGCGCATGTCGGGTGAGGGCTGCTCCAGACCGAAGTCGGCTGGCGCCGGCGCCTGGACAATGGCGCTCTCGACTGCCTGAGGCAGGCTGGGGCTCGGGTACCCCAGGCGCGAAGTCACTGCCCACGTGCCGATTGCGGCGCAGACAGCAAACGCAAGGACCAGCGCAAGGACTGGCGCGACCCGAATTGCAGACCACTTCATGACGCCTCCGGCAGCGAGCCCCGATTCGGCGGCGAAGGGCCGCCCCATGCCGCGCAGCATAGGTGTGCTTCATCGATCCATCTGTTCGCTGGCGCGCAGTCACGGCCGTCGGCCCAGCCGATCATCGCCATTGGCGCGCCAAGCGCCTGCACCCGTGCCCACCCCCGCAGAACCATGGAGATCAGAGATGCTCAAGACCGACGTCAATTCACCCCGCCATCCCGCCAAGCACGAGCCTGCTGACGAGCCTGATGCGATGCCCGTGGAGCCTGACGAAGGCCCGGTGCCCGCCTTCTTGCCAGCAGACCCGGAAGAGCAACGCGTAGTCCTGCCCGTACTTTGACGGCGGCCAGTTCGTTCGGTCATCGGACGCACTGCAAGGCTTGCGAATCGTGCGGGCAACCCCCTAGGATTTGATCGTTCATCTCGTATGGGGCCACCGGTGTCCCCGTCCCGAACTCACTGTTGATCGCGATTCTCGTGCCCAGACCGAGCGTCAGCCGAGCCGCGCCCATCGAGCCCATCGAGCCCCAACATGCCCGATCTTCCTCCACAGATGAGCCAGCAGACCGTCAGCAGGAACGGCACTGCGATCGACGCCCAGGTCCGAGCGACGTGCAGTCACCCTGATGCGCAGCAGTCCCAAGACATCGCGCCGACCGACGAGTTGGCGGATCTGCTGTGGCGGGTCGGCGGCGGCTGCGTGCCGGGAGAGGCTGATCCTGCAGCCACAAGCCGCAGCGTTGCAGCACTGCCTGGATGCCTTGCCGACGGGGCAGCGGCAAAGTCCGACACTGTCGTTCTACTACGGTCTGAGCTACGAACAGGTGGCGCAACAAATGGGTCGTCCGCTGGGGACTGTCAAAAGCTGGGTGCGTCGCTCATTGGTGTCCCTGAAAGAGTCGCTGGAGGCTGCGCAGTGGCCGTCGTCCCAGTGAGCAAGACCTCTGATGGGATCAGGTGCGTGGCTGCCGCTTCAGGTTCTCTGCCCGGTTCTCTGCCAGGTCCACTGCCTGGTTCACTGCGAAGTCCTCTCCCAAATCCTCTCCCAATTCCTCTCCCAATTCCTCTCTCCAGTCCTGCGCCAGGTCGACGAGACGAACGCCATCTTGGCCATGGCGCCCCGTGGTGAAGCGCACCTGGACATCGGTCTGGGCCAAGGGCGTGGCCCGCAGTCTGGCGGCGTTGCGCAAGGCATCCAAGCCTGCGCGAAAGCGGGCGCCCGCTCGAAAAACCCCGTCCGCTGCGCGCGCGCCGCGGCAGCAGGGCGCTGCTGCGCCCAGCCGGGTCAGTGCAAACGACAAGCAGGCTGCAGGACGCTGGTTGGCCGGTGTGGCGCTGGGGCCGGCGGGTGCGCGGCGCTACAAGCTGTACCGTCCGCCCGGGCTGCAACCCGGCGAACGCGTACCCATGATCGTCATGCTGCACGGCTGTGGGCAGGACGCCAAGGGGTTCGCCGCCAGCACGCGCATGAACCTGATTGCTGCGCGTGAGCGTTTCGTCGTCCTCTACCCCGAACAGGACCGCATTGCCAATTCGAAGGGCTGCTGGAACTGGTTCGACACCCAGTCCGGACGCGCCTACGCCGAGGCGGCGCTGATCATGGCCGCGGTCGAGCAGGCCTGCTCGTTGTACCCGGTGGACCGCCAACGTGTCGCGGTTGCGGGGCTGTCGGCGGGCGCCAGCATGGCAGCGCTGCTGGTCTCGCGTTACCCCGAGCGCTTCAAGGCCGTGGTCATGCACTCCGGCATTCCACCGGGCACTGCTCACTCTGCCCTCACGGCACTGCGTGCCATGTACGGGCGTCGCGCCACTTCGCCCTTGCAAGCGACAGCGCCGGCGATGGCGACATCCTGGCCAGCGCTGCTGGTGATCCACGGCACGCTCGACACCGTGGTGGACGCGCGCAACGGGCGCGCCGCCGCGCAGATCTGGGCCGACGCCGCCGGCGCCCTGGACGCGACCGAGCGAAGCGTCCAGCGCGGCAAGCGCTATGCCATGAAGGTGACCGACTTCAAGCACAAGGGCGACACCGTGGCCACGCTGGCGGATGTCGAAAGACTGGGCCACGCATGGAGCGGCGGTGCAGCCAAACAGCCCTTCAGTGATGCCCAGGGGCCTGACGCATCACGGATGGTCTGGGCTTTTGCTGCCAAGCAGTTTCGGAAATGAGTTTCGAAAATAAGCTTCGAAAATAAGCTTCGAAAATGAAATTCGCCCTGAATGCAGCAGCGCGACATCACTGGGAAGTGTGTCGGCAAGTGTGTCGGTAAGTGCGTCGGCAAATGCGTTCGCACGAACGCTCTGTGCGCTCGCCAACAGACCGCGTCCTGCCCTGACGCTAATCTTGCTTTCGGTTGATCCACTTTCGGTTGACCCATTTTCGGTCGGTACAAGACAAGGAGAACCCTCATGGAACATGAACTGGCGCCGTTGCCGTACGCGATGGATGCACTGCAGCCGCAGATCTCCAAGGAGACGCTCGAATTCCACTACGGCAAGCACCATCAGGCTTACGTGACCAATCTCAACAAGCTCATCAAGGGCACCGAGTTCGAGAACGCGAGCCTCGAAGACATTGCCAAGAATGCGTCAGGCGGCATCTTCAACAACGCCGCGCAGGTCTGGAATCACACCTTCTACTGGAACTGCCTGTCGCCCAAAGGAGGCGGCGCTCCCGCAGGGGCGCTCGGCGAAGCGATCGACAAGAAGTGGGGTTCGTTTGACGCATTCAAGGAGGCCTTCTCCAAGTCGGCAGTCGGCAATTTCGGCTCAGGCTGGACCTGGCTGGTGAAGAAGGGAGACGCCTCGGTCGATATCGTCAGCACCAGCAACGCAGCCACGCCGCTCACGGGTGCGGACAAGCCGCTCATGACCTGTGACGTGTGGGAACACGCCTACTACATCGACTATCGCAATGCCCGTCCCAAATATGTCGAATCGTTCTGGGCCCTGGTGAACTGGGATTTCGTGTCGAAGAACTTCGCTGACTGAGGCAGCGTTGCGGGCGGTCGCCGAACCTGGCGCGCAGCAGAGCTGACACTGCCTGCCTGCCTGCTTGAGTATCGGGCCGTCCGGTACGTCAGTTCACCGCACGCACAGCCAGCACGGCGTTCGTGCCGCCGAAGGCGAAGGAATTGGACAACATGGTGCGGCCGGCAGCGCCTGCGCGCGCCGCGTGGGCAACGTAGTCCAGATCGCATTGCGGATCGGGCACGTCCAGATGCAGGGTCGGCAGGGCAACGCCATGATGCAAGGCCAGCAGCGAGAGCACGAACTCCAGCGCCCCGGTCGCGCCCAGCAGATGGCCGTGCATGGCCTTGGTCGCGCTGATCGGAATCTGGCTGGCGCGCGCGCCGAAGACGCGCTTGATCGCCGCCGTCTCTGCAACATCGTTGGCCTGGGTGCCGGTGCCGTGGGCATTGATGGCGTCCACTTCATCGGCGGCGATACCGGCCGCAGCCAGCGCTGCGGACATGGCGGCCGCCTGGCCGTCGACGCTGGGCCGCACGATGTGACCTGCGTCGGTGGTCAGCCCGTAGCCGAGCAGTTCGCCGTGGATCGCAGCGCCACGCGCCATGGCACGCTCCCACGGCTCCAGCACCACGAACGCCGCACCCTCACCCAGCACCATGCCGCTGCGGTTGCGGGAGAACGGCTTGCACGACCGCGCCGCGTCTTCAGCGTCCTCGCTGGCCAGCGTGTGCAGGACTTCCCAGGCCTTCAGCGAGCCCAGCGACAGGGGCGCCTCGGCGCCGCCGGCAATGGCCACGTCCGTGGCGCCACAGGCCAGGCGCAACCAAGCTTCGCCAATCGCCACGCTGGAGGACGAGCAAGCGGTGGAATAGGTCAGGTTCGGGCCGCGCCAGCCGTTCTCGATGCCGATCCAGGAGGCCGGTGCGTTGTGCATGCCCTGCAGGATCATCATCGGGTGGATACGGTCGGAGTTCTCGCCGTACAAGGTCTGGTAGCCCCCGTCGATGCTCAAGATGCCGCCCATGCCGGTGCCGACGAAAACGCCAGCGCGCTCGCGCTCGGCATCCGAGAGTTGACAGCCGGCGTCGGCCAGTGCCCGCCGGGCCGCCACGACGGCAAACTGGCTGACACGGTCGAGCAAGCGAAACTGCGGCGGCCTGAAGTGCGCGGTGCCGTCGAACTGCACCGTGGCCGCCAGCGGCGCCAGCAACCGGTGCGCGCCTGCGATCTGCAGCCGGTGGATGCCCGAGCGACCGCTGCGCGCCGCTTCAAATACCTCGGTGGCGTCATGGCCCAGCGGCGAGACCAGCCCGATGCCGGTGACCGCCACGCGCCTCATGTCGCGGTTGGTACACCCTGCGCCGCAGGGCTTGGCGCTGCAGCCGCACGCTGCTGTGCCACGGCTTCATCGATGAACTGGACGACTTCGCCGAAGGTCGACAACTGCACAGCCACGTCGGACAGCTTCAAGCCGAACTCGTCTTCGACGTTGAAGATCAACTCCGCCACGCCGATCGAATCGACACCGAGTTCGTCGAGACGCGCGTCGCGTGTCAGCGTGCCAGGGTCGAGCTGGAAGTCTTTCACCAACAGGGCCCGAATGCGCTGCTCGGTGTTGTCGAATGTCATGGATGTCATGGATGTCATGGATGTCGCGGATGTCGCGGATGTCATGGATGTTCTCCTGGCAAAGGTTTGTGCAGAGGCTGCAGCGCCGTCGTCTGCGTGCCGCGCTGCGGCCCGGTGCCAAGAACGGCGCCAACAGTGGCGCGATCAGCGGCACCCACAGAGGCACCATCAGCGGCACCATCAGCGGCACCCACAACGGCGCCCTCGTCGACGGTGCTGACCTTGCCGCTCCAGACAGCGCCACGGGTCAGCAGATTCGGAAAGCGCTTCAAGGTGGCCATCAAGGCTGTCGCGCCGGCCGGCCGCATCGCCAGGTGGGCAAAACCGGCCGCCAAGCGCAGGCGGGGTACGAAGCGGCGCCGCCAGGCGGCCGTGTAATGCTGGCGCGCGCTGCGCTGCCAGGCGGCCCGTGCGCCAGCGTCGCGCCCTGGCCGCGCGGCTTCCAGCTGGGCGCACAGCAGCCAGGCCGACTGCAAGGCCATGCTGATGCCTTCTCCGATGATGGGATGGGCTTCGCCGGCGGCGTTGCCGATGCGGAAGACCTCGTCGTCATCGCGAAGTCTCACACCCGGGCGCAGGGGCCCGGATGCAAGCCAGGCGTCGACACGTGTCGCGCCATCCAGGGCCTCGGCCACACCTGTGCATTGGCGCATCAGCATGTCTTGCACGACCTCGCCTGCAGCTCTGCCCGGCGCAGCCCGTCGCAGGACATCCAGACGGTCGGCACGGATGCAGCAAGCCAATGTCAACAGATCACCGTCTGCCAGCACCATGCCGCCATAGCCGCCATCGAAAGCGAGCACCGGCAGCAGCCCGGCGGCCAGGCGGGCGCCGGAGAAATTGGCCTTGAAGGCGAGCAGGTCACTGCCATTGCGGGCCAGACGTTGCGCAGCACGTTCTGCGGGCAAGTGCTCCCACGAGCCATGGGCCAGGATCGCCACCGGTGCCTGCAACAGCTTCACCCGCCCACCCGCCGCTTCGCGTACCGTGCAGTGGTGATTTCCGGCGACACCACTGAGATTTTGCACCGCCCAAGGTTGCAACACCGTGGCGCCGACGGCGCGCGCACGGGCCAGCAGCAGCGTGTCGAGGTGCTCGCGACCCAGCGCCCGCCCCCAGGGGTGGTGGTAGTCGGCAGCGGGTGGCAAATCGGCGCAGACGCTCTGCGTGCCCCACATCAGTGCCACGCGCTTCAACCCGGGCCCCGCCTGGTCTGCGAAATCGCTGCCGATGCCCAGGGCGTCCAGCAGCGGCAGATTGCTTGCAGCAACGCATTCGCCACAGACCTTGCGGCGCGGGAAGCCCTGCTTCTCGATCAGGGCCACCGACCAGCCCGCCGTGGCCAGCAGGATGGCGGCGCTGCTGCCCGCCGGGCCGGCGCCGATGATGAGTGCGTCGAAACGGGTCTGCATCAGCCAGCCCCCAGCGTCGAGCCTGCGGCGCGCGAGGCCACGAAGCAGTGGCTGAAGAGACCGCCGGCGGTTTCGGACAGATGCCAGCCGGGCGCGGCTGCGGGCCAGTGCGCGGCCAGTTCCTGGCCGCGAAAGCCGGCATGCACACTCAGCACGGCGTCTTCGCGCGTCACCGCGTTGGCGCCCAGTGCGCCGACCAGGTGGCTGCCTGCCCAGGCCAGCCAGGCGCGGCGCGGCTCGCAGGCGACGAAGTGATCGCTGCTGCTGGCCACCGCCGCCAGCAGCGTGGCGAGCTCAGCGCTCTTGAAGTGGTGCAGGAACAGGTTGGCGACGATCAGGTCCCAATGCTGGCCAGCCTGCGGTGCTGTACGTTCGGAGTGCCGCTCGGAGCAGCGCTGGAATTGCGGCTCGAATTGCGGCTCGGATTGCGGCTCTGCACCTGCCCTGGCTGCCCAGTCGAGCGCGTCGTCGACCTCGGCCGTGGCGGTCCAGCCTGCCCGGGCGTACGCGGTCTGGGTGGCCGCCGTCAGCAGCGGCAGGCGATCAAGCAGCGTCAAGGCCACCGCCGGCCACTGGCCTTGCAGCGCGCGCGCGACGCCCAGCATCAGGCTGCCGTCGCCGGCACCCAGTTCCAGCACCTGAAGCGGAGCCGACGAAGCGTTGCGGGTGCGCTGCAGTGGCAACGCGCGCAGCGCGCCCAACAGCAGGGTGCGCGTGCCCATGGCGCGGTGCACACGCTGCAGATCGCGGCGCGAGCGCTGGGCGGCCTGGTCCTCGGCAGCCAGTCCGTCCAGCATCTCGGGCAGCACGACGCGGGGCAGCTTCAAGCCCACCGCGTGGGCCAGCGTGCGGCTCATCCCTGCTGCACCCGCAGCAAGGCCCCGTGGCAGCTGAAGCCGGCGCCGAAGGCCGACAGCCACCACCAGCCATCGGGCGCAGCGTCGGCGATGGCCGCCTGCAGCACGAAGTAGACGAAGGCGCTGGAGAGGTTGCCGTACTCGCGCAGCATGGCGGCGCTGTAGCGCAGATTTGCGGGCTGCAACTCGAAGCGGCGCGCCACCTCCTGCAGT
>JBBQIB010000105.1:0-13207 GCA_038324515.1 Burkholderiales bacterium
GGGCCGCTGGCGCAAGCGCTGAAAGACGAAGGGCTTGATGGCGGTGTTCAGCTCCAGGATGCTGTAGTGCATCGCCATGCGGTCGAAATGCTGGATGCCGAGTTCTTGTGCGCCGATCACTTCCAGCGTTGAATCTGGCACCGGCAGGTCTTGCATCTCGTCGCACAGCGCCACCACGCGGTGCGTGCCTGGCATGTGCTCGGCCACACTGGCCATCAGGGTCAGCGCAAAGTGAAAGTAGTTGCGCGACACGATCGTGAAGACGATCGTGTCTGCGCCGTCTGGGGGCGGCGTGGCGGATGGCTGGTCGTCAGCGGGGAACATGGGGCTGCCTTTGAATGCTCGCTTCAAGGCTTGCGGCGGCGCTTCAGCCTGCAGCAGTGCCAGCGCTTGTGCTTGCTTGTGGTGTTCGGTGTCGGCTGCAGCCAGCAATTGCTCGGAGGCTACGTGCTTCGCCTGGGTCGCAGTCAGTTGGATCTGAAGTTCAGTGTTGGCGTGGCGCCAGTTGTTGATCTCGCCTTCGCGAGCCGACACCAAATCTTGCGTTGCCTGCAAACAGATTGCGAGGTTGCTCAATTCTCCATCGCGTGCCGCGACAAGCTTGCGCAGCGATTCGATCTCCTGGCTGGCAGCGAGCAGGTCGCGCTCGCGATGGGCCACGAGGTCTTGCTGCGCGTTGATCTCCTGGCTGGCTGCAAGCAAGTCGTGCTCTCGGTGCGCCACCAAGTTTTGCAGCGATTGCACTTGAGTTGTGGCGTTGCCCAGTTCAATTTCGCGGCTTTGCACCAGCTTCATCAAATTCTGCTGCTGCTCCTGGTGGTCGCTGATTTCCAACTCACGCGACAACAAGATCTCACGCAAGCCCAGTTCTGTTGTCCGCTGACTTTGGTTTTTGGCCAGCGCCTGGCTGGCCTGCCTGGTGCTGCTTTGCAGCCTTTGCATGCTGGCCACGAATAGATCCGGGCTCAGCCGCGATTGCCATTTGCGCAGCAATTGCTCGCGGGCTGCAAGTGCCGACGGGGTGTCGGACTGCACCTGGGTCTGGTCCTGGCCCGAAGCCAGGTAGCGCGCTGTCAACCCGGGTACATGGATGAAGTCGCCTTGCATCGCCAACTGCAGCCAGAAGTCCCAGTCCTCCAGCACCTGCAGTGTCGAGTCGAAACGTGCATGACGCTGGGCGAGTTGGCGCTTGAACAGTACCGCGTGAATTGGCAGATAGTTTTCGAACAGCAGGCGGACGCGATCGAAGGGTGCGTTGAAGTGATGCCGACTGTGCCATTGCCCCTGTTCGAATTGGCCCCAATCCGTGTCGGCAAAAGCGGCCGGAGCTTGGCTTGCCTGTAGCGCCTCGACCAGGCGGTTCAGGTGTTCAGGCATCAAAAGATCATCGTCGTCCAGAAAGAGCGCGAACTCGCCGCTGGCACCATCCAGCCCAGCCTGGGCGGCCTGTGCGCGCTGCAGGCCCGATTGCTGCGGATGCTGCACGACACGCACTTGCAAGTCGCCCTGCTGCGCCTCGATGCGGCCATGAGCCTGGCCCAAGGCGTTGACCAGCACCACTTCGATGGGGCGCCAATGCTGCTGCAGCACCGAATCCAGGCTTGCTCTGAGCGATGGACGGTCCATGCTGCGCACGATGACGCTGACGAGCGGCTGGGCTGTTGAGACAGTCAGGCCAGCTGGGTCAGGGTAGGTGAGCATGTTGGGTTGCAAGCTGGGTCAAAGACTTCAAAAGCAAAACGGCGAGGCGGACGGCATGCAGAATGATGGGCGCCGGACAGGGAGTATTTCAGTCCCTGAGATCGCCACTGCGCATTGTTGATGCAGTCGGGTCTGGGGCCGGCTGAAGCCTGTCAGGGCCTGGCCCGCCGAAAGTGGCCCCCGCAGGCCTGGCCAGGGCTGCTGCCACCCCCGCCAGCACCAGCAGCGGCAGCGCAAACTTCACATCACGCAGCACGGCATTGGCCAGGCCTCCCAGCGCCAGGGTCAGCCACACCATCAGCGCCGGCATGCCCAGATGGCCGGCGCGCAGGGCGCGCCAGCACTGCAGGCACAGCCAGGCCAGAAACAAGAGTGCTGCGGGCAAGCCGCCCTGTACCGCCAGCAGCAGGTATTCGTTGTGTGGCGTGCTGTTGGCCGCCAGCGGGGTGGCGGCGGGTACGCGGGCGTCCCACAAGACCTTCCAGCTGCCCAGGCCGTGGCCGACCCAGGGGCTTTCGCTGACCATGTCGCGGCTGCGCTCCAGCATGCGCAGGCGCTGGCCCCAACTCGTGGCTGCCAGGTCGTTCGACTCGTACTGGCGCAGCTCGGCTGCGCCTTCGGCAAAGCGTGCCTGTACGCCTGCAGAGCTGCTGAACAGGCCCACGGCCAGCGCCAGCACGGCCGCCACCGTGGCGGCCTTCCAGGCCCAGTGGCGGGGTGCGGCAATGGCCCAGGCCAGCAGCAGCAAAGGCAGCAGCAGCATGCCGGTGCGGCGGTCTTGTGTTGCCAGCCCGGCAATTGCCGGCACCGCAGTGGCGAGCCACAGCATGCGGCCTTTGCCGGTGCTGTTGCCGGCCAGTTGCCACAGGCAGATGGCTGCCCCCAGGCCCAACAGCACCGAGATCAGGATGCGCTGGTTACCTTCTGCGTTGAGGGTGTCGTCCAGGCCGATGCCGTCCGGCAGCCAGCCGGCACCGCGCAGCAGCAGCAGCAGGCCCACCCCGCCCGAGGCCCAGCCGAAGTGCCGCAGCGCGCGTTGTGCCGCCTGCTGCGGGCAGGCCATGGCCAACGCCATTGCCCCCAGCGGCAGGCTGTACATCCACAGGTGCGTGATCCAGCGCGGCCAGGGTGCTGGCGACCACAACATCGACAACGCCAGCCACCCCAGCAGCAACAGCCAAAGCCGCACGGCGGGGTCTGCCCGGCAGCGTGCCCAGGCGCGCTGCTGCTGCAAGACCCCCAGGCTCAGGCCAACGATCACGAACCAGGCGATGTACTTGCCGCCGAGGGGTCCGTACAGGGTCCAGATGCTGACTGGCAGCCACATCGCCAGCGTCTGCTGGCGGCCGTGGAGGACAGATGCGGAGGATGATCCGGGGACTGAGATCGGGACCGACCCGCGAGCTGGGCGGACTGGCTGCTTCACGCTCTGGGCCCTGCTGTCGTCGCAGGAGCACCCGGTGAGGCTGTCCGCAACGGCAGCAGCAGGCCTTTGACGATGCCGCCCAGCAGCGCCAGCAGCTTGCTGCCGGCCTGCTTCTCAGCCAGCACGATGCCTACAGCTTCGTAGCCCAGCCGGGCCACGCACAGGGCTGTAAACGCCGGCTCGCGCCATACCCAGCGGCGGGCCAGCCAGGCGGTGTTGCGGCCGATCATGTGACGCCTGGCCGCCCCGTGTCCGCCAGCTTGCAGCTCTACCCCGAAGAGTTTGTATTTCCTTCGCTCGCCGATGGCGTGCGCGAACTCGAAAGCCCCGTTGACGAAGACCTTCAAGCCCGCCTGTCTGGCGCGCAAGCAGTATTCGGTGTCTACATGGTCCACTGCCAGACCTTCATTGAAGACACCGATGCGTTGCAAGGCAGCCACCCGCCAGACCGACATCGAATTGATCACAAAAGCCACTTCGCGCAGATCGCTGAATTCGCGCGGACCAAAGTTCAGGCCGAAGCGACGCAGCTGCATGTAGCGCCCGCGCAGCCCGGTCGCGCGATCGCGGTAGGCGGGCGAGACGGCGGCCACGTCGCTTTGCTGCAACTGTTTGCTGGTCTGCGGGTCGTCCAGAAAACTTTGCAAGGTGCCGGGGTCGGAGTCTTCGTCCAGAAAGACGACTTGTTCAGTCCCCGGATGCAGTTGCAGCAACAGGGCCAGGCCACGGTTGTAGGCGCCAGCCAAGCCGCCGATGTTGGCCCCATGCAGGTAGCCGGCACCGTGGGCACTGCACAACGCCGCCAGGTGGGGATGGCCGCATTCATGGTTGTCTACCACCAGCATCCGCATGTCGAAGCTTTGCAACTGCGACAGCGCAGGGCGCAAGTCATTCTCCAGCCGGTAGACGACGATCAATACGGCTGTGCGCCCAAGCACTGAATGCGCAGCCACAGTTGTCCCGATCAAGGCCGCAGCAGCGGCCGCTTGATCACAACCGGTTGATCAGTGCAGCCGCAAAGATTCCCAGGTTGCCCAACGCCGTCTGCCGGAAGATACCGCTGCGTTTGAGGCCCAGCAGCCGCGGGCCCAGCCAGCGGCTGCGTGCGCTGTTGAACTCTTGCAGCACGACTCGGTTTTCTTCGGTCATCAGGTGTTGCACTTTTTCCAGTGCACGCACGTTGGCGTCGACCCAGTCCCTGAAGCGGCCTTGCAGCAACAGCCTGGCACGCCGCAGATGCGCTTTGATCGACTGGTTGGTGCCGAACTGGTTGCTGTCGTGCTGGCGGTAGCGCACGGTGGGGTGCGGGTCGTAATGCACCCTGCCGCCGCAGCCGGTGACCAGCATGTAGGCCCACCAGTCGTGGGTGATGGCTTCGACGTTTTCGCCCGCCGTGCGCAGCAACTCGCGCGCTGCGCGGTTGAAGACCATGGTGTTGCCACCGGCAATGTTCTGGATCAGCGCATTGCGAAAGCAAGGCTCTTTGTTGAACAGCGGCGAGTAGCCCAGATGCTGGTTGCGTGCGTCCACCAACAGCGTGCGCGATCCGTACAGCGCAGGCACTTCGGCGGGCACGGTCTTCAGCCATTCGACCGCGCGCTCGAGCTTGTCGGCTTCCCAGACATCGTCCTGGTCGGCGTAAGCAAAATAGTCTGCATCGATGTCGGCGCGGCAGGTCAGCGAAAGAAAGTTTGCAGTAGAGCCTACAGCCGGGCCGGCATGGATCGACAGCCGGTCTTCACCCCAGTGCGACTGGTAGTAATCCAAAATGGCATGCGTGTGGTCGTCCGAGCCGTCGTCCGAGGCCCGGATGGCCCAGGCCGGGTAGGTCTGGGTGGCGATCGAGTTGAGCTGGTGGGCCAGAAAATGCTGCGCCTGCATCGTGCACATCAGCACCGCCACCTTGGGCACCGAGGGGTGGGGCCGATGCAGCAGTGACTTGAGAGACACCAGCGGAATGACGCGGCGAAACTCCTCCCAGGGAGAAAGCAGCTCTTCGACGATCGAAAGGTGTGAACCCGGTCTCTTCGGACTGGTCTTTAGCATGGTCTGTTGTTTTGTGTACTAAAGATGACGGCCGCGATTCTAGACGAGCGTTTTCCCTCACCTGTGACCTGCGTCACCACCTTGTTGGATAATCGCTGCAGTGAATGAAACAAACCTGAACGCGACGGCAGAGCCAGACACTGCGCTTTTTGAGACCCTCGCACTCGACCCCAAGCTGCTGCGCGCAGTGGTGGATTCCGGCTATACGGTCATGACGCCGATCCAGGCCAAGGCGATTCCGATCGTGCTGGATGGGCGCGACGTGATGGGGGCAGCGCAGACAGGCACTGGCAAAACAGCAGCTTTCACGCTGCCTTTGTTGCAGCGCATGATGCGCCACGAGAACGCCAGCATGTCGCCGGCCCGCCACCCGGTGCGCGCGCTGGTGCTGGCGCCCACCCGGGAGCTGGCCGACCAGGTGGCAGACAACGTCAAAAAATACGCCCAACACTCCCAGTTACGTTCGACGGTGGTGTTTGGCGGCATCGACATGAAGCCGCAGACGGCACAGCTGAAGGCGGGCGTCGAGATACTGATCGCCACGCCAGGCCGGCTTCTCGACCACATCGAAGCCAAGAACACCGTGCTCAACCAGGTCGAGTACGTGGTGCTCGACGAGGCTGACCGCATGCTGGACATCGGTTTTCTGCCCGATTTGCAGCGCATTCTTTCTTTCCTGCCCAAGCAGCGTCAGACCCTGCTCTTTTCAGCCACGTTCTCGCCCGAGATCAGGAAGCTGGCCAACAGTTATCTGCAAGACCCGGTGTTGGTCGAAGTGGCACGGCCCAACGCCACGGCCACCAACGTCGAGCAGCGTTTTTTCAGCGTCAGCGCTGACGACAAGCGCGCTCTGGTGAAACAGTTGCTGCGCACGCGGGAGCTGACGCAGGCCCTCATCTTCGTCAACTCCAAGCTTGGGGCGGCGAGGCTGGCTCGCAGCTTTGAGCGCGATGGTCTGAAGACTCAAGCACTGCACGGCGACAAGAGCCAGGACGAGCGTCTCAAAGCCCTGGCGGCGTTCAAGGCCGGCGAAGTGGATCTGCTGGTGGCCACCGATGTCGCAGCGCGAGGCTTGGACATTGTCGACTTGCCGGCGGTTTTCAACTTCGACGTGCCTTTCAACGCCGAAGACTATGTGCACCGCATCGGCCGCACGGGCCGCGCCGGGGCCTCGGGCCTGGCGGTGACGTTGGTGACGCGCGACGACACGCGGCTGATTGGCGACATCGAAAGGCTGATCAAGAAAAAGATCGAGCTTGAGGCGGCCGAGATTGAAGATGAGCGGCCGCAGCGCAGGCCACGGGACGAGCCGCGCCACGAGCCGAGACATGACCCAAGCAACGGCCCAAGTAACGAGCCCCGCAACGAGCCGCACCATCGGCCGGGCCCCGACAGCACCGCTGCAAATTGGCAGCCGGCTCGTCGGTCTTCGGCGCCGCCGCGTGCACCCGTCGCAGACCCGTTTTTCTCAAGGCCTTATGAGCCCAGCGCCGACAGCACGCCAGCCTGGGAGGCCAGCCAGAAGAGTGCCAGCTTGCCGGCGGCTGTCGGCCGTGGCCTGTCACCCAACATCAAGCCCAAACGTAAAGTGGCGGCGCTGCTGGGCGGCGGCCCGGCTTAAGGCAACGCTGAACAAGCCCCTCGCGGCGCCCGCATCCCTGCTTTGGGCGGTCTGCGGCGGTGCAAATCCTCGCCATAGCCCAGACTATGTCTGCGGTTTTCGCCTCGCATGCCATCCCAAACCAGGGCGCCGACACACGCGGGGACTTGTTCAGCGTCGCCTTGATCCACAGGCTCGCATGCGCATGAGGGAGCGCGGGGCCGCCCCAAGCTTGCTCATACCTCCTTGGGGGGGCCTGACGCGAAGCGGCAGGTCTGGGGGCACCCTCTCAGACTGCCAGCCACAAAAACACGGCGGGTAGTCGGTCGCTCAGCCGCCAACCGCTGTTGCGCCAATCCGCAACGCTGGCGCTGTGGTTCTGCTCTTCGGCCAGGCTCAGACCCAGGCTGACTGACAGCCGAGTGCTGGGTGCCAGCGTCTGCAGCATCGCCGCCAACAAGGCCGAATTTCGGTACGGGGTTTCGATGCAGATCTGGGTTTGCTGGTGTTGCCTGGACGCTGATTCCAGCGCCCTGAGGCGCTGCGTACGGGCAGCGCTGTCCTGCGGCAGGTAGCCCACAAAGGCAAAGCTCTGCCCATTCAGGCCGCTGGCTGCCAGGGCCAACAGCAGCGCGCTCGATCCAGCCAATGGCTGTACGGCAACGCCAGCAGCATGGGCCACCGCCACCAGCTCAGCGCCGGGGTCGGCCACCGCAGGCAGGCCAGCCTCGGAAAGCAGGCCCACATCGTGGCCCTGCAATGCAGGCGCCAGCAGCTCCAGCCACTGGCTGCGTGGCACCGTCTCGCCGCTGCCTTTGCGGGGGCGCGGCAACTCGGTGATCTGAATCTCTTGCAGCGGCAAGGCCAGCGGGTGCAGCGCGGCCAGGCGTTTGAGGAAAGCCCTGGTGCTGCGGGCGTTTTCACAAGCCCAGTGACGCAATGCTGCAGCCTGCTGCATCACCCGATCCGGCAGCACGGACTGCAAGGCGACGTTCTCGGCACCCAGATCCAGCGTGTTGGGCACCAGCAGCAGTCTGCCCAGTGGCGCCGTGCTCATGTGTGGTCATTCGTTGAGCCTGCCGCGCGGTTTGGCCCCAAGGGATCGATGCCTGCGCTGCGCAACATGCGGCAGGTGCGGATCAGCGGCAGCCCAACCAGCGCGCTGGGGTCATCGCTGTCGATACGCTCCAGCAGCGCGATGCCCAGTGACTCGCTCTTGGCGCTGCCGGCGCAGTCATACGGCTGCTCCAGCAGCAGATACTGCTCGATGTCTGTCGCGCTCAGCGCCCTGAATTGCACGGCCACCGGGGCCAGTTCGACCTGCTCGAACCCCGTCTGCAGGCACACCACGGCCACAGCCGTCTGAAATACCACCGCTCGGCCGCTGAACCTTTGCAACTGCTCGGTGGCACGCGCGTGGTTGCCGGGCTTGCCAATCGCCTCACCATCCAGATCGGCGACCTGGTCAGAGCCGATCACCACCGCGTCGGGGTGCAGCGCTGCCACCGCGTGGGCTTTGGCCAGCGCCAATCTGCGCGCCAGCGCGGCGGGCTGCTCGCCGGGTTCGGCTCTTTCTTCGGTCTGCGGGGCCACGACATCAAAGGGCCACTGCAGACGCTGCAGCAGTTCGCGGCGGTAGCGCGAGGTCGAAGCGAGCAGCAGTTTGGGTGGCTGTGGCTGTGGCTGTGGTGTTGGCAGCGGCTTGCAAGCCGCGGCTGCAACTCCGGATTTGCTCGTCGGGGTCTGTGACATCTCGTGATTGTCACGCCGGAGCCCCGAGCGCGGAGGGCGTCCCCTACACTCCGGTGCATGGATGTCGATGTCTGGTCAGTGCGGTCATGAAGAGCGTAAAGCAGAGCGCAAGGCAGAGCGCCGAGCCGGGCGCCAAGCCGGGTACCAAGCCGGGCACCAAGCCGGGCACCAAGCCGAGCATCAAGTGCGATCCCCGCGCTCTGGATGTGCGCAGCTTGTGCAAGAGCGCAGAGCCTTTGCTCGGCGCGCGCGCGCTCAGCGAGATGCCGCGCCTGGCTTGCAGCCTGGCGGCGGCCTCCGATGCTCAGGTGGCATGGGTGGCAGAGGGCAGCCTGAGGCCTGCTTCTGGAGCGCCGGCCCAACATTGGTTGCACCTGCAGGCCAAAGCCCAGTTGCCGCTGCAGTGCCAGCGCTGCCTGGCGGTGATGCTGCAGCCCGTGGTCGTGGACCGCCACTTCAGATTTGTGGTGGGTGAAGATCAGGCTGCACGCGAGGACGAAGCGAGCGAGGAAGAAGTGCTGGCGCTGGCGCCGCAACTGGACCTGCATGCGCTGCTGGAAGACGAGTTGATCCTGGCTTTGCCGATCGTGCCCAGACACGACAAGGCCTGCCCTCAACCTTTGGCAGCGTTGGCGCCCGCAGCTGCACAAGCGGCGCGCGGGCAGCCTCAATGGGGCGGTTCTGACCCGCCCGAGCCAGAGCGTCCGCACCCTTTTGCCTCGCTGGCCGGCCTGCGCGGCCATTTGCGCAACAAGAATTGAAGCGCGCTCTGGGCGCTCTGGGCGAGTTGCAGCGGCCCCGCGTCAACGCCGTGATGTCGACCCGACGATGGTATGATCGAGGGCTTTGTAAAAGTTGCATCGCCGGTGGGGCAGCATGGGCGTGGTGAATTGGCGTTCGTGCCCCTGCATCTTGCGCCACTGCACTTTTGCCTCAGTGCCCTTCAGGAGAGTTTCATGGCCGTTCAGCAAAACAAGAAGTCACCTTCCAAACGTGGCATGCACCGATCGCACAATGCCGTGGCAGCGCCAGGCACGGCAGTGGAACCCACCACGGGTGAAGTGCACTTGCGGCACCACATCAGCCCCACAGGTTTTTACCGTGGGCGCAAGGTTTTCAAGACCAAGGCTGACGCCTGAGGGTCGGGGTTTGGTGGCCTGTGATGGCCCCGGTCGGTTGAAGCGGTAGCGGCGACCCCGTAAAAGCGCCATCAACACGTCATTCACACCTGATTCACACGTCATTCCGAGGCGCTGCGCGCCCCCGCTTGTTTCATGCAGCATGCCATGCAAGATGCGCGCCCTCAGTTTTGACATTTTCCTGTGAGCCTGACGCCACTGCAGCGAGTCTGCATTGCGGTCGACTGCATGGGCGGCGACCACGGTCCTGCGGTGGTGTTGCCGGCCTGCAGATCCTTCCTCGACAGCCACCCACAAGCTGAGTTGATACTGGTCGGCAGTCAGGCGGCACTGGCTGCAGTCAAAGGCTGGCCACGGTCGCGGTGTGTGGTGGCCACCGAAGTGGTCACGATGGACGACTCGATCGAGGTTGCCTTGCGGCGCAAGCGCGACTCGTCCATGCGCGTGGCGATCCAGCAGCTCAAGTCAGGCGCACATGCCTGTGTGTCTGCCGGCAACACCGGTGCACTGATGGCGATTGCGCGCTTTCAGCTCAAGACGCTGGAAGGCATCGACCGGCCGGCCATCGCTGCACTGCTGCCCAACCGCGCAGACGGCTACACCACAGTGCTGGATCTGGGCGCCAACGTCGATTGCTCGGCAGAACATTTGCTGCAGTTTGCCGTCATGGGCAGCGCCTTGGTGGCGGCGGTGGACGGCAAGCCCGAACCCACGGTGGGCCTGCTGAACATCGGCGAAGAAGCGATCAAGGGCAGCGAGGTGATCAAGCAAGCGGGTGAGTTGCTGCGCCAGGCGGGCGCCAGCGGCCAGATCAATTTTCAAGGCAATGTCGAAGGCGACGACATCTTCAAAGGCGGCGTGGACATCGTCGTCTGCGACGGCTTTGTGGGCAATGTGCTGCTCAAGACCTCCGAGGGCCTGGCCTCGATGCTGGGTGAGTTCATTCGGCAGGAGTTCACGCGCGGCCTGGGCTCCAAGTTGGCAGCCCTGATTGCCATGCCGGTGCTCAAGCGTTTCAAGCACCGGGTGGACCCGCGTCGCTACAACGGTGCTGCGCTGCTGGGCCTGCGTGGACTGGTCTTCAAAAGCCATGGCTCTGCCGATGCCTACGCTTTTGAGCAAGCTTTGGCGCGCGCATATGATGCGGCGGGCAACCGGGTCTTGGAGCGTGTGCAACAGCGTCTGGGTACGGCAACCGGGGCACCGACCGCAGCGCAAGCCCAGGCCCTTGCCGCCGCCGTTGGCGACGCCCCATCCAGCCCCTCCGGTGCAGCTTCAGTCAAGGTCTGACGACTTCAACTTCTACAGCGCCTGTGTCATCGTCTTCAACGCCACCTTCGCCGTCGCCTTTGCAATCATCACCCGCGCCACGGTCACATGCGCTGCCGCCAGCTGCACACTCAGCAGCCGCTGGCGCAGCCGATGCTGCTGATGCTGCTGATCCTGCCGATGCTGCAGCGCTCCGGTTTGGGCACGGCAGGCAGAGCTACTCGCGCATCACTGGCACCGGCAGCCACCTGCCGCCGCGGCGCCTGTCCAACCAGGACATGGTGGCTTTGCTGGCCGGGCGCGGCATCGAAACCAGCGACGACTGGATTGTCGATCGCACCGGCATCCGGGCCAGGCACTTCGCCGATGAAGGCGTGGCCTGCAGTGATCTGGCATTGGCGGCCAGCCTGCAGGCTTTGCAGGCGGCTGGATGCCGTGCAGACGAGGTCGATCTGATCATCGTTGCCACTTCCACGCCAGACATGGTGTTCCCTTCGACGGCTTGCATCCTGCAACACAAGTTGGGGGTGGCAGGGTGCCCGGCCTTTGATGTGCAGGCGGTTTGCTCCGGCTTTGTCTACGCCCTCAGCGTGGCTGATGCGATGGTGCTTGCAGGCAACGCACGGTGTGCATTGGTCGTTGGCGCAGAAGTGTTTTCACGCATCCTGGATTTCGACGACCGTACCACCTGTGTGCTGTTTGGCGATGGCGCGGGCGCTGTCATCTTGCAGGCCAGCGCGGAGCCAGGAATTCTGGCCACCGATTTGCACGCTGATGGCAAATACGCCCACATCCTGTGCACGCCGGGTACGGTGGCCGGCGGGCAGATCAGCGGTGATCCATTGCTCAAGATGGACGGCCCGGCGGTGTTTAAATTGGCAGTGAACGTGTTGGAGAGTTCAGCCCGCGCGGTGTTGGCCAAGGCTGGCCGCAGCGAAGCCGATCTGGACTGGCTGATCCCGCATCAGGCCAATATCCGCATCATGCACAGCACGGCGCGCAAGCTCAAGCTGCCGTTTGAAAAGCTGATCGTCACATTGCATGAACATGGCAATACTTCGGCGGCATCGGTGCCATTGGCGCTGGATGAAGCCGTCCGCAGCGGGCGCGTGCGCAGGGGCGATACCGTGATGTTGGAGGGTGTGGGCGGCGGCTTCACCTGGGGCGCTGTTTTGCTGGATTGGTGAGGCCTGTTTGAAGCCATTTGCATTTGTTTTCCCCGGCCAGGGTTCGCAGTCCGTGGGCATGCTGGACATTTGGGCGGGTCACCCTGCGGTCGCCCGGACTTTGGCCGAAGCCTCCGAAATTCTGCGCGAGGACCTGGCGCTGTTGATCCACCAGGGCCCCAAAGAAGCGCTGGAGCTGACCACCAACACGCAGCCGGTGATGCTCAGCGCAGCGATTGCGTGCTACCGCGCCTGGCGCGCCGAAGGCGGTGCTGAACCTGCCGCAGTTGCCGGTCATTCTTTGGGTGAATACACGGCCTTGGTGGCTGCAGGCGTGTTGACTCTGGGGCAGGCCCTGCCCTTGGTGCGTTTGCGCGCCCAGGCCATGCAGCACGCGGTACCCGTGGGCTCAGGCGCGATGGCTGCCATCCTGGGGCTTGAAGCCCATACTGTGGCCGAGATCTGTGTGAGGGTGGCCGAAGAGACCACGCAGGTTGTGGCGCCCGCCAATTTCAACGACCCCAAACAAACCGTGATTGCGGGCCACAAGGGTGCGGTCGATTTGGCCTGCGAACGCCTCAAGGCTGCTGGTGCCAAGCGGGCCTTGCTGCTGCCTGTGTCGGCGCCGTTTCACTCTGCGCTGATGGCGCCTGCTGCTTTGGTTCTGCAGCAGCGCCTGACAGACATGGAGTTCGCCAAACCACGCATACCGCTGGTCAACAACATCGACGTGCAGGTGCAAACCGATCCGCAAGCCATCAAGGACGCACTGGTGCGTCAAGCCAACGGGCCCGTGCGGTGGGTCGAGGTGACCCAGGCTCTGCGTGCACGGGGTCTGCAGCATGTGTTCGAATGCGGCCCCGGCAAGGTGCTCAGCGGATTGGTCAAGCGCATTGACCCCGAGATCTGTAGTTTGTGCGTGTGTGACCCGGCCAGCCTGCAGGCGGCCAAGGAGATGCTGGCGTGAGTACTTCAGCTCAAGTTCTGGCCAATGCAGCGCCCGCTGCGGGCGCGGGTGCAGGCGTGGCGGGTGCTGTAGGCGCAAGTCCACGAGTAGCGCTCGTCACAGGCGCGTCGCGCGGCATCGGCAAGGCCATCGCCCTGGCCT
>JBBQIB010000106.1:0-13082 GCA_038324515.1 Burkholderiales bacterium
CTGGCCTTGATCACACGCGAGCCGATGGGCGTCATTGGCGTCATCGTGCCCTGGAACTACCCGATGATCATGGCCGCCTGGAAGCTGGGCCCAGCCCTGGCCGCAGGCAATTCGGTGGTACTGAAACCCAGCGAAAAAAGCCCACTGACGGCGCTGCGGCTGGCTGAACTGGCGGTCGAGGCCGGCATCCCGCCGGGCGTGTTCAACGTCGTGCCAGGCTACGGCCATGAAGCCGGCGAAGCGCTGGCGCTGCACATGGATGTGGACGCCATCGGCTTCACCGGCAGCACCCGTACCGGCAGGCGCATGCTGGAATACGCCGGGCGCAGCAACCTCAAGCGCGTTTACAACGAGTTGGGTGGCAAAAGCGCTTTTGTGGTTTTTGAAGACTGCTCCGAGACCCTACGCGCCGCCAGGACCGTGGCCGCCAGCATGTTCTTCAATCAGGGGGAAAGCTGCAACGCGCCGTCGCGCGTGCTGGTGCACGAAAGCTTTGCCGACGAGTTTGTGGCCACCGTGGTGGCGCAAGCGCCCAAATACATGCCCGGCGACCCGCTGGACCCGGCCACGGTGATGGGCGCGTTGGTCGACAACACCCAACTCAAAACCGTCATGAGCTTCATCGAAGCAGGCAAAGCCGAAGGCGCGCGCTGCTTGACGGGCGGCCAACAGGCGCTGCAGTCATCAGGCGGTTACTTTGTCGAGCCCACGGTGTTTGACGGCGTCAGCCCGGAGATGAAGATCGCCCGCGAAGAGATCTTCGGCCCTGTGCTGAGCGTGCTGCGCTTCAAGACCGAGGCCGAGGCAGTCGCTTTGGCCAATGCCAGCCCCTATGGTCTACAGGCCAGTGTGTGGACCGACAACGTGCACCGCGCCCACCGCGTGGCCCGTGCACTGCGCGCCGGCACTGTGCACGTCAACCAATACGACGAAGACGACATCACCGTGCCCTTTGGCGGCTGCAAACAAAGCGGCAACGGGCGTGACAAAAGCTTGCATGCCTTTGACAAATACACCGAATTGAAGACCACCTGGCTGCGCATCAACCCACAAGGAGATCAGCGATGAAACACGGCAAGAACGAACACCTGCTGGCGCGCAAGGCTGCTGCCACACCCCGCGGTGTGGGCGTGATGGCGCCCTTCTTTGCCGAGCGCGCCGAGGGCAGCGAACTGTGGGACATCGAAGGTCGCCGCTTCATCGACTTTGCCGGCGGCATCGCAGTGATGAACGTCGGCCACGGCCACCCCAAAATCAAGGCTGCGCTGATGGCGCAGGTCGAGCGCTTCACCCACACCTGCTACCAGGTGGTGCCGTATGAGAGCTACATCTCGCTGGCAGAAAAACTCAACCAGCTGACACCCGGCGATCATGCCAAGAAGACGGCGCTGTTTTCCACCGGCGCAGAAGCGATCGAAAACGCGGTCAAGATCGCGCGTGCACACACCAAGCGCTCCGGTGTGATCGCCTTTGGCGGCGCCTTCCATGGCCGCAGCATGTTTGCTGTGGCGATGACGGGCAAGGTGGCACCGTACAAGTTGGGATTTGGCCCCTTTCCGCCCGAGATCTACCATGCGCCTTTCCCTTGCCACTGCGCCAGTTTGGCTGAAGTCAAGAAGGCCATGCAGCACCTGTTCAAGGCCGACATCGAGCCCGCGCGTGTGGCCGCCATCATCTTCGAGCCCGTGCAAGGCGAAGGTGGCTTCAACGTCATCCAGGCTGAGGCCGTGCAGTGGCTGCGTGCGCTGTGCGACGAGCACGGCATCGTGCTGATCGCCGACGAGGTGCAGACCGGCTTTGGCCGCACCGGCAAGCTGTATGCGATGGCGCACTTTGGTGTCGTGCCCGACATCATCGTCACCGCCAAGAGTTTGGCCGCCGGCATGCCGCTGTCGGCTGTCACCGGCCGCGCCGAAATCATGGACGCACCGGCACCCGGCGGCCTGGGCGGCACCTACGCCGGCAATCCGATGGCAGTGGCCGCAGCGCATGCCGTGATCGACGTGATGGCCGAAGAAAGACTGCCTGAGCGCGGCGCCCGATTGGGCGACAAGCTGAAAGCCCGGCTGGAGGCCATGCGCCCCAAGGTGCCGCAGATCTTCGACGTGCGCGGGCTGGGCGCGATGGTGGCAGTGGAATTCAATCAACCTGGCACCGACCAGCCCGACGCCGATTTCACCAAGCGCGTGCAAGCCAAGGCCCTGGCCAGGAATCTGATCCTGTTGAGCTGCGGCGTCAACGCCAACGTGCTGCGCTTCCTGTTTCCGCTGACCACCTCCGACAAGATCTTCGATGAGGCGCTGGACATTCTGGAATCAGCGCTCAGCGAAGCCTGAACAGCTGCAGCCTTGGGCTGCAGGGCCTTCAGCGCACTCAGCGCGGCGGGATGCGCGTGGCCAACGGCTTGACCGAATAGTCAGGCAAGAACCGGCACTCTTGGGCTGCCTTGCTGCTCATCTCTGCGCAGCGAAGGTCTGCACCAACTGCCCCGCTCGGCCCTGTGTCTGCATGCGCTGGCGCAAAGTGTCGGATCCTTCGACAAACACCGTCGAATCCCCGACACCATGGGTGCTGAGCACCGGCATCACAAAGCGCCCCTGGTGGTCGACATCGGCAGCAAAACTGCGCGCAGCGCGCGGGTCGGCCACAAAGCGCGGTACCGCCGCGTTCAACGCCGCATCGTCTGCAGAGCCGCCGTAGCGCACCCCCGCGTTGCCAAATGGGCTGGCGCCACCATGGCGCTGCACCACATCCCGCAGAGTGAAGGTGCCCCAGTTCAGATGCCCGATGACGGCACTCTCGGGGATGCGCACCACATCGACAATTGTCTTGAGCTTGCGCGCTTGCTCCGGCGTGCGCCGGGCTGCTGGCTTTCGCACCCCAGACACTCTTCGGCCCGCGCAGCCACATCGCCGGTGCTGAGCTTGGCGTCAGCCGGCAATCCAATGGCCAGCGAGTAGGCAGGCTCGTCAGGCTTGGGGTGGTTGCCGCACAGGTGCCGATAGATCGCACGCACGTCCAGCCTGAAGTCGTAGGTGGAGGGGCCGGCTACCACGCCGCTGGTCAACAGCATGCCGTCCCACGATTTGGGAAACAGCTCGGCCGCCCGGGTGGCCACCATCGCACCCCAGGACTGACCATGCAACAGTGTTCGCTTGGGCTGCACCACATGGCTCAGGAAGACGCAACCATGACCTTGAGCAGGGTCACCGCGCCGGGCGCAGCGCAGCGCAGCGCAGCTACCGACGCAGCGTGCTGCGCTCCGCTCCGCGCTGTGCTGGTGGACGACAGGGAGGGGCACCGGCCACCGCCGCAGCGCAGCCCTGGAGCGCGACGGTTCGCGCCGCCGCAATCCGTGCGGCGCGCACGAACGCGCGAGCGCTCTGCCTGGGCTGCAGCAGGCCCAGGCCTCCTTCGGCCCGGTCTCAGTGGTCGGGGTTCGTCAGCCGATGCTCGATCTCGCGCTCGGCGGCCAGCCAGTCGTCGAGTTCCTGGCAGGGGGTGAAGCTGCGCGCCTGGGCGATGAAGAACGCCGCTTCAGCGATCATGGCATGTCGTTGCGCCAGGTCGGTCGGCTCCGCGCTCGCCGGCGAAGAGTCCGCCTCTGCCGGCAGCGGGACGGCGCGCGTTTCAGGGGTAGATTGCATGGGTGCAGCTGAGGCCATGGGGGTGTCTCCTGAGGGTGGAGCTGCAAGGGTATCGCGCGCGTATGTCAGAGCTGCGACGCAGCATCGGTTCGTGAGCGTTTATTGATCGAGATCAACCTGGTCAAGGACTTCCCGACGCCGAAGACCCACGTTGCGATCGAGACCGGAATCGCGGGCGATGTGATCGTCAAGCGATCTCAGCTGCCGTAGACAGATGGTCGCCGCCATTGAGGACATTGACCGCCGGGACAGCGGTCGCGTCTTTTCCACACTCGTGCGCCTGCTCGGCAGCTTGGACGCCGCCGAAGAGGCTTTGCATGACGCGTTCGTCGCCGCCGCCGAGCAGTGTCGCGCGCAAGGCGTGCCAGCCAACCCGGAGGCTTGGCTGGTGTCGGCCGGCCGTTTCAAGGCCATCGACAAAATCCGCCGCCAGTCGCGCTTCGTTTCCTGGGACACTGCACCCGAAGTGGCCGAAGCCGCCGCGGCGGTACCCGATGAGCAAGCACCCACCGCGTTGCCCGACTACCACCTGGCACCTGCCGGGATGGCCGACCTGTGCCGACGCGCCGGCCGCATCGGGGCTGCGCGCGCGCACTACCGCACCGCCGCAGCGCTGGCGCAGCAGGAGCCCGAGCGGCGCTTTATGCTGCGACGTCTGGCCGAACTCGGCGGTTGCAGAATTTTTCGGCTGGCGTGTCGAAAGCTGTCGAAGCCGTTCGGGTATTCCTTGCCTGCAGATCGCAAGCTCATGCTCATCAACCGACCCCACTGGAGAACCTCATGCCCAAGCTCACCGCCTATCTTGGCTTCGACGGCAACTGCGCCGAGGCCATGCACTTCTACGAAAAGGCCCTTGGCGGCACGGTCGAATTGATGACCTTCGCGCAAGCGCCAGCGTCGGAAGGGATCGCCGCCGAACTCGGCCACCGCATCATGCATGCGGCGCTCATGCTGCCCGGAGGCGGCATGCTGTACGCATCAGATATGCCGCAGGGCGTGCCGTTCATGGGGATCCAGGGCGTCGGTCTGACGCTGGATTACGACAGTGTCGAACACGCCGAGCAGGCCTTCAACGCCCTGGCCGCAGGTGGTACGGTCACGATGCCATTGGCGCCCAGCTTCTGGATCGAGCGCTTCGGCATGCTCACCGACCGCTTCGGCGTCGGTTGGATGGTCAACGGCGGTGCGTTCAAGATGTAATCCCCCGATGTGCCGACAGCAAGAAGAATCGCCATGTCGCCCCGCACCGCCGGGGCGACGACGTGCCCGAAGGCAAGGTGACGGACTTCAGGCGCGCCGTGGGCGCCAAGTCCGGCGAAACGGTGGTCTTCTCATGGATCGAGTGGCCTTCGAAGGAAGCCCGCCATACCGCGAACAAGAAGATGAGAGAGGACCCCAGGTGAAGGACATGGACATGCCGTTCGACGGCAAGCGCATGATCTTCGGCGGCTTCCTGCCCATCTTCGACACGGCGCCACCCAAGGGCTGAGCGGCCCCGAAATGAGCATCCCGGCGTTTTCCGACAACCTCAGCTGTTCCCTGAACCTGAACCGAATACCCGGCCGCGGAACCGACCGCGCATCTGCGCCCGACAATGCCACCCGGCGCTTGTGCGAAGCTCTGGTTGTCCGATCACCCGAGACAGCGCTCTGGGCACAGGCAGAATGGCTGACCAGCGTGCGCATGACCCACACTGTTGAAAGGAATCCCCAATGACATCGTCGCGCGACTTGCAGGACTTTGAATCGACGCAGATCAGCCGCCTCCGGGAAGACCTGGCGCTGGCGCTGCGGGCGGCCGCCCACCACGGGCTTTCCGAAGGCGTCTGCAATCACTTCAGCATCGAGCTGCCTGATCGCTCAGGCCGCTTCCTGCTGAACCCGCGGGGCCTGTTGTGGCGTGAAGTCCGCCCCAGCGACATCGTGATGGTCGACGGCGAAGGACGCCGGCTCGCGGGTCAGCACGAAGTGGAATCGACGGCCATGTTCATCCACGCAGCGATTCACCGCCTCGCAGGGAAGGTCTGCGTGCTGCACACCCACATGCCTTATGCCACCGCGTTGACCTTGACCGCAGACAGGGCATTGGATCCGAACCTGTCGCAGACCGCGATGCGTTTTCACGGGCGCATCGGTGTGGACAAGCACTACAACGGGCTGGCGCTGGACAGCTCGGAGGGTGAGCGCATCGCTGCAGCGATGAAAGGCGCCGACGTCGCGTTTCTGGGCAACCATGGCGTGGTGGTGTGCGGGTCGCGAATCGATCACGCCTACGACGATTTGTATTATCTGGAGCGTGCCTGTATGACACAGGTTCTGGCTCAATCAACGGGTCGGCCGTTGGTACCTGTCGAGTCGACGCTGGCTCGAAGCGTCTGTGAGCAAACCTTGGGCGAGCGGCTGCAATCGGAGCTGTTTTTCGAGGCGCTGCGGCGAACGATCTGATCGCTGCCGATTGACTGCTTTCAGGCTTCAGGAGCGGCGAGGGCACCCGATTCTCCACCCACGCCATCAATCGAATCAGCTGGCCATCAGCCGTCAGGCTTGTTGTCTGTGCAGCAGAGAGACAGGGACATCGAAGTGCCGGCCGCCCGACTGGCCGCCCGTTGGCCATGTCGCTGTCAAATCGCCGGGGTCCATCGATGTTGATCTGGCCCGACCGCTTGCCGTGGAAATGGTTGCTGCTTTTGGCGGGCTGGATGGCGATTGCGCCGATCACACCCGAGCCTCATGTGATCGAGAAACTGCGCCTTCTGGACCACATGGCACGGGTAGGGCCGCTCGATATCTTCGACTTGGCCCTGCATGCGACGCCGTTGTTGTTGGTGGTCCTCAAACTGTGGCGACAGTGGCGCCTGCTCCGGCGCTGACGCGCCGCGTATTCGGAGCAGATCGCCGCCATCCAGGCAGCTCGCTACCGCGCCGTTCAGGAACCGTACTTTTCATCGCATCAACTCGTGCACACTGTGGACGGGGTTCGTGGCGCTTGCACATCCAAGTCCTCTTCCGCGCCTGGGCGCCGGAGCAACGCATCAGGCGCCCGACGGCGTTTACGATGCAGCCCTTGAACAGAACACCGGAGCCAACTTGATCACCGTCCATCACCTCAACGAATCACGCTCGCAGCGTGTGCTGTGGTTGCTCGAAGAGCTGGCCGTGCCTTACGAGATCAAACATTACGCGCGTGACGCCAGCACGCGGCTGGCGCCGCCCGAGTTGCAGGCCGTGCATGCGCTGGGCAAATCCCCGGTGCTGGAAGATGGCAGCATCAAGATCATCGAATCCGGCGCCATCGTCGACTACCTGATTCGTCACCACGGCCAGGGCCAGCTGCAGCCTCTCGTTGATTCACCCGACTACGAGCCTTATGTGCAATGGCTGCACTATGCTGAAGGCTCGGCGATGTTGCCGCTGCTGCTCAAGCTCTATGTTTCACGCCTGGGCGACGCCGGCAAGCCTTTGTGGCCGCGCATCGACAGCGAGTTGAAGAACCACCTGGGCTACCTGGAGAGCGCATTGCAAGGCCGCGACTGGCTGATTGGCGACGCCTTGAGTGGTGCCGACATCCAGATGAGTTTTGTGGCCGAAGCGGCGCGAGGCCTGCGTGTGGACTACCCGGCGATGGATGCCTGGGTCAAACGCTTTCAGCAGCGGCCGGCCTACCAGCGTGCGCTGGAGCGTGGTGGGCCTTACTCGATGGCCAGCTGAGCGTCAAAACAGCCTGCACCACGCTGCCCTGGGTGGTGCGCCCTGAAAGTGTCTTTGGCCAGCCGCGCCAGACCCGAGGGCCTTCGCAGACGCGAAGAAAAAAACGCCGAAACCCGAAGGTGACGGCGTTTTTGTGCCCGGCAGCACCGGGCTTGTGTTGGCGCTGATCAGCGGTTGGCTTGAGCCATGCGCACCGTCACGCTGTAACTGGGGCCCAGGCGGCCGGCGAAGCTGTTGTCATCGGCACCCACCCAACGGGCCGACCCGTCGGCCACGGCAACAATTGCCTGGTCGCGGACCTCAGCGCGGCTGAACAGGGTCGCGCTCTGCTGCACCGGCAGTACAGAGGCTTCGCTGGACCAGGCCAGGCTTTGGGCCCGGTTGGCCAGTAGCTCGGCCATCACGTCGGCACGGCTGGTTTGGGAGGTGATCGGCTGCGGCAACTCATAGGTAGCGCCGTCTGCCAAAGCGGCAGTGCTGGCCAGTGCGGAGACGAGAGCGATGGCGATCAGGGCGTTGGATTTCATGGTCGGTTCCTTCGGTGTAATGTGTGAAAGGTCAGTGAAGCGCGTCTGCGGCATTGCGGGTGGGCTGTGTTGAAGCCGACCCTGAACTGAAGTTTGTTCAGTCAACCGATCAACCACCCCACGGCCAGATGACAAGTTCGTCATCCCGGAGCGCCATCAATACCGACAAGTCACTTTACGCACCGATCGGTAATTCGGATGCACAGGTGGCAGGCTCAGCGCCCGGAGGGGTTGCCGGGACGGGCGAGCGGCGGGCCTGGCTGCAGGGCAGCAAAATGCTGCTGTTGAAGATCCGAGTCGAGCAAGCCATTTGGAACAAGTGCAATGCGTGGTGGTGGGTGCGGGCGTGGTGGGCCTGGCAGTGGCGCGCGCTTTGGCCCAGGCCGGCAAAGAGGTGTGGATCCTGGAGTCCGAGTCGTGGACCGGCAGCGCCACCAGTTCCCGCAACAGCGAGGTGATCCACGCCGGGCTGTACTACCCACCCGGTTCTTTGAAGGCGCGCTTCTGCGTCCAGGGCAAGGCCGCGCTTTACGCCTACGCCGAGCAGCGCGGCATCGCGCACCGCCGCTGCGGCAAGCTGATCGTGGCCGCCTCGCACGACCAGGAGGCGGGGCTGCACGACATCCTGCAACGCGGCGCGGCTTGTGGTGTCCATGACTTGCAGCTGCTCAGTGGGGCCCAGGCACGGGCGCTGGAGCCGGCGGTGCGCTGCACACAAGCCTTGCTGTCACCCTCCTCGGGCATCATCGACAGCCATGCGCTGATGCTGGCGCTGCAGGGTGACGCCGAGGCGGCCGGCGCCATGCTGGTGCTGCGCAGCCCCGTGTTGCAGGGACAGATCACGCCGCGCGGCATCGAGCTGCAGGTGGGTGGCCAGGAACCTGTGCAACTGCGCACCCAGCTGCTGGTCAACGCAGCGGGCCTGCACGCACAGGCATTGGCGCAGCGACTGGCCGGCTTGGGCGCTGAGCACATCCCGCCGTGCCACTGGGCCCGCGGGCATTACTTTTCGCTGCCGGGCAAGTCTGCGTTTTCGAGATTGATCTACCCGTTGCCGGAACCCGGCGGTCTGGGCACCCACGTGACGCTGGATCTGGGTGGGCAGATGCGCTTTGGCCCCGATGTGCAGTGGGTACCCGTGACCGCAAGGGGTGCCGAAGACTACGCGGTAGACCCGGCGCGAGGCGCTGCCTTCGAAGCCTCGGTGCAGCGCTACTGGCCTGACATGCCGCATGGCCAACTGCAACCTGCTTACGCGGGGCTGCGCCCCAAGATCGTCGGTCCTGGCGAGCCGGCTGCCGACTTTCGCATCGACGGCGTGCAGCAGCACGGCATCCCCGGGCTGATCAACCTCTTCGGTATCGAATCGCCGGGGTTGACAGCATCGCTGGCCCTGGCCGACCATGTGGTGGCGATGTTGAGCCAAGGCTGACTGCACTACTTTGCCAGCCCAGGCCCGTACACGGCGCTTGCTGAGATGACAAATTCGTAATGCTGCAGTCCGACGCACAGGCGGTCAAAAATGCGACCATTGCAGCTTCTGAAACAATGGATCAGGGCCCTTGCCCGCCCCGTTCGCCATGCGCTTGCTGGTCATCGAAGACGAAATCAAACTGGCCCAGTACCTGCAAAAAGGGCTGAGCGAAAACGGCTATGTCGTGGACGTGGTCAACGATGGCATCGAAGGTCGGCGCTTTGCCACGGGTGGCGAATACGACCTGGTACTGCTGGATCTGATGTTGCCTGGGGTGGACGGCTTTGGCATCCTCAAAGCCATGCGTGCAGAAGGCAAGCGCACGCCGGTGCTGATGTTGACCGCCCGCGACAAGATCGAAGACCGCGTGCACGGGCTGGAGCAAGGTGCCGACGACTACCTGATCAAGCCCTTTGCCTTCAGCGAGTTGCTGGCCCGTGTCGGCGCGTTGCTGCGCCGCGGTGCAACTTCGACCCAGGCAGCACCCACGACCCTGCAACTGGGCGATCTGGAGCTGGACCTGCTGGGCCGGCGTGCCAGCCGCGGCGACAGCAAACTGAGCCTGACGGCCAAGGAGTTCAACCTGCTGACGCTGTTGCTGCGCCGCCGTGGCCAGATCCTGTCGCGCACAACGCTGGCCGAACAGGTGTGGGACATGAACTTCGACTCGGACACCAACATCGTCGAGGTCGCCGTGCGCCGCCTGCGTGTCAAGCTGGATGACCCTTTCGACAGCAAGTTGCTGCACACCGTGCGCGGCATGGGCTATGTGCTGGAGGAGCGTGACACATGAATCGCAGCCAGACCCTGCCCGCACCAGCAGCCACAAAAGCTGGCGCCAGCGTGAACCCTTGGTGGCGCTTCTGGGCTGCCAAAGACTGCACCCTGCAGATCTGCAGCTTTTCCATCGGCAAGCGACTGGCTCAAAAGCTGGCACTGCTGACCTTCCTGGTCATCGGGAGTCTGTCGGTAGCGTCCTGGCTGACCGTCAAGATGCTGATCGACGAAAAGAGCAGAGATGATCTGAAGGCCCGCGCGGAGCTGATCGCCGACATCATCAAGCTCGAAGCCAAGAGCGGTGGCGAGATTTCGGTGGTGCAGCGCATGCAATCGAACGCGGCCATGCGCGACAGCACCCGGCTGCAGCTCTGGACGGCCGACGGGCAACCCGTATACGACGATGCGGCGTTGGGTGTGCGCCCGATGTCCGAGCATCAGCGCAGCGTCGAGTTTGTGGTCGATACACCGGGCGTCTGCAACGGCAGTATCCGCGGCCTGTACACGATGGACTACGTGGCCGACGCCAGGCTGGGTGACCAGTGGATGGTGGTGCTGACCGTGGTCACGTTGCTGTCCACTGCGCTGGTGGCCCTGGGCACTCGCTGGCATGTGCGGCGGCAATTGCGCCAGCTGGACGATCTGGCCGCACAGACACGCGCCATTTCAGCCAGCGACATGGGCCACCGCCTGGCCGTTGACGACCCGGCCGAAGAGTTGCTGCCCTGGGTGGTGCAGTTCAACGCGCTGATGGACCGCCTGGAGATGGCCTACGCGCAGCTGGAAGGCTTCAACGCCGATGTGGCGCACGAACTGCGCACGCCGATTGCCACGCTGATCGGCGAGACCGAGCTGGCGTTGTCGCGCGAGCGCTCGCCGCAGGCGTTGCGCGACACGCTGGTCTCCAACCTGGAAGAAATGCAACGGCTGTCGGCGATGGTCAACGACATGCTGTTCTTGTCGCACGCCGACCGCGGCGCGATGGCGCGCCGGGGTGACTTGGTCAGCCTGGCCGACCTGGCGCAGCAGGTGGCAGAGTTCCACGAGGCACCGATGGAGGACGCACAGTTGCAGTTGCAGGTGCACGGCGATGCGCAGTTGCGGGTGGACGAAGCACTGGTCAAGCGCGCACTGTCCAACCTGATCGGCAACGCCACACGATATGCCAGACAGGGCTCGACGGTGCAGGTCAAGATCGAAGTGCGGGACGAACAGCGGGTGGACGTGGAAGTTCTGAACCAGGGCGAGCCGATCCCGCCCACGGTGCTGCCGCGCCTGTTTGACCGCTTCTTCCGCGCCGACACTTCACGCAACTGTGCCGATTGCGAGCAGCATCATGGCCTGGGGTTGGCCATCGTGGCCGGCATTGCACGCATGCACGCGGGCAGCACTTGGGCTGACAGCAGCCAGGGTGTCACGCGCATCGGGTTTTCGCTGGCCAAAGCGGTCTGAAGCCCCGCGTGGCTGCGGCGTGAAGCCGTCGTCGGTGAGCAGCGGCCGCAGCCAAGTCGGCATGGCGCACCCTGGCGTCGCTTGTCAGATCCAGCGCTGGTTGACCCGCCTGGAGAGTTCGGCAGCGCTCGAGGACGCTCAATGGAGCCCCTCGTTCGGCGGGTAAGTCGGACGTCCTGGGTGTTTTCGTCGAGGGGCGTTGCAGTGATCGGGCGAAGATGTGCGAAGGGCTGGGTTCAGCAGGTCGTGCAACCTGGCGGCTGGACTTCACAGGCGCCGCCCTCCACGCCCTGGCAGCAGTGGGCAGTGAGGTAGGCCATCAGCGCATTCATCTGTTCGAGCGCGGGGCGATAGATGAGGTGGCGGCCATCGCGCTCCTGCGTCACGAGTCCGGAGTAGGTCAGCTCTTTCAAATGGAAAGACAAGGTCGAGGCGGGCACATCGAGCGTGGCCGACAGCGCTCCCGGGGTCAGTCCCTGCGGACCGGCACCGACCAGCGCGCGGAAGATGCGCAGGCGCATGCCCTGGGCCAGCGCGGCGAGCAAGGAGACGGCGGTTTTTTCTTCCATCATGGGCTCCGATCAACGGGGATGACTTCGCGCAGCGCGGTCGGGTTTTGAACAAGCGCGGCACTCGCGCCTTCGGTTGGCAAAGCCTTCACTGGCTTGCCGGGCATCTTCACAGGCAGTGCCAAGGTGATGAGCCAGCAGGTGATCAGCATCGCGGCAGAGCCGCTGAGCGAGAACAGCAGCCCGCCCCATTGGTACAGCAGGCCTGACAGCAGCGTGCCGAAGAAGCGTCCCAGCGCATTGGCGGCGTAGTAGAAGCCCACGTCCTCGGCGGCTTTCTCGGATCCGGCATAGGCCAGGATCAGGTACGAGTGCACCGATGAGTTGACGGCGAAGGCGAAGCCGAAGACGCCCAGGCCGGCCACCACCACCCACGGCAGGTTCGGCACCTGCATCGCCACCAGCACCGCCAGTCCGATCGGCACCAGCGCCAGCAACAGCGACCACAGCCGCGCCGCCGGCACCTCGGTGCTCAGGCCGTCATCGCTGCGGCGCACGAGGGCTGGCGCCAGCGCCTGCACGATGCCGTAGCCGATGGTCCACAAGGCGACGAAGCCGCTGACCATCGTGAAGGTCCAGCCTGACGCATAGAGGAACACCGGCACGCCGACCACGAACCAAACATCGCGTGCACCGAACAATGCCACGCGGGCGGCGGCCAGCAGGTTGATGCCGCGGTTCTTGGCGAAGAGTTCCTTGGCTGTCTTGGACGCCTGGCTCTTGCCCATCAGCGGCGGCACGAAGCCGACCACGCCGATGAAGACCAGCGCCAGCAGGCCGGCCATGGTCCACAGCGCGGTCTGGAAGCCCAGCGTTTGCAGCAGCACGCCGCCGAGGAAGAAGCCCACGCCCTTCATCGCGTTCTTGCTGCCGGTGAAGAAGGCCACCCACTTGAAGAGCTGGCCGGAAGCCTGACCCGCCTCAGCCGC
>JBBQIB010000107.1:0-12932 GCA_038324515.1 Burkholderiales bacterium
TCGGAGCAGTGCGGGCGCCAATGTCGAATTTAGCCTCCCGCCGGGAATTCTGTGAGCCACCAAGCTGTTTGGGCAAAGGCGCAGCAGCCCTAGATTTCTGGGCATTGAACCGCGCTCCGTGGATGGTCGGCATCTGGCTCATTCGGCACCGGCACCAACACGCCTGCCCATCAAAATGCCCTTGTCCACTCTCTTGACCGCATCGGAGTCTAGTTCCGCCTTTATGGTCGCGGCGCTGGGGCTAGCATCACCGGATGGCTACGTCGTCACCCGAAAAAATTCACAGCGTGCGCTTTGGCGGCAACCCAACTTTCCGTCGGCTGGATGAAGGATTGATCCGGTCTCTATACGAGCTTCTCAGCTGCACCAGCATCTCTGCCGCCGCATTGCGTCTGGGCATGAGCCAGCCGGCCATGAGCCGCCAATTGCGCGCCTTGCGCCAGATCATTGGCGACCCGCTGCTGGTGCGCGTGGGTAACCGCATGATGTTGACGCCGCGCGCCGAAAGCTTGGTAGCGCCAGTTCGCCGCATTCTTAACGACATGGCGCTGCTGCCCGCTCGTGTCGGCCAGTTCAACCCACAAGAGGCACAGTCGGTTTTCAGGCTGGCGTCATACGACTCGTTGCCAGCACCGTTCTTTGCCTCATTGACCCAAAAGCTCGTCTCAGCCGCACCGCTGTGCGGTCTGGAGATCCACGCGCTGGCATCCACCAACGAAACCTTGCGGTTGATCAGTGAAGGCGAACTTGACGCATTGATCACCACCCGCCGCGATCTGACCAGCCATCTGCACGCTCGACTTCTACTGACCGACCCACTGGTCTTCGTGGTGCGGCGCGGCCACCCGCTGGCGCGCAACCCCACCGCCGCCGCTTACCGCGCTGCTGACCACATCGGCTCGCTCGTGCAGTCGCGCGGCACTGGCGGTGGGCTGGAGTCGCGGTTGATGCAAGCCGGGCTGGCGCTGCGTATTCAGGTGCGCACCCAGTTCCTCAGCCTCGCGCAGCAGATGCTTTGCCAGTCTGATCTGGTCTTCACGACCGGTCACACGCTAGGGATGGCCATGGCACGGCAAGCACCACTGGTGGCCCTGCCGCTGCCGGTGGCCGTAGACCCGCTGCGCTACAACCTGGTGTGGCACGAGCGCACGCACCGCGATCCAGCCGCCAGCTGGTTCCGCAAGCAGGTCATCGACTGCGCCACCGGCCTGACAGCACCCCTCACACTTGCCACTTGACGCCCTGGCCCATACCGCGCTGGGTATGCGCGAATGCCGTGGAAGTGCATCTGTTTGAACGCAGCTCGCTTTCTAAACTGCGTTCACCGCTGACAGGCTGGACGTGGGTCTGGATTCGCAGCAATCAACCGAGTGAGGGTGGCATGAGCAAGATCGCAGTGCGTATGTCCAGGGTCCAGATCGCCATGCGCTGGCGTAGCGCCGGTGGTGTAGCGGCGGCAGTGGCCGCCGTTTGTCACGGCATGCCGGCGGCCGCACAAACGGCCACACCGTCGGCCGCTCAGGCGCAATCGGTGGTGGTGACTGGCTCTCGCATCCGCAGCGTCGACGCCACCAGCATCAGTCCAGTCACGTCGTTGGGCGCTGTCGAATTCGAGCGGCGCGGCGTGTTGCGTGTCGAAGACTTGTTGAACACTTTGCCCCAGGCTTACGCCGACCAAAGTGGCGGCGGCAACCGCGGCGGCACTGTCGGTGCCAGTGGCACCGCTACCGTGAACCTGCGCAATCTGGGCAACCAGCGCACCCTGGTGCTGATCGACGGCCGCCGAATGATGCAAGGTGATCCGGCGCGGTCGACAGCGCAGGCGCCCGACATCAACAACATTCCGCCGTCGCTGATCGAGCGGGTGGACATCGTCACTGGCGGCGCGTCGGCCGTGTACGGGTCGGACGCGCTGGCCGGCGTGGTGAACTTCATCATGAAGCGTAATTTCGACGGCCTGCGCATCGACGCGCAGGGCAGTGTCTTCCAGCATGACAACGACAACCCCATCGCCAGCGTCGGCCTGACGGCTGGCCAGCCGGTGCCGTCAGGCAACACCTGGGGCGGTGAGCAGCAGGCGCTTTCGGTCACCTTCGGGCGCAACTTCGGTGCCGGGCGAGGCAACGTCACGGCCTTCGTTGGCTTCAGGCACCTTGCAGGCTTGGGCACCTCGGAACGTGACTTTATGACTTGCAACCTCAGCGCCACGGTCGCTGGTTACGGTTGCGCGCTGTCCAGTACCACTTACCCTGGCCAGTTTCAGCTGACCAACCCCGCGACCGGCTTGGTGCGTGCCACGCTGGCGTTGGACCCGACGACGGGCAACACCTTCCGCACCTACCGTCCTACCGACGGCTTCAACAACGGCAACACCTACGACCTACAGGCACCCACCAAGCGCACCAACGCCAACCTGTTCGGCAACTACCGCTTCAGCGATGCCCTCGAGTTCTACGGCGAAGTCGGCGCCATGCGCAATGAGGCCGACATCCGTTTGTCGCCCACCGGGGTCTTCACCGTGGCGCAGCGCATTCCCTGCTCGAACCCCTTCCTTTCCGCCCAGCAGTTGGGGCAGCTGTGCACCTCGGTAGGCCTGACGGCGGCACAGGACGCACGTGTGCTGGTGTCCTACCGCAATGCGCTGGGCGGGTCACGGCACGACTACACCGACCACGAAAGCCTCCGCACTGTGGCCGGCTTGCGGGGAGATATCTTCGATGGCTGGCGCTACGACGCCTACCTGCAATACGGGCAGACGAACTACGACTCGCGGGTGACCAACGAGATCTCGCTGACACGCTTTGCCCGCGCATTGACCGCCGTGCGCGACAGCGCTGGCCGGACGGTGTGCCGATCCGTCGTCGACGGCAGCGACCCCAGTTGCGTGCCGTTCAACATCTGGCAAATTGGCGCCGTGTCGCAGCAGGCGCTGGACTACGTGGGCAGCACTGTCACGCGTACCGGTTCGCTGCGTCAGGCCGTCGTCAGCGCCTCAGTGACTGGCGACCTGGGCTTCAAGAGCCCCTGGGCCGTGCAGCCCGCTGCGCTGGCCGTGGGCGGCGAATTCCGCAAGGAGAGCCTGCGCTTCTCACCAGACAGCAGTTATACGACGCGCGACACCGCTGGCAATTCGGGCGGCGAATTTCCCATCAACGGGTCGTTCGACGTCAGAGAAGCCTACGCCGAGATGCGCCTGCCCGTTGCCGAAAACAAGCCCTGGGCGCGCAGCCTGGCGCTGGAAGCAGGCTATCGGCGTTCCAGTTACAGCACGGCAGGGTCAACAGACGCTTACAAGCTGGCCGCCGAATGGGCACCCAACACCCAGCTGCGGGTGCGCGGTGGTCTGCAGCGTGCGGTGCGGGCGCCGTACCTCTCGGAGTTGTTCGGCCCTCAACGTGTCGTCACCGCCGCTATCAGCGACCCGTGCGAGGGCAGCGCACCACGCGCAACTCTGGTGGAGTGCCAGGGCTCGGGCGTTACCCCGGCGCAGTACGGCAACATTGCCGCAGCGGCGGGCCAGCAGTCCGGCGCGCTGGTGGGCGGAAACACCCAACTCACACCCGAGACCAGCAACACCGTCACCGCAGGCCTGCAATTCACGCCGTCGGGCCTGGCCGGCTGGACTTTTTCTGCCGACTACTTCCACATCCAGGTCGACGATCTGATTGCCAATGTGCCGGCCAACATCACGCTGACACAGTGCATCAACAATGGCGCGTTCTGCAATCTGATCAACCGCAACCCGGCCACAGGCTCGCTGGTGACGGGCGGAAACGTGGTGACGACCAGCATCAATTCGGGTTATCTAAAGACGTCGGGCTTCGACCTGGCTGTCAACGGAAGCGTGCCGATGGCGTCGCTGTCCGACGGGCTGTCTGGGCGGCTGAACGTGAATCTCAGCAGCACGTGGCTGTCGTCGTACGAAGTCCAGATCCTGCCTGGCACCGAGGCCTACCGCTGCGACGGCTACTTCGGCGTCAACTGCGGCTTGCCCTTGCCGAAGTGGCGCCACCGCGCGTCGCTGGGCTGGGCATCGACTGGCGGCTTCGGTGTCGTTGCCACCTGGCGACACATCGGCACTACGGCCAACGACCGCCGCAGCACCGCGACATTCCTGCGCGGTAACTTCCAGCCCTATGACGGCGTCCTGGCCACGCGCAACTATCTGGACATCGCTGCCAGTTGGGAATTCGACAAGCGCTTGACGCTGCGTGCCGGTGTCAACAACGTCGCCGACAAAGACCCGCCTTTGACGGCCAGCACGGGCGGCGCCGTGGCCAGTGGGCCGGTCTACACCGGTATGTACGACACGATGGGACGCCAGCTTTTCGCAGGCCTGACGCTGAAGTTCTAAAGGTAATGGCGCCGAGCGGGCGTTGTCCAATGCCTGGCTAAATGCTTCTCTCGGTCGCCCGGAGATCAGGCTTTCATGCGCCTTCGGCAGCCCGCGCCAGAAAAGGCCTCAACACGCCCATCATCCAGTCCGTCACCGCGCCGCCGTCAGCCTGCATGGCCACCAGCGCGTTGGGCGCGGCGCGGCGCGGCACGCGGAACTCGCACACCGTCATGCCACGGGTGTGGCGACCGACGAGTTCGATATCCACCCTCGCCGGTTCCAGCTTGAACCACTCGGGGTGGGCCAGCCATGCCACTGGCGTGGGGTCGTAGACGGCCATGCGCTGGCGCCCAGTGATCAGCTCGGTATAGGCCTGCAGCAGGTCTGCAAACAACAGTGCTGCTGGGCTACCGTCGCCGCGCAGCTGGGCCACATGCTCAGGGCCCACTTCCACCTGTCGGCAGGCGTTCAGGCCGAACATTGGCACTTCGATGCCGGAGTCGAACACTTCCTGTGCCGCTTCAGGGTCAGCAGCAATGTTGAACTCAGCCACAGCGCTGGTATTCCCGCGGTCGGTGCTGCCGCCCATGATGACCAGGTGCTTCAGTAGCCCCGGCAGATCTGGCGCACGCGCAAACGCCGTGGCAACGTTGGTCAAAGGGCCCACCGCCAGCAACACGATTTGCCCAGGGTTGGCGCGCACGTGTGCAATCAGCGCGTCAACCGCATGGCCGGGCGTGACCGGTGCCTGCGCGCGTGGCAGCTTGCGGCCAACGCTGCGCATGGCCTCCATGCCCAGCACGTCCTGCGCGGTGACCTGTGCTTGCGCCAGCGGGCGGTCGCACCCGGCGTGCACCGGCACCGCCAACCCGTGCATGGCCTTGATGCGCAGCGCGTTCGACAAGGTGCGTTCAAGTGGCGCATTGCCCGCCACGACGCCCACGCCTTCCAGGCTGAAGCGCGGGTCGGCCTGAAGGAGGGCCCAGGCCATGTAGTCGTCGAAGCCGGGGTCAGTGTCGAGCCAGATGCGCACAGGCGAAGAAGAAGATTTGCTCATGTGCTCGGTATGGTTCGGTCGTCGCCGATCAGGGCTGCACGCCCGATGTCGATAGCCAGGCTGACCGCATCGCCTTCGCCCCAAGGCGCAGCATCAGCCGGCGCCACGCCGCGCAGCGCGCCAGCTGCAGTCTGCACCCAGAATTCCAGCCGATCGCCAGCGTAGCTGCGGCTTTGTACGGTGCCCTGCAGACCGTTGTGGCCGGGTGCCTGTACGGCAACCGCTTGTGCCCGCCAGGCCACGTGCGTCACCGCCCTTGGCAGGTTCATCGCCAGGGGCAGCAGAGCGCGTTCGAACAGGTTTTCGAACCCCATGAAGGTGGCCACGAAGGGCGTGGCCGGCCGGTTGTAAAGAGCGGCCGGCGTGTCGTCCTGTTCAATGCGTCCGTCACGCATCACGACGATGCGGTCCGACAGGCTCAAAGCCTCGTCCTGGTCGTGCGTGACGTACAGCATCGTGATGCCGGATTCGCGCTGCAGGCGGCGCAGCTCCGCGCGCATTTCCACGCGCAGCCGGGCGTCCAGGTTCGACAAGGGCTCGTCAAGCAACAGCAATCGCGGGCGGATGACTAGCGCTCGGGCCAGTGCCACGCGTTGTTGCTGGCCGCCCGACAGCTGCGCCGGCAGGCGGTCGGCGTAGTCGGCCAACCCCACGGATGTCAGCGCTTCCAGCGTGCGCCGTTTCAGTTCCGCGGCGTCCGTTTTGCGCAGCCGAAGCCCGAAGGCCACGTTGTCGAACAGGCTCAGGTGCGGGAACAGCGCGTAGGACTGGAAGACCAAGCCGATGTCGCGTTTGTGGGCGGGTAGATGCGTGATGTCTTGCCCGGCAAGTTCGATGCAGCCCGCCACTGGCACCAGCAAGCCAGCGATGGCGCGCATGGTGGTCGTCTTGCCGCAGCCTGAGGGCCCCAGAAGCGACACCAGTTGGCCTTGCGGCACGGCCAGAGACAGTGCGTCGACAGCGTTGCCGGCCGCGCCTTTGCGGGGCTTGGCATAGGCCACGCCGAGGCCAGCGATGCGGAGGTAGCTCATACGTGGCGGGTGAAGCCGAAGAAACGCTCCATGCCCGCCACCACGATGATGGTGAAGACCACCATCAATGTAGACAGCGCGGCGATCGACGGGTCGTAATTGGTTTCCATATAGGCCAGCATCTCGATGGGCAGCGTACTGATGCCCGGCCCGGTCAGGAACAGGCTGACCGGTACCTGGTTGAAAGAAGTGATGAAGGCCAGGACGGCGGCCGAGATAAGCCCGCCGCGGATGTTGGGCACCACCACCAGCCAGAACGCGCGCAAGCGCGTGGCACCCAAGGTCACGGCAGCGTCCTCGATGTCCAGTCGCAGGTTGTTGAGGCTGCCTGAGACCACGCGCACGGTGTAGGGCAGCAGCATGGCCGTATGGCCCACCAGCAGGCTGGCGGTCACAGGCATGTCATACACCAGCACCATGTAGTTCAGCAAGGCCAGGCCAACGATGATGCCCGGCACGATGATCGGCAGCGTCAGCAACGTGCGCACCAGTTCTTTGCCGGCAAAGTCGCGCCGGACCAGTACGTAAGCGGCCGGCACGCCGAGCAGCAGCGCGGCCACGGTGCTGACCACGGCCACCACCAGGCTGGTACGCAAGCTGGCGGCGAAGGACTCCACCGTGAAGATGTGGGCCATCCAGCGCCACGACAAGCTGCGAGGTGGGAAGACCAGTGTTTCCTCGCCCGAGAACCCGGCGATGAAGACCACGAAGAATGGCCCCACCAGGAAGATCAGGGCCAGCGCCAGCGCAGCAGCGCAAAACCACCCCGGGCGCGATCCACCGGTCACGCTGCCGCCTTCGGCACAGCACCACTGGGCGCCAGCCGTGTGCGGCGTGCTGCTGAAGCCCTGCGTAGGAGCTGGTTCACAGCCACGGTCGTCAGCAGAAGCAGCACGGCAATGACGCTGGCCGCAGGCAAGTCTCCGCCGCTGTTGACCTTCTGGTAGAGCAGTGTCTCTAGCATCAGCACTTTGGCTCCGCCCAGCAGCGCGGGCGTGATATAGGCCGTGACGCAGCCGGTGAACACCAGGGTTCCGCCCAGTACCAGCCCTTCCTGTGTCAATGGCAGCGTCACCTTGAAGAAGGCTTGCAGTGGCGTGGCGCCCAGGCTTCGTGCGGCATGTTCTACATCTGCCGGCAGGTTCTCAAGCGCCGACACCAGAGACACCAGCATCAGGGGCAGCATCAGTTGCAGCAGGCCCAGCCAGACTGCGGCTTCGGTGTAGAGCAGCGGCACGGGCTCCTGCACGCTGCCACTGGACACCAGCAGACTGTTCACCAGCCCGTTACGCCCCAGCAGCACGATCCAGGCATAAGTGCGGGCAATGGGGCTCACCATCAAAGGCAGGATCACCAGCGCCGTGACCAGCCCGCGCCAACGCTCAGGCAGTCGCACGATGGCCAGCGCCGCCGGGTAGCCGATGCAGGCCGCCGCCAGCGTGGCCAGTCCGGCCAGCCGCACAGTGCGCCAATACACCTCGCGATTCAACGGCTCGGCAAAGAAAGCGCTGAAGTGCCCGAAGCCCCACACGCCGTCGAGCCGGAATGCGCCCAGCAGCAGCGCCGCAACCGGCGCCACGAAGAACGCCGCTACGAAGGCCAGCGATGGCATGAGCAGCCAAACGGGCATCCATGTGCCGTGTCCCAAACCGAAGCCGCGCCTGCCGGCCAAGCCTGTCATCGCGCGTGGGCCGTGCGCATCACTTGCTCGCCAGCATGCGATTCCAGGCCACCAGCCAGCCTGCGCGCTCACGCACGATCAACTCCGGCTTGACGAATACCAGTGAATTGATTTGCTCCTTGCCCCATGTCAGCCCGGCTGCTGCCTCCGACGTGACCTGGGCATTGCGATTGACCGGCGAGTCGACCAGGTCGTTGGCCAATGCACTTTGCACATCTTTGCTGAGCCAGAAATCGATCAGCTGATGTGCCAGGTCCCCGTTACCGCTTCCCTTAACCACCGACAGCGTGTTCAGCATCCCAATCTGGCCTTCTGTCGGGATCACCCACTTCAGCGGCTTACCGGTCTTGCGCAGGTTCAGCCAAGAGAAGCGGCCCACCGGGGCGGCCCAGGCTTCGTCCTGCGCGAACAGCGCGGTCATCTGCGCAGTCTGCGTGTAGAAGGTCGGTACGTGGCTCTTGATCTCACCGAGCTTGCCCATGCCGACGGCCATACTGCCCTGCAGACCCCCCCAGATACGGTCGGCCATGAATAGCGCGGCCATGCCGGTCGTGGTTGACAGGTTGGGCACCAGCAGTTGGCCCTTGAGTTCAGGCTTCCACAGGTCCTTCCAGCTACTGACCTGGGCGCTGGGCTTGTCTGTGCGCACGACGATGCCGACGGCGTACACCGTGCTACCCACTGCCTGCTGGTTACCTAACGGGTCGCGGGCGAAGTCATACAACTGCTCGACGTTCTTCAGTTTCGAGTAATCCAGCGCCTGTAGCAGACCCTTGGTCGACGCTTCCAGGGCGATGAAGTCTGCGGCCTGGAACACATCAACCACGGGCTTGGCCTTACGTGCATTCAGCTTGGCCAGCCTATCGGCTGCGGTACCTGATTCCAGCACTACTTTGCACTGGCAGCGCGCTTCGAAGGGTGTGTACAGGTGCTTCTTCAGCAACTCGGTGTTCAGGCCGAAGCCTGATACCACGAGGCTGCGTTGCTGAGCCTGGGCCGCACCACTGCAGAGCACTAGCAAGCTGACCCAGAAGATGGGAGATACGCGATTTTTCATGTGTTCAAGATGGATGGGGTGGGCCATCGCCAGCCAGCGGCCCGCGCGGCGGCTTCAGCAGATGAACGGGAGGGCATGCCGCTGCGGGCGCCAGCATGCATGCACGACTGGGCCGCCGCCAGGTTCGCGCATTCCAGCGCCCGTTGGATGCTGCAGCCCTGGAGTCGCATCGCCGCCCAAACACCTGTAAACGTGTCGCCAGCGCCTGTGGTGTCGACGACCCGCACGTCGTGCGCTGCGCAGGCGTGCAGGCCCTGGTCGCTCAGCGCGACAGCGCCTTCACCACCCAGCGTTACAACGACGCAGCTGGGGCCGCGGGCACGCAAGGCCCGCAATCCCGCCTGCAAGTCGCCAATACCAGCCAAGCGGGCCAGTTCGTCGCGATTCAGCAGCAGAGTGTCTAGCGTTGGCCACAGCTCGGCAGGCAAATCCATTGCCGGGGCTGCGTTCAGCAACACAGGCACACGCAGACGCCGTGCAAGCAGTGCCCAGGCAACCACCACCGGCAGCGGAAGCTCCAGCTGCATCAGCAAGGCGCCGATGCCCGTTAGCGCGTCGTCATCACCTGGCAACGGTGCGAGGCGGTTCGCACCAGGTAACACGGTGATGGCGTTCTCGCCGTCGTCAGCCACGGTGATCAGCGCCACACCGCTGGGTCCGGGCACTGCGCGCAGCCGTGTCGAGTCGATCGCTTCATCGCGCATACCGGTTCGCAGCATGCGGCCGTGCTCATCGCTGCCGACGGCACCCGCCATCGCTACCGGCGCGCCCATGCGCGCAGCGGCTACGGCCTGGTTGCCGCCCTTGCCGCCTGCGTACACCTGCAATTCGTCCCCCAACACTGTTTCGCCCGGAGCGGGCACGTTGGGCGCGCGGCCGACCAGATCCACATTGAGTGACCCGACGATCAGCAGGGTGGGGCAAGGCTGCGCACGCATGGCTGCAGTGTGCGGCATCGCTCAACCGGCAGTGCCGAGGCAGCGCGCCAGCGCGTCCAGCCGCGAGGCTTCGAATTCCACATGCCAGCGGCGGCGGGTGTGGTCATCCACCCAGGCGCCGTCGATGCCGTTGTGCATGAATTGCGCAATGTGCTGCGCGTCAAAGCCGAAGTCGGTGTGCATCTTCTGCCATGCCTGGGTGCCGTTGACGAGATGCAGCGTCGGGTCGTCGGTGTTCGGGTGCACGCGCAGTCCAGCGGCCGGCATGAAACGGATGGGGTGCTCGGCTGCCCAGCGCGCGGGCGGCAAAGTGCGCAGGTAGTAACTGTTGGTGGGCACCACGGTCACGATGATCCCGCTGTCGGCGAGGCGACGCGTTACTTCCGGGTTCTGCAGCACGGTGTAGCCATGGTCCAGTCGGTCGACCTTGAGAACGTCAAGCGCGGTCTGTACATGGGTCCACGGGCAGCCGAATTCACCTGCATGCGCGGTAGTTTTCAATCCGGCGGCGCGGGCGGTTGCGTAGGCGTTGGCGAACAGCTCGGGCGGAAAGTCGGTCTCGCGGTAATCGATACCGATGCCTGCCACCTTTTCGTGCGGATTCATTACGACCCAATCAACCAATTCTTGCGCGGCCCTCGGGCCGGCCTCGCGGTCGATAGAAGGAATCAGCAGGCTGGTGATGCCGTGCTCATGTTGTGCATCGGCCATCGCGCGAACGATGGCCTGCATACCTTGCTTGTAGTTGATGCCTGCAGCGCGCGCGGTGCCCGTGGGGTTCCAGAAGAACTCTGCATGGCGTATCGAGTGTTGGGCCGCCGCACCAAGGTATTCAACCGTCATGCGGTACAGGTCGTCTGGACTGCGCAGCAGCCGTTCTTCCAGCAGACGCAGCACTTGCAGCACGCCCACCGGTTTGTCGCCGCGAGTGTAGTAAGCCTCAATGTCATTGACGCTCACCGGCACGCGCTCGCGTCGCACCCACTCGGTCAATGTATCGCGCTGGATGGTGCCCAGCAGGTGGCAATGCAGCTCCACCTTGGGCAGTGCATGAAAGAAGGCTGCGTCCACTGTGACTCGTCTGCGTTCGGTTGGAGCCGCCTCGAACCTGCCTTACCTTGCGTGCAGGCCTGCGGACTCTTGAAGTTCGACGCAGTCTAGGCAAGAGTCTTAGCCGAAGGGAGCGCATGCGGGGACATTGACGCATACCCCCCGCGACATAGGCCGCAAGGTCCGCACGTTGGAGCCGCGGGCGTGCCAGCTGGTGCCGCAGCTACGCCAGCTAGGCGCCCAAACTAGGCCAGCCCGTCTCCCCCACTGGGTTTACATAATCTTTATCGTGCGCAGAAACAAGTGCAGTTTAGGCGACAGGCGCTTCGCGCACTTTCGCCCATTTACTCAATCTGCTGGCCTGGTTACGGCGACGCCTTGAGAATGCAACAAAGGCCAGCGTGTAGAAGGGCACTTAGTGCAAAGTGACATCGGAAACTGGCAAAGTCTCCGGCTCTACAGTCTGCCGACCGGGGCCAGGCTTGCTCCGGTCGCTCGTGTTGCAGCGTCGAACGTGAGCAGCTGCCAGAACCTGGGATTTAGGGACGGCGGCCATGGAAGTCTGCTTCACTTTAAAGCGGCCCTGCACCGCCAGCTTAACAGTGAACAACTGGCTGCCGTCGGCAGTCGCCGCTACCGACCGCTCCCGGCTTAAACGAACCGCGGCTTTCGCTGCGTTGCTGTCATCCGCCCCGCCAAGTTGAGCGGCGACTGATGACCGAAATCAGGGTCTGTCCAAGGATCAGCCAGCTTCTGCGCTCGGGGATCGCGGTCGTTACTTGACGAACTGGCCGGCTTACAGGTCGGTTGCTGCGTGCTGTTCGAGCGTCGGCCAGGTCGCCACCGCGGTCACCTGCCATGCCCGTTGCCACGGGCCGCTGTGCAACCGACCAAGAAGGCCCCCTGTCGACAGCCAACACTTGGGTTGCTCACCCCGGCTCGACCGCCGCGCCAGTCCCTTCGCTTGGTGGCACGTCGGCCGCTGCGGCCGCCGGGGCTCGAATCCGTGGGCGGGCCACTTCGCTGCATCCGGTGTGCCAGGGATACCTGTCACACCGGCCGCGTTCGCTGCGGGGCCCCGTTCAATGCGGGGCAGCCCATCGTGCCGGTCGCCCCACCGCGCTCCCCCTAGCTACGCCCCCGTCGAGTGTGAGGGGGACTTGTGGGGGGATCTCAATACGGTGGGCCGGGCAACCGGCTCGCCGCTTCTGCTGCTGGTGAATAACCCCACCCATCCCCAACCCCTTCCCGTGATGGAAGGGGCCCTGCCCACCCCCCGCCCGCCCGTGTGCGGGAGCGAGGTGAGTCCGAGCGAGAGGATCAGTTTTCAGGGACATCAGGACGGTGTCCCGGCAGACCTCTCAACTTGGAGGTTCACCATGGCATTCGTTCGTGTCGAGCAGCGCAACGCGCATCTGGCCAGCAACATCCGACTGGACTACGTCAACGGCCGCGAGGGCCGACTGGCCAAGGCCGTCGTCACCGCCATCAGCAACCACCGCCGGGGCAGCGGGGACGCCCGCGAAGAGGAGGCCACTTCGATCCAGTGGACGCTGTGGGGCCCGCAGGCCGAGAACGCCGCCGAGTACCTCGGCAAGGGCAGCCACGTGAACATCGTTGGCCGGCTGCGCAACAACAACCACGAGAAGGAGGGCGAGACCGTCTACGGCCTGGCGTTCACGGTCGAGGAGATCGACTATCTGGACAGCAAGGCGGATGCAGATGCACGCCGCTCCGGGCAGAACAGCGACGCACCAGCTACCAAGCCGGACGCGCCCGCGA
>JBBQIB010000108.1:0-12920 GCA_038324515.1 Burkholderiales bacterium
TTGATCTGTCCGAAGAACAGCAATACCTTGGCTTCAGACGGCAGGTTCAACCGGGCCCGGGCGCTGACCGTTGGCGTCACATCGCCGACATAGCCCAGGTAGTTGCCATGCGGGATCACGTGGATCTTGTGTTCTGGAACACGCAGCACCCGCATCAACTCCCGTTGGCTGACGCGGTTGTGGGCAATCACGGCATCGGCAAGCGCATACACCCATGACTTGATTGCCGACCATTCGCCCCGAAACGCCTCCACGTCATGTGCAGTGATGACGACGCGCATCAGCAGCAGCTTGGCGACGAGGATGTTGAAGAGTTCGAGCACACCCACTTGAAAGATGTGGAAGTGGGCCAGCTTGTTGCCAGCGCGTCGTGCACCCACCAAGGCGCGCAGGCTGCCCCGCACAAAGCGCAGGCCGCGTCGCCAGGCCGGATCCGGACCATAGATGCGGTGGTAGGGGAGCGCCACCGCAAAGGGCAGGCCGGGAGTGATGGCTGTCTCATTACAGGTGTGCAGGGTGGGCGTGATGCCTGCGTCCACGAGACCCCGACACAAGCCGAAGTCGTAGTAGTTCATGCCGCCGTGGCCGCCCACCGGTTCAATGATTGCGACTGAAGTGCCTTGGGAGTCGGCTGTCGTTTTCGAGGTTGGTGCTGAACTAGAACGTCCAAGGCGTTCGACTGCCGATTCAATGGCTGCCATGAAGGCGGCTTCAAATGCTGGAAACGAATGACTTTCGAGAACGCGATTCCTGTGCGCCTCCAGAAGAGCGGTCTCATCGGCAAGCGCCGCGTCAACCAGACGCGCTGCAAAAGCGGCTGCATCACCGCTTGGGAACAGCCAGTGCGGCGGCAACATGTCGGCCATGCCGTCGACGTCGGATGCGATCACCGGGCGCCGGAAGACCATGGCTTCGAGCATGACCAGCGGCACGCCTTCGAATCGCGACGGGATGGCCAGTGCGTCGATGGCGGCGTAGACGGACGACATGTCGTCCGTCCAGGGAGCGAACACCACTGCGTTTGCCACGCCCTCGGCCCGCGCGAGTGCCTTCAGGGCGTCAAGGTCCGGCCCCTCACCGACCACCAGCAACTTCAAATTGGGCGCTTGCTGGCGTGCCAAGGCCAACGCCTTGACGGCCAGGTCCTGCCGCTTTTGCCAGAACTGGACGCGGCCGATCAGTCCGAAGACCCTGTCGCCTTCCGACAAGCCCCATCGAGCGCGCGCGGCGCCTCTGTCTGTTGAGCGGTAAGCCGTCAAGTCAATGCCGTTTTGCACCACGGTCACCGGCTGCTGTAGACCCCGGCGCTGCAGGTAGTCGGTCATGCGTGGGCTGATGGTGATGTAGGCGTCGGGCAGGCCGTAATACAAACGGCTCAACCATTCGCGCAGCGCTGCCTTGACGCGGGAAGCGGAAAAGACGCTCTCCGGGTGCGTCATGGGGATGTAGCAGATGCTGGGCACACCGGCTCGTTCGGCGGCCATCAAGCCGGCGCTGCCAACGGTGATTCCGCCTTGTGCAGTCACCACCACGTCGGGCGATTGGGTTGCGATCGTGGCAGCCAGGCCGCGGATGGCACGGCCCGAAACGCGTGTGCGGAGAATCTGCAGTCGCTGCGATTGGTAGTCGTGGGGCAAGACCTTGAAACCGGGATACCGCGCCGCCAAATCGGTGAGCTGCCTGGCCAACCTGTGGTTACCGCGAAAGAACATGAAGCCCGCGTCGACATTCGGTTGCGCCACCACATGGCGCACACCAGCCAACGTCATCAACTCGTGGCCGCCGAAGTCTGCTGCGTCGCTGTAGAACAGAACTCTCAAAGGGTGGGCCATGCAACTAAGGGCTGCCGGGCGACTGCGGTTTGCTCGAGCCAGGCGCCCATGGGATGGGCAGCATGAGAATTCCCAGGCGGGACTTGGCGACGTAGACGCGCATCAGATTGCAGGCAGCCGTGGCGATGGCGTTGGCCGCCGCTGCACCGAGCACGCCCCACAACGGAATCAAGGCGAAGCACAGGGCGACGGTCATGACGGCGCCCGCGACGGCGATGCTGCCTTCGATGCGGTGGAACCCGCTCATGTTCAACAGGTAGCCGACCGGGCCGGTGGCTGCATTCACAAACTGACCGAGGGTCAGCACGATCAGCACCGATGCGCCGGCTTCGAATTGCGGCCCGAACAAGGACAGGATCTGCTCAGGCACCAAGATGAAGATCAGCAACAGCGGCAGGGTGGTCACCGTGGTCAGGATGGTGGACCGGCGTGCGAGTCGCGCAATCCCCTCGCTGTCCTTGGCAGCATGCAGCGCAGCAAACCTGGGTGCCGCCACGGAACTGGTGGCCAACAGCACGAACCGGGTCAGCAAGGCCGTGCGCGCGGCGGCGGTGTAGATGCCGACCTCGCCGCTGCTGACAAACAGGCCAAGGATCAGCACGTCGGAAAACGTCATCACCACATCGGCAATTGCCGATCCATACATCGGCAGGGCCGTGGCGAGCAACTCGCGCAGCCTGAATGTTGGGGAAGCGGTGCCAACATGGTTGCGCGGAATGCTGCGGATCCAGAGCAGACAGCCACAGACACACACCAGCACGGTGCCAGCCAGGTACAGCCCTGATGCCGCGCTGGCGCCTGTGATGCTGTCTGCAAAGATGAACAAGAGCAGCAGGTTGACGATGGGCAAGGCTGCGCCCTGGATGAAGGACGATGCGGCCTGGTGCTGGCCGGCCTTCAGCAATTCGCCGTACAGGTTCAACAAGCTGAACGGCACCAGCGCCAGGCTCATGAGCCGCAGCGGATTCGCAATGCCAGGGTCGGCGTAGACCGTTGTGGCAATCCAATCGGCGGCGAGGAATGTCGTTGTCGCAACCATGCTGCAGCAAAGCAACGCAGTGCCCATGCCCAGGCGATGGACGGCGGCCAGGCGGTTCCAGTCGCTTTCAGCGTGGCTGGTCGCACCGAACTTGAGGAGAGCTGCGTCCATGCCCATGCGACCCACCACGCTGGCAATCAGCGTGAAGGTCAAGGACAGGTGGAAGATGCCCAATCCTTCAGCACCCAGCACGCGGGCCAACGCGACGTTGAAGGCAAAGCCCAGGCCAGCGCCCAGGACGCGCAGGCCCAGGACCGTCCCGCTGCGCAGCACCAGGTCGCCCCAGGCGGAAGCCCTGACGCGGCTTTGAAAGCGCAGCGCCCAGTGCACGGTACGCGGAGCCTTAGCCACGCGCGTGTTGCGTCGTGAGCGGCGTCAGCCGTGGCGCAGGGACTCCCCAGGCGCCGGGCCGCTTGCCATTCGTCTCCGGCAGGGTTCCATGGCGCCTGAGCACGACTGCAAGACCGAACAGGATGCCAAGAAAGGCCAGGCTCGAGTCCCGCATGAGATGCGGTTCGGTCACTGACGCCAAGAGCACGCTGAGCAGGCCGGCGCAGATCGCAGCATGGACACCGCGCAGTCTGGGGTCAGCTTCTGCCCTGGCGCCCTGCCAGGACCAGAACAAGATCACCCCCAAGCAGCTGATGAAAAGCAACAGCGCCGGCACGCCCAGCTTGCTCACCATGTAGAGAAAGCCGTTGTGGATGTAGCGCACCTGCTCCGGCAGTGCATCGGACAAAGCTGGCCCGCGGTAGGCCGCGCCCAGGCCGATACCCAAGACGGGGTGATTGATGATCTGCGGCGCGATCTGCTCGGCCTCGTAGTAGCGCCAGGCTGCCGAAGAGCCGTAGTCGATCTCCTTGCCGACACTGGTGGCCCGCACCACCAGCGCGTCGAGCATGGCCGGCTTGGCGGCGACCAGCATGGCCAGGGCCAATGATGCACCGATCAAGGACCAGATCAGCATCGCCCCGCTGCGGCGCAGACCGATCAGATACACGACCACGACCATGCCCAATACCGTGGCGCCCCAGGTGGTGCGGCCAAAGGTCAGAAGAATGCCGACAGCGCACAGTGCAGACATGGACAGGAAGCTCAGCGTCTTGATGTGCTTCAGGGCATACCAGGCGGCAACCGTGAAGACGGTGAAGATGATGAGGTTCAAGCCCCCGGTGCTGGAAATGGTCGCGCCGTAGGACCTGACGCCCAGCGTCTGCGCGACGACAAGCCGGCCCGCGTCGCCAAAGATGCGCACCTGAAAAATGCCCTGCACGATTTGACCCACAGAGAACAGCAGACCCAGCACCAGCAAGCCCGCAATGAAGCGTCGGACCCGCTGCTGGCTGTTCAACACCGACACCACCAGCGGAAAGAGCAGCAGGTACATCAGGTGCCGCCCTTCGCCAAGCGCATCCTTGGGCGAGACACCCTGAAAGAAGCAGGCGTAGACCACGGACACCGGCACCAGCGCCAGGAAAGCCGCAAAGGGCAGCCACAGCTTGAGTTCGCTGCGCACAAAGCCCCTGGACAGACTGAAGCCACTGACGATGGCAATCGCCCAAACTGCGAAGAAGGCCAGGTCGCCGGCCCTCAGGTAGCCAAAGCTGGGCAGGAAGGCTTCGTGCAGGATGCCTGACACGAGGGCCAGCAAGGCCAGCAGGCCGTACTCCACCCGCCATGCCACGAGCAGGAAAAAGCCGGGCACAACGGCCACCGCAATGATGAACCAGTAGGGAAGTACGGCGACCATCAGCCCGACGATCACGCTGGTCAGGACCAAGCCACATCCGAAAGCCAGCTGGGACGGGATCGTCATGGTGCTGCCGCGGCACCAAACACCCGGTCCCGGGCCTTGGCGTCCAGCGCCTGTGACAGGGCCTTGAGGAACGTGCCCTGCATGGCATGGGCCCGGTCCAGGTCAGCGTCGATGCTGGACACGCGCACCAGCATGCCGTCTGCAATCACGCCACGCAGGCCATAGCGCATCTGCGCCAGTTTCTGACCGATGCCGGTGGTCACCACCTGATTGCCAACCGCGACCCAGTAGGTGACCGGTTCATTGCGCGCGCCGCGCCGGGCCATCAAGCGGCGCACGGGAAGTTCGCGCTGGCCGATCTGCAGCGACCCGGCCTGGTTGGACGTGATGGCAAAGCCCTGCACCGGGTAGCAGACCTCGGGCCGGTGTGCGCTGGTGCCGTCGGACTGGTCGCCACCGTAGGCCACGGTGAACATGATGACCTGGCCGCTGGCGTTGACGTAGGTGCGCGCCAGCACCTGGTTGTAGATCGCGTCCAGCGCCGCCTGGACATCCGGCGACGGCAGGACCAGCGCCTGGCCCGTGACGATCTGCCAATCGCCGAAGCGGCTGGGAAACATGGCCTCCAGGTCGGGCTTGCCGATCTGGTCTGCCAGATGCTGCGTCGGCCGTCCCCAGGTGCCGACCGCTGAGGCCGCAATCATCAGCATCGCGACCAGCAGTGCATGCCAACGCAGGCGGTTCATCATGAGCGCTCGTTCTTTCCCGTGAACGCAAGCCGCAGGACGCGGTCGGTGGCCAGGATCAGCGTCAGGCCTGTCATGAACAACACCATGCCGGCGAAGCTGTGGATGAACCCCTGGCCCGCTGCGTCACCAAAGTGATAGGTGACGAGGACCAGGATCATGACGCGCACGATGTTGGCTACAAAGGCAATCGGAATGATGAGGATCGCCAGAGTGATGTTGCGTGCCACGTTCGTGTACTTCATCAGGTTCATGTACAGCAGGCCAAGGGCCTCGAGCGTGAACATGCTGGTCAGGCCGGCACAGGCATCCGCCACCAGCAACTGGTAGGGCCCCACGCTCAGCAGCACCCCTGCGCGAGCCACGGGGTAGCCGACCTGATAGAGGATTTCAGCGGCCACTGCAGACACGGCCGACTTCAAGGGCGCAGTGATCGCGGCCACCACGGAGCCCGGCAGCGGCACCATGAAGAGCATGAAGAAGAGTGCAAACCAGATCAGCAGCAAGGCTTTTCGCCCTGGGAAGAGCAGCACGATGGCCGTCAACACCACGATCTGCGAAATCACCTCGAAGAAGAGGATGAACTGCGAGCGTCCGAGCGCATAGAGCAGCACGCCGAGCAACAGCAGCGGTCCACCCGTCCAGGGATCTGCAACAGCCGGCAGGGACGCCAGTTCATGCCGCTTGGCATAGAGCAGGTACAAGCTGAGCGCCAGGATGATGGGGCCGTGGCCTTGTTCGTCGCTGGCCCAGACGTTCTGTGCAAGCCACGCGTAGGTCGGCACGTACATGGCCAGAAAGCCCAGCAGCAGCAGGCCGAGTGCAACGGGGTCCATGCCGGGCGGCAGCAGTGCCTCGCGCCTGCCTGTTGGCCTGGAAGGGCTGACCGGGGGCGACGTCATGTTAGAACTCGTTGACGACGACGCCAGCGATCCGCGCCTGGTTCTCCGACAACCTGGCGACCAGATCCTGCAGTGCCACGGCGCGGGCATGGTGTTGCCGCGCGACCAGCAGCGCCGCGCCACAGCGTGCCGCGACCACGGCGCTGTCGCGTCCGTAAGCTGCCGCCGGTGTGTCCACCACGACGTGGTCGAACTGACTCACCAATTCGCGCATCAGCAAGCCGAAGGCGGGGCATTCCAGCAGTTCCAGCGGGTTCGGCGGGGCAATGCCCACGGGCAAGACAAACAGGCTGGGCACACTGCCCACTTGCTGAACCGCATGCGCATCTGCACGGCCCGCGAGCAGGCCTGACAGACCGGCGCGGTTTTCCAGGCGGAAGATCGCTTGCTGGCGTGGGCCACGCAGATCGGCGTCGACGAGCAGGGTGCGGCTGCCCGGAAGTTGCGCCAGTGCGATGGCCAGGTTGGCCGCGACATAACTCTTGCCGTCATTGGCATCGGGGCTGATGATGGCCAGGGCGCGCCGTGGCCCGCCGTCGGTCCACAGCCGCATCATGACCTCGCTGCGCAGTGATCGGAAGGCTTCGGCCTGGGCTGAGAACGGCTGGTGCAGCGTCACCAGTTCGGCGCTCAGACTGCGCTGGCCTTCAGGGACATAGGGATAGTGGAACTGGTGCGACAGCGCATTCAGGACATCGTCCTGGCTGGCGAGCTTGAGTGCCACGGCGGCCTCGCCAAAGCGCACATGGTGTTCGATCTGATAAGCCAGCACGCGTTCGACCTGCTGGTCGGAAAGCTTGCGCTGTGTGGCAATCAGGGTGCCTATGAATTGTTCTTCCACCGCCGGCGCCACTGGCGCGGAATCTGCGTAGCTGGCCATCGGGGCTGGCAACGGTGCCATCAAGCGCTGCTGCATGGGTGAGGGCAGCTTGGCTTTGCGGCCGGTTCTGGGGCGCGTCAACACGCTGATGACGGGAAGGCCCAGAAAGGCCGCCACGTCGCCCGGGCTGCGTGCGCGGCGGTCTCGAAGTTCGAGCAACACTGGCGCGCCGGCAGCCAGCACCGCGCCCAACAGGACCGCGAGCACGGTGTTGAGCAGAATCTTGGGCGACGAGGGCTCGTTCGGCGGCGTTGCCTGGGTGAGCAGGTTGACATTGCTCTGCGTCGTCTGGCTTTCCAGTGTGGACTGGTTCAGCCGCGCGGAAATGGCGTCGTAGGCGCGCTGGGCGTTCTCGACGTCGCGCTGGATCACGGCACCCTCGTCGCGCACGGCCTTCATGCGCAGCACGTTGACGCGCTGGGCATCCAGCCCGGCGCGGATCTGCGCTTCGCGCTGGCGATTGATGGTGTTGCTGACGCTTACACCGCCGGTGACGCGGCGGGTCTCGGCGTCGATACGCGTGCGCAGCTCGTCGATATTGGCGCGCGCCTGCACGACCTGCGGGTTGGCGTCCCCCAGGCGGGCCGTGAGTTCCTGCAGGCGACCTTCGGCCCGGATGACATCGGCCTTCAGCGCACCGATGACCGGGTTGTTCAACACCTCCTGGATGCGGTCGCTCTGGCTCGATGTCGCCTGCGTCTGGCGGCTGGTCGATTCGGCCGAGAGGGCCTGCAAGGCCAGCACTTGCGAAGACAGTTCGTTGAGCTTGACGTTCTCGACGTCAAAGCGTTCGTCATTGGCGATGATGCCGTTGCTCTTCTGGAAGCTGGACATCCGGCTTTGGGCCTTTTCCAGAGTCTCGCGAGCCTCCTTGGCACGCAGATCGAAGAAGGCAGAGTACTGGCGCGCCGGATCCACGCGCAACTCCAGCGCCGTCTCCAGGTAGGCCTGCACGAAGGCATTGGCCATGGCCGCAGCGAGACGTGGATCGGGCGACCTGTAAGTCACCGTGATGACGCTGCTTTCACGCGCCGGCAGCACGTTCATCTGGCGGCGAAACAGCTCCACCATCCAGAGCTCGATGTTGCCAACGCCGCCGGTGTCTTCTGTCCACTGCTGGCGCACCGTTGGGATCTCGGCCAGCTTCAGGGTGCGAATGGCGCGCAAGGCCACGCGCTCGCTGTTGATCACGTCCACCTGCGTCGCCATCAAGGCCAGCGGCGGGTTGCTGCCGTAAAGACCGGCGGTGATGGGGTCGGGCTTGAAGTCCACCACGACCGACGCCGAGGCCGTGTAGATCTTGGGCATCAGCAGGCTCACGGCCAGCGTGGTGGCCACCACCAGCACAAACACCGTCAGTGCCACCCATTTGCGCGCACGCAGGATGGCCAGAAATTGTGCAAACGTCATTGCTTCGTTCTTTCTCGTTGCCTGGAGCCGCCGGTCTGCGCCGCCAGAGCTGCCGTCCGGTCAAGGGTTGCGCCGGTCAGAACAGGCTCTCGCGGACATAGACCACGTCCCCGTCTTTCATTGGCGCGTCCATGGGCGGCGTGATGACGATCACACCGCCATCGGCCGCCTTGCGGTGCACGCGGATGCCCTTTTCGGTGCCGCGCGATGTCAGCCCGCCACCGCTGGACAGCGCTTGCATCAGTGTCATGCCGCGCTCCAGCCGCATCGGGCCCGGTCTCTGGGATTCACCGTAGATGTAGACCAGCGGCTGGCGCTCGACCCAGACCACGTCGCCGTTCTGGATCAACATGTCGGTGTCCTTGGCGTTGACCGTGAACAGGCCTGGCAGATCGACTTCCGTGCGAAAGCGCTGACCGTTGCGCGTGCCAGTGACGACGACGATGTCACTCCCGCCGCTGGCTGGGCCACCGGCCGCGGCCAGCAGATCGGTCAATCGCATGTCGGCAGCTTCGATGGGGTAGCGGCCTGGCCGATTGACCTGGCCTAGCACGTTGGCCTGATTGCCCCGCACCTGGACGACCACCACATTGACTTGCGGCTGCTTGACGAAGTTGCCGCTGCGCAGCCCGTCGGAGACGAGCTTTTCAGCCGCCGTCACGCTCAGCCCGCCAATGCGGATGTTGCCCAGCAGCGGGTAGCTGATGACGCCAGCTTCGGTGACACGCGTTTCCAGCGTCAGATCAGGATTCTGGTAGACGGTGATGCGCACCGCGTCGCCCTGGCCCAGGCGGTACTCCGGTGCAAGGCCTGCCGCGACTGCTTGGGCCCAAGCCGGGGCGGCCGCGAGACCCAGGGTCAGCAAGGCAGCGATCACGGCCAAGGCGCCGATCACAACGGCCAGTGGAGCGATCCTGGGTTGACGCCACATCACTTGAGTCCCATCCCTTTGTTGATGTCGTTGGCGCTGAGCGCGGCGCTGGCGGCAGCTTTCGGGGCTGCAGCGGGGGGCGCAGCGGGCGACGCACTGCCGGCTGCGGAGGCAGCTGAAGCAAACTTGCCCATGTAATCGATCTTGGCACCAGCACGCAGCTGTTTGATTTCTTCTTCCACCAATTTTCGCTTTCGCTCATTGAGCAAATACTGCTCGATCGCCGGCCGGGCCTGCTCTTCGGTGACCGGTTGGCTGCGAGAGCCTGCCAGCACGAGCACCTGCACGCCCCGGGGGCCCTGATTCATGAGCGCCTGGCCATCCTTCAGCTTGGAGATGGCCTCCAGCCTGTCCTGCGGCAGCTGTTCTGCGGCGCGCGCGGCCTGGTCAGCTGCGAAGCGCAGATTGTTGGCCTTCAGGTACTCGACAAACTCGGGGATGCTCTTGGCCGAGGAGAGAGCTGCACGCAGGGCGGGGATCTGATCGGGCTTGGCCTCGACGTTGATTTCCTGCAGGTTGTAGACACGGCGGTCGCTGAACAGATAGGGTCTGGAGTCGAAGTAGGTCTTGATCTCTTGTGGCAAGGGCTTGGTCGCGGTCTCGCCCAGCCTCTCGATGACGGCGCGTGCCAAGATGTCAGCCTTGCCGGCTTCAATCTGTTGCAGCACACGCGGATCACGATCCAGCTTCAGTGCATCGGCCTTGCGCAGCAGCAGTTGCTGATCAATCAGGCGTTCGAGGATCAGGCTGCTCGCCGCGTCGACGTCTTCGGGTCGCATGTCGCGCTGCTGCTGCAGCACAAAGTTGATCTGGTGGACGGTGATCTCGTCCTTGTTGACACGGGCTGCGGCCTGGCTGGCTGCGGTGTCTTTTTTTGCGCCGCAGGCAGCCAACAACACCAGTGTCATGACCACGATGCCCAGCCGCTGCAGCGGGCCGACATCCGGGCGGGTTTCATGCGTCATCGTGTCTCCTACAACTCTTGCCCCTGACTGGGGTCTACTGTGCGGCTGGCAGAAACAGCTGGCGCAGGGCCACAGTCGCCGTTCGGGCGCCCGACAGGCGTGAAACCGCTTTCAGTCTACGCCGCCCGCTCTTGAACTGTCAACGCGCAGTCACATTGGACCCGTGACCAAGGGGGTCGGCATCATCTGATCCGATCTCCCGCGGTTGCATTGCTTCGACTCTGCCGGAGCCGCCGCATCAGCGGCGCTGGCAGCCATCGGTGCTCCGGCGCTGTGACCAGCCCCCCGACCGGATGATCGCTGCGCCCACCGTCGCGTGGGCGTGATGCATACAGAATTCTGTATGTTCTTGGGGTGAAGACTACCCTCGATCTGAACGACCAGTTGCTCGCTGATGCCAAGGTGCTGGCTGCGCGGCAACGCTCCACCCTGACCCGGCTGATCGAGGAAGGGCTGCAACTGCGTCTGCGGGCCAAGGCGGCCGGGGTCGGGTGCGCCCGCGCGCGGGTGCCGGCGCACCATCCCGAAAAAGGAGCAGAAGATGCTGGTCGGGTGCGCCCGCGCGCAGGTGCCGGTCTTCGAAGGTCAGGGCGGCCTGGTCGCGGGCCTCGATGCACGCAGCAACAAGTCGCTTCTGGCCGCGGTGGGCCGCGGTGAGCCGCGGTGGGCGATACCGCCTGACGTCAACGTTCTGGTCGCCGCTTCGCACAGCGATCATCCTCATCACTCGGCGGCGCGCACCTGGCTCCAAGAGGCGCCGACGGCAGCCCAGACCGGCGCGACCTTCATCCTGATGCCGATGGTGCTGGCCAGTGTCCTGCGTCTGGTCACCAGCCCGCAGATCTTCGTCCAGCCGACACCGATCGCCGACGCGGTCGACTTCGTCGATGCGATCCTGGCCATGCCTGGGGTACGGCTGGCACCGTTGGGCCCCGAGCGCTTTGACAAGAACAAGCTCTACGCGCTGCATGCGCCCGAGGTCGAGTGCATCGGCAAGGGCAAAGCGCTCAAGCCCTACGAGTTCGGCGTGAAGGTCAGCCTGGCAGTCACGCACAAGCAAGGCCTGATGGTGGGCGCCAGGGCCTTCCCCGGCAAACCCTTCGATGGGCACACGTTGAGCGCACAACTGGAGCAAACGACCAACCTGCTGCAAGACCTGGGCCGCCAGCCCAAGCAGGCCATCGTGGACCTGGGCTACAGGGGCGTGGACGCCGACAACACGGGAGTGGAGATCACCCACAGGGGCAAGTACAAGACGCTGACCGCGCTGCAGCGGCGTTGGCTCAAACGCCGGCAGGCCATCGAGCCCGCCATCGGCCACACCAAGATCTTGACCGAGGGGGAGAGCGACCACCGCATGGATCGCTGCTGGCTGAAGGGCGCTGTAGGCGATGCACCGCACGCCATCAGCTGCGCGGCCGGCTACAACATCCGCTGGCGGATGCGGGCCATCGTGGCGCAAGCCGCCAAGGCCGCGAAGGCGGCTTTTTTGGCCCTCTCGAAACCGGCGCTGTACAACCTGAACAGCGCAATGGACGCAATGGACGCACTGATCGCCGTGCGCGACGTGCTCAACTCGTTTGGCAGAGCGTTGCGTTCTGCTCCAGGCTGGAGGCGTTTCACACTGCCAGCCATCGCTTCAGCCGGCTGGCGCTGAAAATTGATTCTGCAGGGCCGACTGCTTAGAGCCACAGACCTGACGGTCAGCGAATTTCAACGGCCACAACCGGGCCCTCGCCAACGGCAGCTGTCCGGCCTTCTGTTCGTGCCTGGCTGGCCGAGTGTGTTTCCGAGGTCTAGAAAACGATTGTCCGTGGCGGCTGTGCTCGATAGACTCGCAGCAGCCTGCATGAAGTTTCGCAAAGGCCGAAATGAGTGATTCCGGGACAGTGAATACAGCGTCAGAAACGCCGCCCACTGCTACGTGGACAGATCGGCTGGCGGCCGGGCTGCGACGCTTTCGGGGTCCGATCCTAGGCGTCGCTGCGGTGGGCACGGTGCTTGGAGGCTTTGCCGGCTATTGGAATGGCTACCGCGCAGTGCGCCAGGCCGTATTGCCCGCACCCGAGGTGAGCGCAGCGGCGACGAGTCCGTCGCCAGTGGTCGCCCCAGCGGCAAATGAGGTGACCTCCCCGACCGCCCGGCGCATGCGCTTTGCTGTCCTGCCGTTCGACGCACCTGCGGACGACGCCACGGCGCAGGCCCTGGCTCGCACGGCCTTCGAGGCCACCGAAGCCTCGCAGGCCGATAGATTCCTGTGTTGTTCCGTGGCATCGAGGGCTGCTGTCGAGCGGTCCCTCGTCTCACACGCGAGCCCATCCGCGCTGGGCGAGGCCCTGGGCGTTCGATTCCTCATTCGAGGCCGGGTCGCGCGTGTGGCTGACGGGCATACGCTTCACTTGACACTCATCGAAGCCGCATCTGAGCGCGTGCTGAACACGCGAGCGATGCGCATCGAC
>JBBQIB010000109.1:0-12895 GCA_038324515.1 Burkholderiales bacterium
GCAGGTGGCGTGACCGAGACCAGCGCCAACTTCAGCAACACGCTGGTGGTCAGCGGCAATGTCAGCGTCACGCCCAAGACCCTCAGCGCCAGCACCGCTGGCCTGAGCAAGGTCTACGACGGCAGCACGGCCATGAGCAACTTCAATGTTGCGCTGGACGCGGTGCAAGGTGGTGACGTTGTGAGCACCGCCGGCAACGGCAGCTTTGCCAGCAAAGACGTAGGCAGCAACCTGGCCTACAGCATCAGCGCCTTGACGCTGCAAGGCGCAGACGCCGGCAACTACCTGCTCAGCAACCCCGGCGCCTCTTCGGGCAGCAACGGCGGCATCACGCCCAAGGCGCTAACAGCCAGTGTCAGCGCATCTGACAAGGTCTACGACGGCACCACGGCAGCCTCTGCCAGCTTGAACCTGCAAGGCTTGGTGGGCAGCGAGACGCTGGCTGTTGCCGCCAGCGCCAGCTTCAACAGCAAGGATGTGCTGGTGGCCAACAGCGTCAATGTCAGCAGCCTGAGCCTGGGTGACGGCAGCAACGGCGGCCTGGCCAGCAACTACACGCTGCCAGCGGGCCAAAGCGCTGCGGCGCGCATCACACCGCGCGCTTTGCTGGCCAGCTTGACGGCTGCCAACAAGGTCTACGACGGCAACACAGCGGCACAAGCGCAGCTGCAAATCAGCTCGGGCCTGGTGAGTGGTGAGACGCTGGGCCTGACGGCCAGCGCCAGCTTCAACAGCAAAAACGTGCTGGACGCGACCACCGTCAGAGTGGGCAATGTGACCCTCAGTGACGCCGCTGACGGCAATGGCCTGGCCAGCAACTACAGGCTGGCGGCAGGGCAGACCACGCCAGCCAACATTCGCCCTGCCCCGCTGATGCTGCAAAGCGCGGTGCTGGAGAAGGTCTACGACGGCTTGACCGCTATCGACTGGGCAGCTCAAGTTGCCACCGGTCTGGTGGGTGCGGAGACTGTGGGTGTGGCCGCCAGCGGCCAGTTCAACAGCAAGAACGTGACCCAGGCCACCCGCGTCACGCTGAGCACTGCGACCCTGGCCAACGGCGAGCAAGGCGGCCTGGCCAGCAACTACAGCCTGGCCTCGGGCCCATCGTTTGCCGGCCGCATCACGCCACGGGCGCTGCAGGTGGAAGGCTTGAGCGTGGACGACAAGATCTACGACGGCACCCTGGCCGCCAAGGTCAACACCAGCGCCGTGCGTCTGCAAGGTCTGGTGGCGGGCGAGCTGATCGACCTGTCGGCGAGCGCCAGCTTTGCTGACAAAAACGCTGCTGCGGCCAAGCCGGTGCAATTGCAAACGCAGCTCAGCCCCGGCAATGCGGCGACTGATCTGAGCAACTACGGCGTTGCCAGCCAGACCACCACCACGGCCACAACGTCCACCACGTCCACCACGGCCAGCATCTTGCCGCGCCCGCTGCAACTGCAGCTGATGGCCAGCGACAAGGTCTACGACGGCAACACGCAGGTGCAACTGACGATCAGCGACAACCGCATCGCGGGCGACGTGCTGCAAGTGCAAAGCAGCCCGCGCTTTGAAGACAAAAACGTCGGCCTGGCCAAACAAGTGCTGGTCAGCGCGCTGAGCTTGCAAGGCGCGGATGCTGGCAATTACAGCCTGAGCGAGAGCGCGAGCACAGTCGCAACCATCAGCCGCCTGGCCACCGTGGCCTGGGTGGGTGGCACCACCGGCAACTGGTTCGACCCGGCCAACTGGGCCGGCGGCGCCGTACCCGATCTGGCCAACGTGGCAGAGGTGGATATCCCCGCCGGTGTGACGGTTTCGTTCGGCACTGAAACCGTGGCACCGGCGCAGGCGGGCCCGGTGCAACTGGACCGCCTGGGCGGACCGCAGGGCCGGCTGGCAAAAGGTGCAGGCACCCTGCAAGTGGGGCTGGGCGGCGTGACCTTGCGCGGGCTGGCGCAAAGCGGTGGCCGGCTGGAGGGCCTGGGCCCGATCCGCCTGGAAGAGCTGGACCAAACGGCGGGCGAGATGGAGACCCGCAGCGACCTGGAGGTGACCGAAAGCTACAAACAAGACGGTACGGGCACGGTCAGGGTGGGGAGCAACACCCGCATCAGCAGCCCACGCGGGCCGGTGGTGCTGGGCAACATCGTGACGGTGGGGACGATGACTGTGGTGGGCAACGGCGAAGATGACACGGGGTCTGGCACTGGCTCTGGCGCAGGTGGCGCAGGTGGCACAGGCGGCACCGGTGGCACCGGTACAGGCGGCGCCGGCACAGGCGGGGCTGGCACGGGTGGCAACGGCAACAGCCCTGGCGGCAATCCAACTGCCGGCAAACCCGCCGTCACGCAGCAACCTGGAACCTCCGTCAAGACACAAGGCGAGAGCACCTTCAGCGGCCAAGGCAACATCGTGCTGGATTCACCCGAGAACGATTTTGGCGGCCGCGTCAACCTGCAAGGCAAAGACGCCGTGGTTGCAGACAGCAACGGGCTGAGCCTGGGTGAGGTGGCACTCAGCGGCGACCTGCTGCTGCGCGTGCCCGGCACGCTGGATCTGGGCCAGGGCCAGGTGGGCGGCCGTTTGGTGGCCCCGGGTCAACAGCAGGCATTGCTGGAGCAAACGGGCTTGATCGCAGCTGGCGGCAGGTTCAAACAAGTGCCTACCGAGTCAGCAGCAGCAGCCGCGCAAGCGCAGGCCGTCCGCGCGGCATCCAGCGGCAGCACGCAGGGGCTGTCCGGCGCCAACCCGCGCCTGATGGCGGCTGTGCTGCCCGTGTCTGGCTCGGCTGGCTCGGCGGGTTCGGCTTCAGGGTCTGCAGTGCTCAAAGTCAATCTGCCCGAGGCGTGGCTGCCCACGCGCCAGACGGGCCAGGCGGGCCAGGCGGGCCAAGGCGCAGGTGTGGCGCGTGTCGCCAGATTCACCCTCAACAACGCAGAAGGCGAAGCCATGCAATTCGAAGCCGAACTGGTGGGCGACCAATTGCTCGTGCGCCGCATGCGCCCAGCCGGCGTTGCCAATCCAGGCAGACCAAGCAGCGCTGCGGGGTCAGGCAGCGCTGCGCAGCCGGATCTGAATGGCTTGAACGAAGCCGCCTTGCAGGCGGTGGAGCGTCAGCTGGGTGTCTCGAAGGAGCAGATCACGTTGACTTACCTGATGCCCTGACATGCTGTGAGACGCCATGAAGGGCGTCTCAAGCTGTTCGACAGTGCGGTGCCAAGCGGTCAACTGCGGTTTCTAGGTTGAACCTTGATCAGCCCGTCAACTCGACCGCAGCGGCCTCAACGCACCCAAATCCAATCCGCTCTTGCTCCAGCCGCAGCGGCTGGTCGCGCAGCCTGCACCAGCGCAGGTCATCAAACAGCCGACGCTCAGCGTCGGTCAGCCGCAGCAGATCACGCTGGGTGGGTTTGGGCTCGATGCCCCAGTGCTCGCGGTGTGACAGCAGGGTGGGATGGTCCATCAGAAAAGACCTGGCATGTGCAAACGACGCGCGCAACTGGTCGAGGATCGCGAAGCCGTGGGTGTCGATGTCGCCCCAGTAATGCAGCTTGCGCTGCTGCAGCCACTGTGCCGGCGCCAGCGCCTCAAAACCGTAGCCGGCACCAAAGATCACCAGGCTGTTGGGTAGACGCGGGAAGGCCAGGAAGTTGATCTCGTTTTCGGTCACGAAGACGTGTTCGACGTCGGCGTCCAGCGCAGCAAAAGCCATTTGCGACAAGCCGTAGTCGGCGTCTTCCCCTGCCACCCAGCCCCGATGCGCGGGGTCCACAAAGCGCAGGCGCACCCGCAGCGGCTTGTCCAGAAAACCGTAGCGCTGCGCAAATTGCGCGCTGCCGCGGGCATCGAGCGCAATCGCTTGCGCCGGCAAAGCCAGGTCCAGCAACTCGCTCAGCACAGCGCGCTGCGCCTCGATGAACTTGCTGTGCACGCCGGGCAGATCGACCTGTCGCAGATAGATTTGCGGCCGCGGATGGGCTTGCAACCAACCCACGATGGCCAGCAAACGGGGCCAGTCGGCCGCCATGGCCAGCGCGCGCTGCGGCTGCGCCTGCAGCCAGGGCAGCAAGGCAGGCTGCAGCTGATGGGTGACCGCCAGCAGTGCATCGAAAGCCCTGCCCTCTCTTTGCTTGCCGATCAGGCGCAGCGCCTCGTTCAGCGTATCGATCCAGATTTCGCCCGGCAGGCTGTTGTGGCCAATGACGCGGTGATGGATCTCGCGCAGCGCCACCCGGTAGCCACCACGGGCACCCTGCTGCACATCCGCCGCCCAGACCCGTGCTGCATCGAAGTGCTGAGACAGATCGTGTGAGACCGGCGCACGCAAGCTCAGCCGCAGCGGGTAGCTGGCGTTGAGCAGCGCGTCGCGCTGCCACAGCCGCAGCACCTGGGCGCGCAGGTCGGCGGCCGTGGTCCAGGCCTTGCCGGCAGGGCCGGATGGGCTCACGGATCGACCAGCGTGCTGCGCACTGCGGGCATCGCGCTGCGGTCTTGGCCCTTGGGCCGGCGCCGCTGGCTCATGGCCCGATCGCGTCGCGCTGGGCCCGGTACTCGGCGATGCTGAGGTTGCGCAACTTCGACGCGCTGCCGTCTTCGTTGTGCACGAACCCCACGCTCGCCACAAAGGGCTCGATGATGTGGATCTTCTGCAGCGGCGTGACGATCAGCAACTGCAGCCCGAGTTGCCTGAACAGGCGCAAGCCGTACTCGGCCGAGTCGTCAGAGCCACGACCAAAAGCCTCGTCGATGACCACGAAGCGGAAGGACCGCGAGCGCGCTGCGCCCCACTCCAGGCCGAACTGGTAAGCCAGGCTGGCGGCCAGGATGGTGTAGGCCAATTTTTCTTTCTGGCCGCCGCTCTTGCCGCCTGAATCGGAATAGTGCTCATGTTCGCGGCCGTCCTCGCGCCAACGCTCGCTGGCAGCAAACATCGTCCACTGGCGCACGTCGGTGACCTTGGCGGCCCAGCGACGGTCGGCTTCGGCCGTGCCTTCGCGGCCGCGAAAGCGCTCGATGATGTGTTTGACTTGCAAGAACTTGGCTTCGGAGTACTGCGCGTCGTCCGAGCCTGTCAGTGCACCTTCGGTGCAGGCGCGCAGTTCGGTCTGGAAGTCACGCACCTCGGCGTCGGTGCTGGGGTCGGGCACCAGTTCGATGTAGCGGCCGGGGTTGTAGTCGATCTGCGTCAGCGACTGGTTGATCTGCGTGATGCGCTCCTTGATCTCTTCACGCTCGCGATGCAGTTGCGACTGGAACTGCGCCACCTCGCGGATCGTGTTTTCGTTCAGCAATTCCTTGAAACGAGCGACGAAACGCGGCAGATCGTCGGCCTGCAGTTGCGCCAGCATCGCGCGGTACTCCGGCCCTGCGGCCACGCTGGCATCCACTTCTTGCGTATCGAGCTTGAAACGGTCGTTGTACTCGGCCATTGCGCGCACGATCTTCTCGCTCAGGCGGGCCAGTTTTCTGTCGTCGCCGTCGATGCGCTCCTGCAGCCAGCGACGCAAGTCCTGCTCGCGGGCGTCGCAGGATTCGACCGTGAGGCTGTGCTGAGCTGGCACTTCCTTACGCCAGCCTTCGATTTGCGCGAAAGACGTCGACAAAGCCACAAAATCCGGCGCTTCCAGCCGCTGCTGGGCCTGTGCACGCAGATCGGTGGCCTGGCCATGCCGCAGTTGGCTCTGTGCCTGTTCAGCCTCCCGCTTCTTGAGTTTCTCGCCAGTGTCATGGAGCGCAGCCTCTGCGGTTTGCAACTGCGCCGTCAGCGTCTTCAAAATGTCGCTGGCCGTTTCCAGGCGCCTTTTTTCATCCTGCAGCAGCGCCAGCTCGCTGGCACTGCTGCGCCAATCCAGCTCGGCGTAGTCGCGGTACTCTTCCAGCTTGTCCAGAGCCTGCAGGCGCTCGCGCTCGGCTTGCTGCTGCTTTTGCAAACTGGCCATGCGCTGGCCGATTTCAGCCAGACTGGCCTGCAGCAAGCGAGACTTCTTGTCCAATGCCTCGATCTTGGCCTGGTTGCTCCAGCCCAGCACATAGCGGCTGCGGTCGTCGATGCGGTGGCGGTCGTCTTTTTCGTGGCGCTCGCCCGGAGCCTTGATCTGGCCGGCGCGTGTGATGGCGCGCAGCTCGCGGCGAAACTGGTCCTGGCTGGTGCAGCAAGCCAGATCGAAGCGGTGTGTCAGTTCGCGTTCCAGCCAGGCATAAAAAGGCGAATCGGGCTTGATGGCCAACTTGCGCGCCAATGAGTCGGGGTGCAGCGATGGCGGCTCGGCGCGCCCGTCCTTGCGCTGGGTTCGGATGCGGAAGTACACCAGCCGCCCTTTGAGTTGCGTGCGATCGACCCAGTCGCTGACCGCTGCATAGTGCGCCTCGGGTACCAACAGCGACAAGCCAAAACTGCGCAACAGCCTCTCAGCCGCGCCTTCCCAGTCGCGTTCGTCGTCGCGCACCTGGATCAACTCACCGGCGTAGGGCATCTCGGCTTCGATCTGCTTTTCATCCAGATTCAGCGCCCGGCACAAGGCCGCGCGCAATGCCACCTGCTGGGCGTCGATGTTGCTGCGTCTGGCGCGCAGGCTGGCCAGTTCGGCCTCCAGTTGCTGGTGTTCCTGGCGGCCTTGCGCAAAGGCCACGCCGAGCTCATTGAGCTGGTTCTGGAGCCCGGTCTCGCGCTCGGCGCACTGCTCGCGCAGGCGCTGGCACATCGCACGGTGGGCCAAAAAGTCTTCGGCGTCGTTGACCGCCAGCAAGCCCAGCGCGCTGCGCAGCGCGTCGTAGCGCTCGGCCTTGTCGATGCGGCGCTGCTTCTCTGCTTCTTTGTTGACGATGTCCAGCGCCAGGCGCTCGATGCGGTCACCGCCGTTGTCGGCCACAGCGCGGCGCAGCTCGCGCTCTTGCGCCTGCTGCTCACGCTGCTGCACGCCGAGGCGCTCGATGCTGCTGCTTTGGCGTTGCAGCTCCTCCGTCAAATTCAGCAAGCGCTGGTCCAACAGGCCAGCCTTGAGCCTGGCAAAGAAGGCCTGCAATGCTTCGCGCGCCGCGCGCTGCGAATCAACGCTGGCCGCCAGCTCGACATGACGATCGCAATCGGCCACCAGCGGCTGCAGCAGCGCCACCTGGGCTTGCGCTTTGAGCACAGCAGCGTGGGCGCGGCTGAGGTCATCGAAGTGGTTGATCAGCGCCGCCAGCCGGGGTGCCACATCAAAAGGCTCCAGCATGTGGCTGCGCACGAAGTCGGTCAGGTTGCCCACCGATTTCAGTGATACGGTCTGGTGAAACAGCTCCAGCGCTTGCTCGTTCTGGATGCCCAGGTGGCGGCGCAACAGTGCACCGTAGGGCGGGAAAGTGTCTTCCACCACCACCTTGGCCGCGCGCAGCCGCTTGCGCAGCTTGATGATGTCGGTGCCGAAGTTGGCAAAGTCATCCGCGATGGACAAAGCGCGCTCGGCCACCGCATACAAGCGTTGTGGCTGGCCCTGCGGGTCTTTGAGCCAGAACACCTGCGCCAGCGTCAGCGATTGGTCGAAACCGGCGTTGTGGAACACCGCCAGGATCACCGAATAACTGTCCGGCCCGCGCAGCGCCACCGGCCGCCCTGATCCGCCCAGGTCGCTGCGCGCCGCCTTGTAGTGGCCCAGCACGTAGCTGCGCAGGCTGCGCTCGCGCGCTTCAGCGCCTGCGGCCTTGTTGTAGGCCACGCGGTGGGCCGGCACCAAGAGTGTGGTCACCGCATCGACCAGGGTGGATTTGCCCGAGCCGATGTCGCCGGTCAGCAGCGTGTTGCGGCCGTCAGTGCGCAGCGTCCAGACGTGGCTGTCGAAGGTGCCCCAGTTGAAGACCTCCAGGCGCTGCAGCCTGAAGCCCGACAGGTTGTTGTCCTCGCTGCCTGCAGCCTCGCCTGCGCTGTCAGCGGCAGCCGCCTCTTCGGTGCCAAAGTCCAACTGCGGGGTTTCATGCTTCATCGTCGTCGCCCTTGCCTTCGTCAGGCACTGCCAGCTGGGCGCGGTATGCCGCCAGTCGGGCATCAAGTTCGGCCAGCCACTGCGCGTCCACAAAGGCCTTCAGGATGCGCTGCACTTCGAACATCTGCTCCTGCCCACGCAGGCGCCGCACAAAGCCCAGGTCGATGACGCGGTTCAGATGGGTATCGACCTGGTCGATCAGCCTGGCTTCGTTGCTGCCCTCGGGCATGAAGACACGCAGCATTTCAACCACCTGATCGCGCGACAGGATCAGCCGCGTCTCACCGCCTGCAGCGTCAAACTCGGCCAGCTTCTTGCGCAGCAAAGCCAGCAGCAGGCTGACCGCAAAGGACAGCGGCCGCCGGGCCACCAGACGCGGCAGCTTGGGTGCAGCTTCGTCCTCGGGCTCGGGGCGCGAGCGCAAGAAGGCATAGCCCTCGGCTTCGTCGAGCATCAGCTCCAGGCCCAGCACCGCCACATGGTCACGCACGCGCGCTTGCAGCGTCAGCAACGCATTCCAGTGTGCCGCGTCATCGTCGCGGTAGGTGACCCGTTTGAGCAGCGGGATCAACACCATCGGCAAGTCTGCGGCCTCGTTGGTTTCCATCACTGCACTTTCACAGAGTCGCTTTCACAGATTGGCTTTCACAGATTCGCTTTCACTACTGCGCAGCCCACAATCTGAAGTCGACATGCCTGGCGGCTGCGCGGAAGTCCTGATCCGTCGACAACAGCACCAGATCGTGCTTGCGGCAGAGCTGGATGAGCAGTGCATCGATGGTCCCGACTTGCACCCCCCGGCGCCGGCATGAATTTTTCAGCTCTGCGCCTTCGATGTGATCTTCTCGGTTGGGCTGAATCAAGGCCAAAGCCGACAGACGCTCAATCAGCTGCGTGCGTGCTTTGGGCGCGGCGAAACCTTGCAGCAACTCTTGAAGAATCAGACCGGTGGTGAAGACCTGGTCGGCTCCCAGGAGCGCGTGGCGCAGCGCTGCCACCTCGGGCTGGGCCCCGCGCTCGGTCAGCGGTGCATCCCGGCGCAGAGCGAGCGACCAGACGCTGGTGTCAACCAGCAGGCTCATCGCTTGCGGGCCCGTTCTGCCTTGTAGTCGAAAGATGCGTCCCACTCCAGCTTGCCGAACAATTCAGCGATGCGTCGCTGTTCTCTGCGGGCAATGAACTCTTGCAAGGCCCGTGTGACAGCGGCCTTCTTGGTCGGCTCCCCGCTGACGCGGAACGCATGATCCAACAGTTCTTGATCGAGGGCGAGATTGGTGGCCATGTGTGACTCCTTGCGTCGCAGTCTACACACTCACCTGGAGAACACCACCCGCGGCAGGCGCGCGGTTCTCTGCTGGCCGCTGCGTGACAGCCAAAACACCTCGTCTTGTTGTGATTCGTCGATCAGCGCGCGGCCCGGCTCGGTCGCCAGCGCCAGATAGGCGACCAGCTCGGCCAGGCCCTGTTGCAGCGGGCGGGTGGCCAGCAGCTCGGCCAGCGTGACCTGGCTGCTGCTTTGCAAGGATTGCCGGATGTGCATCGCCAGCGCGGCCTTGTCCACCACAAACTGCGAGAACAGCGCTGCAGCGTCCAGGTCTTCGTCACCGGCGGCAATCGCGGCGGTACTCAAGCGCACCTTGACGGCGGGCGCGTGCAGCGGGCGCTCCATCGCCAGCTCGATACTGGGTGCGGTCTCGTCGATGTGCATGAACTCGCCCACAGGGGCCTGCGCGCGCACCGCCAGTGAACCGGCCTCGATGCCGCGCAGGATGTCCATGATGCGGCGGTTCTCCAGATAAGCCTGGTCATCCAGAAAACGCCGCAGTTGCTGAGACAGCAAAGCCACCGTGCGCTGCGCTTGCTCGCCGGCCTCCAGCCAGTCGTAGTGCACACGCTTCAGTCGCGGGTCGGGCGCCATCGCGGCCACCGGCTCCAGCTGCAACACGCGGGCCAGCAGATCGCTCAACTCGTCCTGGCGCGTGCGCGACATCAAGAAATCCCAGAAAGCACGAAAGCTTCTTCCCTGGTCAGACTCGGCGATCAAGTCGCGCTCACCCAGGATGTCTTGCAGCAACGCGCCCCTGCCCTGGTCTTTGCCGTCCCACAGCGTGATGCGCTCGCGCACCCGCCGGTCCAGGCGACGAAAATTGTGTTCGACCTCGCGAAAGTCGGCCAGCAACTCACGCGCCAACGTGGTGAACTGCGTGAATCGCTCTTTGAGTGCCGTGTCGCCCAGCAGCGTCAAATCACCCGCTTTGGCGCGTTCGATCTCGGCGTCGATCGCGTCGCGGCGGCGCTGCAGCTCTTGCACGCGCAGCTCCACATCGGTCTGGCTGCCCTCATCCATCTGGCGCAGCAGATCAAACAGCGTCAGCAGGCGCGACTCGGTGCCCACGAAGCTGCGCTCGCTCAAGGACAGCAACCAGGCCACCACGCGCTCAGTGGCCGGCATCAGGTCAAAGTAAGCTTCGTCGGTGCCCGGCGGATAGAACTTGCGCAGCCAGGCCCGGTCATTGCCGGCCCAGTCGTTGAGGTACTCCCCAGCACTCTTGGGGTAAGCCAAGGGGCCACGCTGCTGGCGCACGGCAAACAGCGTGTCTTCCAGCATCTCGGCAAGATCAGCCTCGCTGATCAGGCGCCGGTTAGGCAGCACAAAAACCCGGTGCACAAAACTCGCCACCAGCGCCGCCGAATCAGCCACCAGCAGCCGCCACGCCGGGTGCTGCCGGCGCATGGCTTCGAGGGTGTCGATGTCCAGGACGGTGACCATGAAACTGATTGTCGGTCAGGGATCGCCGGAACACCGCGCGCTTGAACCCGAGCTTGCTTCATCTACCGGGCTGATGGCACCCCCTGGTGTCTGCGCTTTGTGTCTGCGCTTTGTGTTTGCGCTTTGTGCCTGCGCTTGGGTGCCCGTGCTTCTCAAGCAGAGTATTCTCAGTCACTTGCCTCTGACTGCGACTCTTCGCTGCCCGGATGGTGAGGCAAGTCGTCCCCAAGAGCCAGCTCTATCCCTGGAGGCCTACCCACCCGATGTTGCACAGCACGAGTTCTGTGCGTACCAAGACCCGAGCCGCCCTCGCCTGGTGGAATCAACTGCGAGCCTCAACGACGCTGGCAGCCCAGGCGAGTGGAGATGAACCACTGCGTGGCGAACTCTTCAGTGCCGACCAGTTGGCGGCGTATGGCAAGCGGTTGGCTGCAGCGCATGTCGTGGCAGATGCCAGGCTGCCCGATCAGTTGCTGGCCAGGCTGGCCTCCAACGAGCAGGTGTTGGTCGATCTGGGCAAACGCCTGGCTGCGGCTGCCAGTCCCGAGCGCCGCTTCACGCCGGCAGCAGAGTGGCTGCTCGACAATTTCTACCTGATCGAGGAACAAATCCGCACCGCGCGCCGGCACCTGCCGCGCGGCTACAGCTACGAGTTGCCCCGGCTCACGCTGGAGGTGGCCAACGGCATGGCGGCTGGCCAACCGCGCGTCTACGCGTTGGCATTGCAAGCCGTCTCGCATGGCGATGGGCAGATCGGCCGCGGCTCCTTCAGTCGCTTCGTCGCGGCTTATCAGTCGGTTCAGCCGCTGCTGCTGGGCGAGCTGTGGGCTTGCCCGATCATGCTGCGGCTGGCGCTGATCGAGAACCTGCGCCGCGTGGCCGCGCGCGTCGGCATCGCCTACACCGACCGTCAGACGGCCAGCCTGTGGGCCGAGCGCATGCTGGCGGTGGCGGACAAGACCCCGAGCGACTTGATCCTGGTGGTGGCCGACATGGCGCGCTCCAAGTCGCCTCAGAGCAGCGCCTTCGTCGCCGAGTTCGCACGCCGCCTGCAAGGGCGTGGCGCAGGGCTGGCGCTGCCGTTGACCTGGATGGAGCAGCGCCTGGCCGAGACCGAACAGACGATCGAACAACTGGTGCATGCAGAAGGCCAGACGCAGGCGGCCAACCAGGTGACGGTGAGCAACAGCATCGGCAGCTTGCGCCTGCTGAGTGCGATCGATTGGCGCGAGTTTGTCGAGATGCTCAGCGGCGTCGAGCAAACGCTGCGTGACGATCCCAGCGGCGCCAATGCACAGATGGATTTCGCCACCCGCGACAACTACCGCCACGCAGTCGAGGCGATCGCGCGGCTGTCCCCTTGCTCCGAGACCGATGTGGCGCGCCAGGCGGTCAAGCTGTGCAGTGCGCCTGTGCTCACTGCTGCGTCACGGCTAAGCACAGAGGCTTACGGCAAGTCGGAGCGTCGGCAAGGCGTCAGGCAAACGCATGTGGGCTTTTATCTGATCGGCGCCGGCCGTGGCGCGCTCGAGCAGGCGGTGGCCGCGCGCCCGCCTTTGTGGCTGCGGGTGGCGCGCAGCGCACGTGCGCAAGCCTTGCCCTTGTACGCCGGAAGCATTGTGCTCGGGTCGCTGGCATTCACTGTGATGGCGCTGCTTGGCGTGCATGCACAGTTGCAATGGCCTGGGTGGGGCTTGGCTTTGCTGGCCCTGGTGCTGCTGGTCGCCAGCAGTCAGCTGGTGGTTTCGCTCGTCAACTGGGTTGCGACCTTGATCGTAGCGCCGCAACCGCTGCCGCGCATGAACTACACCTTCGGCATCCCACTGGAGGCGCGCACGCTGGTGGTGGTGCCAACGATGCTGGGCAGCGTTGCAGGTGTCGAGGAACTGGTCGACGCGCTGGAGGTGAGGTTTCTCGCCAACCGCGATGCACGGCTGCATTTTGGTCTGCTGACCGATCTGCACGACGCGGCACAAGAGCACCTGCCTGCCGACGCGGCGCTGGTCGAACTGGCCGCCATGCGCATCGCTGCGCTGAACGCGAAGTACAGGGTGACTGCCTCTACCCAAAACAAGCAGGATCAGCTGGATGAGCAGGATACACAGCCCGGAGACGACTTCTTTCTGTTCCACCGCCCGCGCCGCTGGAACGAGCGCGAACGCGTCTGGATGGGCAAGGAGCGCAA
>JBBQIB010000110.1:0-12841 GCA_038324515.1 Burkholderiales bacterium
CCGCGCCAGCCTGGCCGCCGGCCAAAAGCTGCGACTGCCTGTGTCTGTGCTGTGGGGCGAGCAAGGTGTGGTCGGCCGCTGTTTTGACGTCCTGTCGATGTGGCGCGCCGTCAGCCAGGCTGGCCCCGACGGCAAAGACAATGTGCAAGGCCAAAGCCTGCCCTGTGGTCACTACGTCGCCGAAGAGCAACCCGTTGCGCTGCTGGCTCAAGCGCACAACTTTTTCAGTCAGGAAACGCATCGATGAGCACCCACCGCATTGCGGCCATCCCGGGCGACGGCATTGGCAAAGAAGTGCTGCCCGAAGGCCTGCGTGTGCTGGACGCCGCAGCGCGCCGCTTTGACATCCAGCTGCAGGTGGACTTGTTCGACTTTGCCAGCTGCGACTACCACGCACGCCACGGCGACATGCTGCCGGCCGATTGGAAAGAGCGCATCGGCAGCCACCACGCGATTTTCTTCGGCGCCGTCGGCTGGCCGGCCTTGTTGCCCGACCACATCTCGTTGTGGGGCTCGCTGCTGAAGTTCAGGCGCGAGTTTGACCAGTTCGTCAACCTGCGGCCGGCGCGGCTGATGCCCGGGATCCGCAGCCCTTTGGTCGACCGCCAGGGCCAACCACTGGCCCCGGGCGCGATCGACATGCTGATCGTGCGTGAAAACACCGAAGGCGAGTACTCCAGCGTCGGTGGCCGCATGTACGAAGGCACCGAGCGCGAGATCGTGATGCAGGAAACGGTGATGACCCGAATTGGGGTGGACCGGGTGTTGAAGTTTGCTTTTGAGCAAGCCATGCGCCGGCCACGCAAGAAACTCACCTCGGCCACCAAGAGCAACGGCATTGCCATCACGATGCCCTACTGGGACGAGCGCGTGGCTGCGATGGCCAAGCGGTTTCCTGAGATTGCGGTGGACCAGTTCCATATCGACATCCTGACGGCGCACTTTGTGCAGCGGCCGCAGCAGTTCGATGTGGTGGTGGCGAGCAATCTGTTTGGCGACATCCTGTCCGACCTGGGGCCGGCCTGCACCGGCACCATCGGTATTGCGCCATCTGCCAACCTGAACCCGAGCCGCACCTGGCCGAGCTTGTTCGAGCCCGTGCACGGCTCAGCGCCGGACATCGCCGGGCGCGGCCTGGCCAACCCGATCGGGCAGATCTGGTCGGCGGCCATGATGTTGGATTTCTTGGGCCATACCGACGCCCACGATGCCATCGTGGCTGCCATCGAAGCCGCGCTGGCCGACCCGCAGGCGCCCAGGACGCCAGACCTGGGCGGCAAAGCCTCGACGGCCGACGTGGGCCAAGCGATTGCGCAAGTGGTTGCAGGCCACTGAAGTCCAAGTCCAAGCTTCATGGTGCGAGGCAGCGCCGCAGATCTGGGTTGAGCGGCTCCTCTGTCGATCTGGTCGTTTCTGCAGGCTGCAGCCAGCGGCTCGTCAAAGCTCAGCAGCCACTTTGCGTTTGATCGGCGCAGCTCCGCCCTCCCACCAGTTGTCGCCCATCTGCCCTTGCAGCCAATCGACAAACTGGCTGACCTTGGCCGGCACCATGCGCGGAGAGGGATAAACAGCGTGGATTTCTTGCTGCGGCAGTTGCCAATCCTCCAGCAGCGGCACCAGCGTGCCAGCGCGCAAAGACTGCTGCGCCACGTACAGCGGCAAAGCAGCCACGCCCATGCCTTCGCGGGCGGCCATCAGCAAGCTGGACAAGCTGTTCGACCGCAAGCTGCCCTGTACAGGCACCGAAGCCTGGCGCCCGTCGCTGGCGCTGAAATTCCAGCGAGCGTCGCCTTGTACCGTGCTGTAGATCAGGGCCGGGTGGGCCTGCAGGTCAGTGGGCAGTTGCGGCAGCGTCACGTGCTGCAAATAGGCAGGCGACGCGACCAGCACCCAGGGATTGCGACCCAGGTAGGTCGAGCCCAGCGTGGAGTCAGGCAAACGGCCCATGCGCACCGCCAGATCCACACCTTGCGCGACCAGATCGACAAAGCGGTCGTCGCAGTTCAGGTCGATCAGCAAACGCGGGTTGGCGCGCATGAACTGCATCACCAACGGCGCCAGCACGCGGCGCCCAAAAGCCACCGAGGTGCTGATGCGCAAAGCCCCTTGCACCTGCAGTTGCATCAGCGAGGCCACCGATTCGGCTTCTTCAACGTGGTGCGCAATCAGCTTGCACTTGTCGTAGTACAGCAAACCGATCTCGGTCGGCGTGACGCCATGCGTGGAGCGGTGCAACAGGCGTGCACCCAACTGGGTCTCCATGCGCGCCACCTGCTTGGTGGCGGCTGGCTGGCCGATGCCGAATTCGCTGGCCGCTTTGCTGAACGAGCCCAGGTCCACGACACGAACATAAAGACGGATGGCCTGGATACGTTCCATGCTGCGAAGTCTACGGTGGCCTGACACCGGGATCTGGTGGGCATTGGCGGGCTTTGGCGGGCTTTGGCATGCTCTGGCAACCTGTGCGCGGCTGGGTTCCAATAGGCGAACCTGACCAAACCCACGGAGACAAAAAAATGCCCCAATTCGCAGCCAACCTGACGATGCTTTTCAACGAAGTGCCTTTCATGGAGCGCTTTGCGCTGGCCAGCCAGGCTGGCTTCGATGCCGTCGAGTTCCTGTTCCCCTACCCCTACGCTGCAGAGCAGATCAAGGCGCAACTCGACCAGCATGGCCTGAAGCTGGTGCTGCACAACCTGCCTGCCGGTGACTGGGACGACGGCGAGCGTGGCATCGCCTGCCTGCCCGACCGTGTGCAGGACTTTCGTGCTGCCGTGGCGCAAGGCATCCACTACGCCAAGGCGCTGGGCGTACCGCAGTTAAATTGTCTGGCTGGCAAAGTGCCGCAGGGCGTGGCGCCGGCGCTGCTGCGCCAGACTCTTGTCGACAACCTGCGTTACGCCGCAGCCGAATTCAAAGCCGCCGGCTTGAATCTGCTGATCGAGCCGATCAACCACTTCGACATCCCGGGCTTCTATCTGAACACCACCGCCCAGGCGATCTCGATCCTGGACGAGGTGGGCGCCGACAACGCCTATGTGCAGTACGACATCTATCACGCGCAGCGCATGGAAGGAGAGCTGGCAGCCACGATGCAAAAGCAGCTCAGGCGCATCGGCCATATCCAGTTGGCTGACAACCCCGGCCGCAACGAACCCGGCACGGGCGAGATCAACTACGCCTTCCTGTTTGCCCATCTGGACCGCATCGGCTACAGCGGCCACATCGGTTGCGAGTACAAGCCGGCGGCTGGCACAGAAGCGGGCTTGGGTTGGCGCAAAGCTTTGGCCGGATGATCTTCGCGGTTTCGGGCTTCGATCGCGCACCAGCGCCCTTGGCACCTGAGTCACAGTTCAGCAGCAGGTGGCGAGCGCCGAATGGCAACTGCCCATCGCCTCAATGATCAATGATCTTGGCCAGAAAATCCTGCGTGCGCTCGTTTTGCGGGTTCGAGAAAAACTCCTGCGGCGCGTTCTGCTCGACGATCTGGCCCTGGTCCATGAAGATCACGCGGTCGGCCACGGCCTTGGCGAACCCCATCTCGTGCGTCACGCACAGCATCGTCATGCCCTGCCCGGCAAGCTCGACGATCACGTCCAGCACCTCCTTGATCATCTCCGGGTCCAGCGCCGAGGTGGGCTCGTCGAAGAGCATGATCTTGGGCGTCAGGCAGAGCGCGCGCGCGATCGCGACCCGCTGCTGCTGGCCGCCCGACAGCTGCAGCGGGTACTTGGTCGCCTGCTCGGCGATGCGCACCCGCGTGAGTTGCTGCATGGCCCGTTCTTCGGCTTCCTTCTTGGGCATGTGGGCCACCCACATCGGTGCCAGCGTGAGGTTTTCCAGCACCGTCAGATGCGGGAACAGGTTGAACTGCTGAAAGACCATGCCGACTTCCTTGCGCACCTGCTCGATGGCCTTGACGTCGTCGGTCAGCGCTGTGCCGTCCACCGTGATGTGGCCTTCCTGGTACTCCTCCAGCGCATTGACGCAGCGGATCAGCGTGGACTTGCCCGAGCCCGAGGGCCCGCAGATGACGATGCGCTCACCCTTGGCCACCGACAGGTCGATGTCCTTGAGCACATGGAAATTGTTGCCGTACCACTTGTTGACCTTGTCGAAGCGGATGATGGGTTCGCTGATGGGTTCGCTGATGGGTTCGCTGATGGGTTGGCTGATGGGTTCGGTCATGGGGTTTTTCCGTACTCTCGGTTTTCAGCGCGTGCGGCTCACCGAAACCTGCTTTTCCACCCACAGGCTGTAGCGCGACATCGCAAAGCAGAAGGCGAAATAGATGGCGGTGATGAACAGGTAGGCCTCGATCTTGAAGGGGCGCCAGTCGGCGTCGGAGTTCAGCGCCAGGCCGAGCGCGCCCGTCAGTTCGTACAGCGACACGATGGTTACCAGCGAGGTGTCCTTGAAGATGCTGATGAAGTTGTTCATCATGCTGGGCACCACCATCGCCAGCGCCTGCGGCAGCACGATCTTGCGCTGCGTCTGCCAGTAGCTCAGCCCCAGTGTGTCGGCCGCTTCGAGTTGGCCCTTGGGGATGGCCTGCAGCCCGCCGCGCACGATCTCGGCCATGTAGGCCGCAGCAAACAACGTGATGCCCACCAGCACACGCACCAGCACATCGATGCTCATGCCCTGCGGCATGAACAGCGGGAACATGAAACTGGCCATGAACAGCACGCTGATCAAAGGCACGCCGCGGATCAGTTCGATGTAGATCACGCACAGCGAGCGGATGGCAGGCAGCTTGCTGCGCCTGCCCAGGGCCACCAGTACCGCCAGCGGGAAGGCCAGAAAGATCGACAGCGTGGCGAGCATCACCGTCAGCGGCAACCCGCCCCACAGGTCGGTGCGCACAGGGCTGAGCCCGAACACGCCGCCACCCATCAGGATGAAGAAGACCGCCAGCACGGCCACCCACAGCAGCACCAGCCACGGTTTCCAGAACCAGCGGATGCAACTGACCACCAATCCGCCGACCATCAGAAAGGTGGCCAGCTCGGGCCGCCAATGCTCCTCGAAGGGGTAGCGGCCGAACACGATCAGTCGCCATTTCTCGGTCACCACGCCCCAGCAGGCTCCGTTGCCGCGCGCGGCCTGGCAGGCTTCCGAATTGGCGTTGAAGACGGCCTGGAACAAGCCCCATTGCGCCAGGCCGGGCAGCATGTACAGCGCCAGCCCGATCAGCAGCACGGTGGTCACGCCGTTGCGCCAGTTGCCAAACAGGTTGCGTCGCACCCAGGGCACGAAACCTTCGGTCCTGATGGGTGCCTCGCGCGCCGCGATGGGGATGAAAGCTTCTGCCATCTCAGCGCTCCTGGATGGCCACACGTTTGTTGTACCAGTTCATCAGGGCCGAGGTACCCAGTGAAGTCGTCAGGTAGACGATCATGATGATGGTGATGCACTCCACCGCACGCCCGGTCTGGTTGAGCGTGGTGTTGGCGATGGAGACCACATCGGGGTAGCCGATGGCCACCGCCAGCGAAGAGTTCTTGGTCAGGTTCAGGAACTGGTTGGTCATCGGCGGGATGATCACGCGCATGGCCTGCGGCAAGATCACCAGACGCATCAGGTGCTTGCGTGACAGGCCCAGTGCGTTGGCCGCCTCAGACTGGCCCAGGCTGACCGACTGGATGCCGCCACGCACGATCTCGGCCACAAATGCACCGGTGTAGGTCGTCAGGCCGATCAGCACGGCCATGAATTCGGGCGTGGCCGCGATGCCGCCGTCGACCATGAAAGCCAGTTGCTCGGGCAGGTCCCACTGGCTCGGCGCACCGCCCAGCAGCCAGCCCAGCAGGCCGCCACCCAGGATGGCGGCCAGCGGCAGCGCCCAGCGGTTGCGGTCCTGGCCGGTGCGCTCGAATTCGCGCTGCACCCGGCGCCTGTAGGCGACTGCCGCGATGGCGCCCACGATCAGCCCCAGCGCCATCCAGGCATGACCCGCAGCCCATACGGGTGAGGGAAACTTCAATCCACCCTTGCTCAGAAAGATCAGGTCACCCAGGTTCCAGGCTGTCTGGGGCGGCGGCAGCACCTCCACAAAAAGCAGGTACCACATCAGCAACTGCAGCAGGATAGGCACGTTGCGGAACAGTTCCACGTACCCATAGCAGATGCCACGCACCAGCGCGTTGCCGGAAAAACGCCCGATGCCCATCATCACACCCAGGATCGTCGTCAGCACGATGCCGATGATGGCCACCCTCAGGGTGTTGAGTACGCCCACCCACAGCGCCTTGCCGTAGCTCTCGCTGGGGTCGTAGGCGATCATCTTCTCGCCGATGTCGAAGCCGGCGGACTGGCCCAGGAAATCGAAACCGCTCTGGATGCCCCGTTCACGCATGTTCACTTGCGTGTTGTGGGCCAGAAACCAGACGCCCAGGGCAATGGCCATGACCGCGATCAACTGGTAGATCAGGCCGCGAGCAGCGCGGCTGCGCCATGACCAGGCTGTTTTTTTCTTGGGTGGCTGGCGGGCGTTCAATCGGTTCTCCGGTTGCGCTGTGGATCGCGGCGCAACGCCGATTCAGGTAAGGGGCACCGAGCGGGATGGCCCGGTGCCGAAGTCGTACTCACTGCAGCCGGGCGTGACCGAAGCCGCGCCCGGCGTTCTGCACATCAGCGCAGATGAAAGTGAAAATGTCAGCGCAAAATCAGCGCACCGGCGGCGAATACATCAACCCACCGTTGGACCACAGGGCGTTGGTGCCACGCGGCAGACCGATGGTGGTCTTTTCGCCCACATGGCGCTCGAAGATCTCGCCGTAGTTGCCCACGGTCTTGATGGCGCGGTAGGCCCACTCCTTGTCCAGACCCAGCACCTTGCCGGTGTCTTCGGTGCCGGCGCCCAGCAAGCGCATCACGCTCGGGCTCTTGCTGTCCTTCTTCATCTGGTCGACGTTGGCTTGGGTGATGCCCAGTTCTTCCGCTTCCAGCAGTGCGTACAGTGTCCACTTGCCGATGGCGAAGAGTTCATCGTCACCGCGCCGGATGGATGGCCCCAGCGGCTCCTTGCTGATCAACTCGGGCAGGATCACGTGGTCAGCCGGAACGCGCGCCTCTTTGGCCCGCACCGATGCCAAGCCCGAAGCGTCGGTCGTGTAGGCCTGGCAGCGGCCGGAGAAATAGGCGCCGGTGGCAGCTTCCACCTTCTCGAACACCACTGGCTTGACATCCAGGCTGTTGGCGCGCGAGTAGTCGGTGAGGTTCAATTCAGTGGTGGTGCCTGACTGCACGCAGATGGTGGCGCCCTTCAGCGCCTTGGCACTCTTGACGTTGAGCGACTTGGGCACCATGAAGCCCTGGCCGTCGTAGAACCACACGCCCAGGAAGGTCATGCCCAAAGAAGCATCACGGGTCAGCGTCCAGGTGGTGTTGCGCGACAGCACATCGATCTCACCAGACTGCAGCGCCGTGAAGCGCTGCTGCGCCGTCAGCGGCGTGTAGCGTACCTTGTTGCCGTCATTCAGGACCACTGCTGCCAGCGCACGGCAGTAGTCCACGTCCAGGCCGCTCCATTTGCCTTGGCTATCTGCGGCCGAGAAGCCGGCCAGGCCGGTGTTGACACCACACACCAGCGTGCCGCGGGCCTTGATGGCATCCAGGTCTTTGCCGGCGTAGGCGGCGGGGGCCCAAGCAAAACCGGCGGTCGCCAGCAGGCAGGTGAGTACAGAACGGGTAGAAGATCTCATCGCGGACAAAGCTCCAGTTAAAAGGATGGTCAGGCTTCAATGCGCTGCAGTTTTGCAGCAGTCTACCGCGCTTGAAAAACGCGGCGTTATCGAAGCTCAAGCATCGGAGCATACCTAAGCCAGAATCGTGCCATTCGTTTGGCCTGACTTTCAGTGGGCTTTCAATCCTGCAACACACGCAATTCGATGTGGTCCGCATGCTCACTGGCTCTGGGCAACGGTGCAGCCACCGCCTTGGCCGAGCGCGAACCCAATTCGGCCTGGACCTCGACTGCCGGCTTCACAGCTTGGGCCGCAGCGTGGCTGGGCACTTCTGCACTGAGCGATGCATAAGCCGCCGCCAAGGCTTCGTCGTCGGTGCGCACTTCGACATCGGGCAATCCAGGCACGCCCAGTCCGCTGTCCATCAAGGCCGATGTCTTGTAAGCCTCGGCCTCGGCATCCGGGTCCATGTGCTCACGATCGATGATGGCGACCGCCATTTTCGAGCGCAGGTTGGCCAGACCCACCGGCGACCAGTTGGTGACCAGGCTCTCGAGCTGCTCCAGCGCCCTTTGCAGCACATCCAAAGGCACCTTGTGCAGGGCCCTCAGACCCTTCTTGTTCAGCGCCTCCTGCAAGAAGCTGATGTGGCGCAGGGTCTGCCTGGAGCCGGGCTGCTCATCCAGCAGCGCATCGAGCTCTTGCAGCATCTGGCGCAATTCTTCGCGCTCCTGTTGCGCCTTGGCTTCTTGCTGACCGACTTTCCTGGACTTGCTGCGCGGGCGCCGCTCGAGCACCACTTCCAGCCCCTGACGCGAGCGCTTGAAGGCCAGGTCGTGGCTGAAGAAGGCCACCACAGCTTGATGCAACGGTTTGAGCAATCGACGGATGACTGGCATGTGACAGGCCCACGCCGCCGACGCGGCAAAGAAAACACGGATGCTCTCTAGATCGGCACTCCCGAGACACAGCTTGAACCCAAGCTGTGTGCGAATGCTTCAGCCTTGGTCCGCCTGGCTGCTTGCCAAGCCGGCGCGGCGCGCACTTGCCAGCGCCTCAATTTGGGGCGTTCGGCACCCAGCCGAGAGTGCTGACTCAGAGGCTATGGCGCGCATTTGCAACGAAGAGCGGGTGTGTTTTGGAGTGACGAGCGGGCATGATCGAAAGACTCTCAGCCTCTCACTCAGCAGCAGGCAATACACGGCCAATGATGGGCCGCAGCTTTTCAACCACCCCCGGGTCGCGTGCTTCGGGCGCCGTGATCAACGCAAACTGCAAAGCCTGCCTGCAGGCGCAACTCTGGGCCTGGCTGTCGGAGGTGATCACCCCCGCCAGACCGCTGACCAGCGTGCGCGCGGCTTGGGCGTTGGACAGCAGCACCTTGATCACTGCGTCCACCGTCACCGCATCGTGCGCCGGGTGCCAGCAATCAAAGTCCGTGACCATGCTGACCGAGGCGTAACAAAGCTCGGCCTCGCGCGCCAGTTTGGCTTCGGGCATGTTGGTCATGCCGATGACGCTGCAGTTCATGCTGCGGTACAGCGCACTCTCGGCGCGGGTGCTGAATTGCGGGCCTTCCATCGCCAGATAACACCCACCACGGCGGTGCGGCACGCCTTGCTGCACCAACGCTGCCTGCACATGGGCGCCCAGCCGGCTGCACACCGGGTCGGCCATCGACACATGCCCTACCAGCCCGGTCTCGAAAAACGACTTGGGCCTGGCAAAGGTGCGGTCGATGAACTGATCGACGATGACAAAGGTACCCGGCAGCAAGTCGGCGCGCAGGCCACCGACAGCGGACAGCGACAGCACATCGGTGGCGCCGATCTGCTTCAGCGCTGCGATATTGGCACGGTAGTTGACCTCTGAAGGCGGGATGCGGTGCCCACGCCCGTGGCGCGGCAAGAAGGCCAGCCGTGCACCGTGCAGCGTGCCCATGAAGATCTGATCCGAAGGCGCACCCCAGGCCGTCTCCACGCTCACCCACTGGGTCTCGCTCAAGCCAGGCAAATCGTACAAACCACTGCCACCGATGATGGCCAACAAGGCTGGGCTCACGATCATCCTCTCAGTTCAACTACGCGATGTCCGATTCGACCACAGCCGCCGCCTGGCCGACGGGCGCCAGGCCCTGGCGCGCCAGGGCCGATACCTCTGCGGGCGGCAGATGCTTCAAGCGATGGTCTGACCACACCTGGCGCCACTTGCGAGCCCCCGGCAGGCCGTTGTGCAGGCCCAGCATGTGCCGCGCCGCATGGGCCCAGGGTGTGCCTTCGTCGACCAGCCGCTGCATGTAGACCACCATCGCGGCTTCGACATCGGCACGCGTCAAAGTACTGGCTTCCGCACCAAAAAAGCGCTCGTCCCACGCAGCCAGGGCCCAGGGTTCGTGATAGGCACGGCGCCCCACCATCACCCCATCCACATGCTGCAGCTGTGTGCCGATCTGCTCGTCTTCATTCAAGCCGCCATTGATGACGATCGTCAGCGCCGGGAAGTCTGCCTTCAACCGATGCACCAGCGCCGGCCGCAGAGGGGGCACTTCGCGGTTCTGCTTGGGCGACAGGCCCTCCAGCCAGGCATTGCGGGCGTGCACGATGAACACCTGGCAACCGGCACGGTGTGACAGCGCGCCGACAAAGTCACGCACAAAACCATAGTCTTCCTGCCGATCGATGCCGATGCGGTGCTTCACCGTCACCGGCAAAGCGCAAGCATCCTGCATCGCCTTCAAGCCATCGGCCACCAGCTCGGGCTCTGCCATCAGGCAGGCACCGAAAGCGCCACGTTGCACCCGATCGCTGGGGCAGCCACAGTTCAGGTTGACCTCGTCGTAGCCCCAGTCTTCAGCCAGCCTGGCGCAGGCGGCCAGATCGGCCGGCTCACTGCCGCCCAACTGCAGCGCCAGCGGGTGTTCTTCTTCATTGAAGCGCAACTGCCGAGGGACAACCCCATGCAGCAGCGCGCCTGTGGTCACCATTTCGGTGTACAGACGGGTGTGGTTGCTGAGCAGCCGATGAAAGTAGCGACAGTGACGGTCGGTCCAGTCCATCATCGGGGCCACACTCAGGCGCCATGGGCCAAGCGGTTGATTCATAAGGACTAATCTTGCGCTTGTCGGTCCAGACAACGATTGCCTGGACCAAGGTGATGCTCTAAGTAGTTTCTCTGTGGATTCTGCATGGCAATCAGTGGGTTACGTGCGAATCGCCTGCGACGGGCGAGTCAGTCGCCCGACCGATTGCGACTTGTCGTCCGCCGTCAGTGCTATGGATCTGCTGCGGCGTTTGCGCTCAATGGCTACGGCGCCGCGACCTTCCAGGCAACCCGTGTCGCGATCGACGGGAACGGCGATGAGTCGAGCCTGCGCCCACTCCCGGGCAGGGTGAGGCGGCAGGCGGAGGTCGCCTCGCGGCCCGGAACGGAACTCCCCGTTGCTGGACAGCCTACCGCGAAGCGGTCAGACGTCCGTGAACGCACCTCAGAATCGATCTATTCCATTTCAGGTATATTTCGCCTCGTGCACTCCAACGACAAGATGCTCATCTGGTTAGGCGGCAGCAAGAAGGATTTGATGGCGTTTCCAGCGGGAGTCCGGAAATTCTTCGGTCATGCCCTGGATTTCGCCCAGCGTGGCGATCGACACGATGCAGCGAAGGTCATCCGGGCGAGACTCAAGGTCACTGAACTTTTAGCAAAGGAACTGAGAGATGGCAAAGCGCATCGTTGATGGAGTCGAGATCGAGCCGGGCTCAGGGAACGTCTTTGCCGACCTCGGCCTGCCTGATGCCCACAGACTCAAGATCAAGTCCGGCCTGGTGATCGAGATCGCCAAGGCCACTCGCAAGCTCGGCCTCACCCAGATTGAGGCGGCCAGCCGAATGGGGATCCCACAACCCAAGGTCTCGGCAATGCTGCGTGGCGATTTCACCAACCTGTCTGAACGCAAGTTGATGGATTGCCTCAACCGCTTCGGGTACGACATCGAAATCAAGGTCAAACCGGCGCGTGCACCGCTGGGACACCTGGTTTTGTCCATTGCATGACCAGCACGTCACCGAGCGCAGCACCTCGTGAGGGCCGATATCAACTCAGCGCTCTGCGGCCAGCCGCCGGGCGCAGCTTCTTGCCGGGACCGTGAGGTTGGAGCGCCACCCGGAAGCTGTCGTCGGCTAGTTCGTCGGCGCGGCCGACTGCTTCCCCTGGCAGTTCGTCGCAGGCAGCCCATACGCTGCCGCCGGCGTTGCCGATAAGCGCAACGGTGGTGGCGCCCATCTCGGCCGTCCGCAGCACCTTGACCTGCAGGTCGGCGCCGCAGCACGCGCCGCGCCGGCTTCCTGGCGCACCTTGAACGCCTCGGAAGTTTCGAACTCGGTCTTGGTCGGCACAGGCGCAGCTTGCCGGCTGGCGTCGATCGCCCTCCAGGTGTCGACCGCGGCCTCCAGCATTTGCCGGTCGAGCGGCGCCGCGGGCGTGTCGCCGGACCACGCCTGCCATGCCACCGGCTGGCCGACGACGACTGAGGCGTCTGCCGCAGCAGGCTTGTCGGGCCATGCCGACACGGCCTTGGCGAAGCACTCGACAGCGTTGCCGTCGGCCTGCAGCGCGGCCAGGTACCGCGCGCCGAGCGTGGCGCGCGCAGCACCGTATGGCTGTGCGACGCGGCGGATCAGGTTGTACGTTTTGCCCATCAACAGCCAGTGGCTGACTTGCGCCAGAGCGCCCAGCGCTTCGTCGGACGAGCCGGCGCCGAACTGGACGTCCAGCGTCTTGTCGAGGGTTGCGCGCAGGCGTGCAGGATGACTGAGGCTCGCTCGAAATCGGGAAGAGCGGCAGCGGCTCTGCGCGAGCTGCCTCTCGTCTGCGTGAGCGGGAAGTCGCCTGTGCGTTCCCGTTAACGGCAGTCCCCCGGGGCTCGCCGCGAGCTCACGCCATCGGCCATCGGCCGTCTGCTGACGCCGCTTGACGGGCATCTTTGACTTGTCGACACGACCAGGGGTCTTCTGGGATGGTGCCGTCAGTGCGGGGCCGTGCCCGCAGCCGCGATCAACGCATCGGCCCGCGCCTGCGCGCGGCGCACGGGCAGCGGGTGCTTGTAGATGGTCTCGTTCAGATGACGGGAGACGGCTTCGACATCGGCGGCGCTCCAG
>JBBQIB010000111.1:0-12819 GCA_038324515.1 Burkholderiales bacterium
GCCGATCGAGCACTTCGTAGGGCACGCCGTATTGCTTGAGCACCGCGACATCGCCGCTGATGCTGTCCAGCTGTTTCTGTGTTCGAAACAGCTGCAACGTGCCCTGCGTGCGGTCGTCGTAGGCAATACCGGTCTCGGCGCGCAGGGCTTTGAGGCAATCGCGGCTGTACTCGGCAATCGGCACCATGCGGCTCTTGTTCAGCGCATAGGCCTTGGCGGTGCAGTTGGCCAGCAGCATCGCGCCCCAGCGCCACATCGCCAGGTCCAGCAGCGGCCACACCACCAGCGGGCTGTGGCGCATCAAGAGCCACTTGATGGCCTTGAGCGGCACCCCCGGCCCGGCCCAGGGTGAGCTGTAGCCGGGCGAGATTTCGCCGGCGTTGGCGAAACTGGTTTCCAGCGCCGGGCCGCTTTGGCGATCGACCAACTCGACCTCGTGGCCGTCGCGCGCCAGGTAGTAGGCACAACTGACACCGATCACACCGCCACCCAGCACCAGAATTTTCATGCCGCACCTTTGTTGTCTTTGATGGGGCTCCACTGTAGCGACCGCCTGGGCATGAGCTTGTGACCTTTTAAGCCAGAATCGCCGCATGAATCCCGCTTCGACGCCGCCCCGGCTGTCAATGATCCAGGTGCTGGCGTGTGGTGCTGCGATCGTCACGCTCAGCATGGGCATCCGCCACGGCTTTGGCCTGTGGCTGCAGCCGATCACGATGGACCGCGGCTGGACGCGCGAGACCTTTGCGCTGGCCATGGCCATCCAGAACCTGGCCTGGGGCCTGGCGGGCCCGCTGGCCGGCATGTTTGCCGACAAGTACGGTGCTTTCAGGGTGCTGGTGGTGGGTGGGGTACTGTACGCCGGTGGCCTGGCGTTGATGGCCATCAGCGCCACTGGGCTGGCTTTCATGGGCAGCGCCGGCATCGTCATCGGCATGGCGCAGGCCGGCACCACCTATGCGGTGGTTTACGGCGTGATTGCGCGCAACGTCGACCCGGCCAAACGCTCTTGGGCGATGGGCATCACGGCAGCGGCGGGGTCTTTTGGCCAGTTCCTGATGGTGCCGATCGAAAACAGCCTGATCAACAGCATGGGCTGGCAGAGTGCCTTGTTCATGATGGCCTGCCTGGCGCTGGCCATCCTGCCGCTGGCCTGGGGCATGCGCGAACCTCCCCAGGTAGCCGACAGCGGGCCCCAGCAAAGCACGATGGAAGCTGTGCGGGAGGCCTTTGCGTACCGCAGTTTTCTGCTGCTGATGGCGGGATACTTCGTGTGCGGCTTTCAGGTCGTGTTCATCGGCGTGCACATGCCCAGCTATCTGCAAGACAACGGCATGGGGCCCGGTGTGGCCACCACAGCGCTGGCGCTGATCGGGCTGTTCAACGTCATCGGCACCTACTCTGCAGGCGTTTTGGGCCAACGCCTGCCCAAGCGCCACATCCTGGCCACCATCTATGCGCTGCGCGCCTTGGTGATCACGATCTTCATCAGCGTGCCGATTTCACCCTGGAGCGTTTACATCTTTTCTGCCGTGATGGGCGTGCTGTGGCTCAGCACCGTGCCGCCCACCAATGCGCTGGTGGCGCAGATTTTTGGCGTGCGCTACATGGGCATGCTGGGGGGTTTTGTCTTTCTGGGCCATCAAATCGGGTCTTTCATGGGGGTTTGGTTGGGGGGTAAGCTCTACGACATGAGTGGAAGCTACGACGTGGTGTGGTGGATCGCCGTGGCGCTGGGCCTGTTTGCAGCGCTGATCAACTTGCCGGTGCGCGAAGAGCCCATCGTGCGCGCGCAGCCTGCGCAGGCGATGCCCGCATGAACCTGCACCACAACCCCCCGGGGCCTGAGCCAAGCGAACCGCGCCCATCCGGCAGCCCGCCACCGCGCCGCGGCTGGACCTGGACCGGTTGGGTGCTGGCAGCTGTGGCCCTGGGCGGTGTGTTTGCCAGTTATCTGAATCCGCACTTCATGGTCGACCTGGCCAACCAGGTCTGGGCCTGCTTTTGAACCACGCCGGCGGCGAGCCGTCGCCATGGGTGCAGCGCTTCGCACATTTGCTGCCGCCTGGCGCCAGCGTGTTGGATTTGGCCTGCGGCAGTGGCCGCCACATGCGCTGGCTGGCTGCACAGGGCTTTGTGGTGACCGGGGTTGACCGCGACGCCGCAGCGCTGGCTGGCTTGGCTGCCGTGGGCCGGACGTTGTTGGCCGACCTGGAAGGCCCCGAGTGGCCACTGGCCGGCCAACGCTTTGATGGCGTCGTCGTCACCCACTACCTGTGGCGGCCACGCTGGCCTGAGCTGTTGGATTGTCTGGCGCCGGGTGGCTTGCTGATCTACGAGACCTTTGCCGACGGCCAAGGCGAGGTCGGCAAGCCCTCCAGCCCCAACTTCCTGCTGCAAACCGGTGAGCTGCTGCAGCGCTGTGCAGGCTTGCGCGTGGTGGCTTTTGAGGACGGTTTCGAGACCGCGCCAGAGCGCTTCGTGCAGCGCATCGCTGCGGTCCGGACGGGCGGCTGCAAGCCCGCCGGCCAGCCCGGAGCACCCCGCTACAGGCTGGACGGCGGTGGCGCACTGACGGGCCGCTAAAATCAGTTTTTTGGTTGCTCGGCGCAAATCAGCAAGCAACCGCGCAACGGGCGCAACGTGGCACCCACCGGGCACCACCGAGCACCACCGAGCACCCGCGGGCACACCCTTCAGGATACAAACCCAGATGAACCCCATCACAGGCAGCATCGTGGCCTTGGTCACGCCGATGTTCGAAGACGGCAGCATCGACTATGCGGGTCTCAAACGCCTGATCGACTGGCACATCAAGGAAGGCACCGATTGCATTGGCGTGGTCGGCACCACCGGCGAGTCGCCCACCGTGTCGATGCAGGAGAACTGCGAAATCATCCGCGTGGCGGTGGCGCATGCGGCCGGCCGTGTGCCGATCATGGCGGGCACGGGCGCCAACTCCACCGCCGAGGCCATCGAGCTGACCCGGTTTGCCAAGCAGGTGGGGGCTGACTGCCACCTGTCGGTGGTGCCCTACTACAACCGGCCTTCGCAAGAAGGCATCTACCAGCATTTCAAGCACATCGCAGAAGCGGTCGAGCTGCCGCTGGTGCTGTACAACGTGCCGAGCCGCACGGTGGCCGACATGTTGCCCGAAACCGCACTGCGGCTGGCCCAGGTGCCAGGGGTGATCGGCATCAAGGAAGCGAGCGGCAACATCGAGCGCGCAGGCCATCTGATCAAACATGCACCGAAGGGCTTCAGCGTCTACTCCGGCGACGACGGATCGGCAGTCGCGCTGATGCTGCTGGGCGGCCAAGGCAATGTCAGCGTCACGGCCAACGTGGCGCCGCGGCTGATGCACGAGATGTGTATGGCAGCTCTTCAAGGTGATGCCAAGGGCGCGGCCAGAATTCATCTGCGGCTGTTGCCGCTGCACCAGAAACTGTTTTGCGAATCCAGCCCGGCACCGGCCAAGTGGGCCCTGCGGCGCCTGGGCCTGGGCACCAGCCACCACTTGCGCCTGCCCTTGGTGCCGCTGACAGAAGCGGGCCAGGCACAGGTCGATCAGGCCTTGACGGAATGCGGTCTGTTGAACTGAAGCCCCTCTGACGATCTCTCAAGGTCTCTCTGAAGTCACTGACCGAAGCCAATGGCGGGTCCGAACCGTTTTGACTTTCCCCTGCCTATCCCCACGGCCCGGCATCCATTGCCCGGGCGGAGACTCTTGAACGTGAAACTGATCGCTGTTGCCACCCCTGTGCGTGTGGCTGTGATTGCTCTGGCAGCCTCGCTGGCAGGTTGCTCGACACTGAACAACATTTTTGGCGGCGACGAGACCGACTATCGCAAAGCTGCGGCCAACAACAAGCCGCTGGAGGTGCCACCCGACCTGTCGCAGCTGGCGCGTGATTCGCGCTTCCAGGTGCAGTCCGGCGTGGTCAGCGCTTCGGGTGTGGGCGCCCGTGGCTCGACAGTGCCCGGTGCAGGCGTTTCAGCGGGCTTGCCGCCCGGCAGCGTGGCGCCGCTGGCCAACGGTGAGTTGAAGATCGAACGTACGGGTCAGGATCGCTGGCTGGTCGTGCCTGCGGCCCCAGAAACAATCTGGCCCACGGTCCGGGCTTTCTGGGAGCAAAAGGGCTTCACGCTGGCCGTCGCCGACGTTAAGACGGGCATCATCGAAACCACCTGGTCAGAGGACCGCGCCAAGCTGCCGGCAGATGCCGTGCGCAACGTGCTGGGCCGCTTGCTGGCCAATGTCTATGACACGGGTGAGCGCGACCGCTACCGCACCCGCATCGAGCGCACCGCCACCGGCAGTGAAATCTATGTCTCGCACCGTGGCGCGCAAGAAATCTACACCGATGTCCTGCGCGAAAACACACGTTGGCAAGCGCGCCCTTCAGACCCGCAACTCGAGGCCGAATACCTGTCGTTGCTGATGGTGGCTTTGGGCGCCAAAGAAGAGCCCGCCCGGGCTGCTGTGGCAGCTGCAGCGCCGACGGCAGCAACTGCAGGCCCGCGCCAGCCGGCGCAGCCGGCACGGGCCCGCCTGGTGGCTGCAGGCGCGGCGGCGCTGGATGTGGACGACCCCTTTGATCGCGCCTGGCGCCGCGTCGGCCTGGCCCTGGACCGGGGCGGCTTCACCGTGGAAGACCGCGACCGCAATGGCGGCTTGTATTACGTGCGCTATGTCGACCCCAAAACCGCCGGCCAGGAAGAACCCGGCTTCTGGTCACGCTTGTTCGGCGACGGCAGGAACCCCATGGCCGCCGTGCGCTACCGCGTGGCGTTGAAGGCCGAAGGCAACCTGACCCGGGTCACCGTGCAAACCTCCGCCGGGGGCGCCGATGTAGGCGAGAACGGGCAGCGCATTGCAGCGTTGCTGGTCGAAGAATTGCGCTGATGCCGCTGATGCCGCTGATGGCGCTGATGTCTCTGGTGCCGCCAGGGCGGCAACAGAGGGCGCAAGGCAGTCGCAAAAAAGCCACCCGAGGGTGGCTTTTTCAGTTGCTGTTGCGCCAGATGCGCAAAGATCACTTCTTGACAGCGTCGGGAGCTGAGGCGGCACCGCCAACAGATGCTGCTGCTGCGCCTGAGGCAGCATTTGCCGCAGCGCTGGCCGCGCTGGCGGCCATGGCTGCCGCGGAAGCAGCGGATTCAGTCACAGGTGCAGGTGCAGGTGCCGGAGCCACCACAGGTGCTGGGGCCGGAACGACCACTTCTTCTTTTTTGCCACAAGCTGCCAGGGCCACGGCGGCCACCAGCGAAGCCAGAACGATCGACTTGTTCATACGAATCCTCAGAGTGTTTCAGGTCAGGAGTGGGAGTCTTGGAGGCACCCTTCGCCGTCAATTGAACGACCTTAGCGCAAAGACACTTCCAAGCAAGACAACGGTGGTTGCACTGTCGGCGCTGCGGCTGCCTTGAGCGTCTTTGAATCCGTACGCGACGAATTCGGTGCCCCGGGTACCCCAATCAAACGCAGGCATTTCTGCACTGTCTGTCTAGCCCACGATTCTATGCCGACCTAGGGACATTCCCTAGGACTTGGCTACAGGCCGAGCGTGTTCAGCGGCAAGTCCGGGCTGGACCGTTGTAAAACCGCATCAAGCCGCTCGGCCCACAACAGCGGCATACGGGCATCCAGTGTCGCGCGCCCTCGGCCCAGGCCAAGGTCCAGCACCTCAACACAGACCCGATGGTCGTCAAACAGCACGGTAGGCAGGTTGTGCGCAGATTCAGCCTGCACGCGCAACGCACTGATCGCGTGGACCCAGGGTGATCGCCAGGCCGTGAAGCGCGGCAGCAGACGTGGTACGTCGTCAAAAGAGCCGGCCAACAGAACCAGACGGCGCCCTGGACGCTTCAGCCAGCCCACCATCTGTCGCAGCACTTCAGCGTCGTCCAGCGGCCAGCTCGCATCAAAGCGGGGTGCCACACAGTGGATCACACGTGCCTGCTCTGACATGGCTTGCAACAAACCCCAGCGCAACGCCAACGTTGCAGCGCGGGGAGAGTCGAGCAGCGGCGGCTCGGTCATGCCGGCCTGGGGTGAGCCGCTCAACTCGGGCACCCTGCATGGCCCTCGTGTGCCCAGCCAGCGGCCAACCACTGCGCCAACACCACGGTGGCATCCGGGCTCAATTTGGCCAGCGCTGCTGCTGGCAGGGCACGCTCATCCGCCAACTGACGCATCAGCCGAGCGTCGCGGCCGGCGGCGCGCAAGGACTCACCATTGATGTAGACGTGGCGCGCGTCGTAGAGCATGCGTGTGCGTGCATCCAAACGCAGGCCGGCGCGGGGTGGCCAGCGCCCACCGGGCTCGAACCAGACCTGTGCCTTGGGCTCGCTGGCCCACTCGCCCAAGGCACGATCGATCGCATCCGGCTGAGCCAGCCGTTTGGCGACCGCCTCGCGGGCGAAAGCCAGCAGCGGCTCTGGGAGCTGAGCCGGGTGCGAAGTGGCCGCCTGATCGGGGTCGCGGTAATGTGTCTTGGCCTGTTGACGGCTGCCTGCAGCCTCGCCTTCGGCAGGCGGCGCTGGACGTTCGCTGTCCGCCAGCCGCACCAGCAGTTCGTCGGCCAGATCATCACGCTGCGGGCTGCGAAAGCCGATCGAACAGGTCATGCAATCGCCGCCCTGGGCCACACCGTCGTGGCCCCAGTGCGGGGGCAGGTAAAGCATGTCGCCCGGCTCCAGCACCCAATCCATCGTGGGTTGGAAGTTGAGCAGGCGCTTGAGCGGGGCATCATGAGCCCACTGGGGCTTGGCCACCCGGCCCACTTGCCAGCGCCTGCGGCCCCGTACCTGCAGCAAGAACACATCGTAGGCGTCGGTGTGCGGGCCCACACCGCCCTGGTCGCTGGCCCAGGACAACATCAGATCGTCGAGTCTGGCGTCGGGCACGAATCTGAAGCTGTCCAGCATCCGCCGGGCTGCCGAGACATGCAAGTCCAGGCCCTGCAGCAGCAAGGTCCAACCCGGCTGTTTGGCTGCTGGCAGCGTGCGCCTGGACAAGGGCCCCGAGCGCAACTCCCAGCGCTCGGCTTGGCGCCGCACCAGCCGCGACTCCACGTCGTCCTGCTCTGCGAGCGCAAAAGCCTGGACGCGGGTCAACGGCGGTTGCACGCCGGGCCAGGCCTGGCGCACCAGCAGTGGGCGCTTTTGCCAATGGCGCAACATGAAAGCGCTGGCGCTGAGGCCGCCGAGCAAGGGCAGAGGCAGGTTCACATCCATGGCTTGATTCTGGCGCTGAACGACCTCTGCGCAACCGGCAACCCCCCGGCGGGCGCTCGCTCCCGCTGCGGCTACGGGCAGCAAACTGGTGCGACCGACCCGGCTGGATATGCGATCAGGCTGTGCGATCAGGCTGTGCGATCCGGCTGTGCGACCAGGCTGTGCGATCATCTTCGCATGCAAATCGAAGTCCCTTGTGTGGTCACTTTGAGCTGGAAGCTCAGCGACGCCCAAAATCGGCCCATCGATGAACTGGCAGAACCCGTGGAGTTTTTCTACGGCGGCAGTGATCTGCTGGCCAAACTCGAAGAAGCGCTGGCTGGCCATGTCGCTGGCGAGTCGGTCAAAGTGCAGATCGAACCCGAACACGCCTTTGGCGAGTACCACGCCGACTGGGTCTGTTTCGAAGACCGCGCGCTGTTCCCCAAAGAGTTGGAGATCGGCATGGCCTTCGAAGGCTTGCCGGCGGGCAGCAAGACCACCAACATGCCCGCTGATCGGGTGTATCTGGTGACCGAGGTCTACCCCTCGCATGTGGTGCTGGACGGCAACCACCCGTTGGCCGGAGTGGCTTTGCGGCTGGATGTGCGCGTACGCCAAGTGCGTGAAGCCACCCCCGAAGAGATCGAGCGCGGCACGCTGGGGGCCGAATCGCCGTTCACGGTGGCTTCGGGCGGACGCAACAAGCCCGGCGGCGTAGGCTTGGATACGATCCACTGAGGCAGCAAGACCTGCTGGCCCACGCGGCTGTCGGGTGCCATGACCGGCCACGGCAAATTCCGCTGTGGACGAGCTGAAGCGATCGACAACCTTGTGGATGGGGATAGTCCCCATTGCCTCTATATTTTTTCCGTACAACTTGCCCGGTTGTCAAACAAGTCCTGCGCTAAAACGGAAAAACCCGGGAGAACGGGCATGAGCTCGAAATACCTCTGGGCTGCTGCAGCAGCTTTTGTGATGTCGATGCCAGTGTATGCAGCGCCTGTCACCTTCAATACGCCGTTCTCCAACCTCGAGCGCCGCAACATCAACTCTCTGGGCTTCAGCGTTGGCAGCTTAGTCCGGTTCGGTGCAAATTCGGTGATTCCCAATGGATCAAGCCCGAAGACTTTTCGTTGGCGGGCTACGCATTCCAGCTGGGCAAGAACTACTCGATAGAAATCTCGCTGATCCAAACCAAGGACGGGACCACCAACGCCAGCAACGCCAATCTGCCGGCCATCGCACGTTCTTACGCCGACTTCACGCCCATCGACGGCAACGCGCCCGTGGTCAATCTGCCGGTGGTGCTGGAAGACGGCGCCTTCAGGTTCGACATCACGGTGGTGCCTGGTCAGACCTATTTCATTGACCCTGAAATCGCCATCGGCTACGACTATGCCACCGCTCTTGGCGACCCCCGGTTCCTGTCTGTCGATCTGCCCGACACGATCGGCGATGGTCTGTATGACATCGATGGCTTCGACCTGGCGGATCAGTTGGTGCTGGCGGCCGCAGGCGGGAGGGGCGTCGATGTCTTCAGTTTCGGGCCCGACGGGGTTGACCGATTTCGTGTGCTGGGTATCGAGACCAGCGCCGGGCTCGATCCGAACAGCACCACGGCCTTCGTCACTGGCCTGACATTCGACAGAGCGGGTCGGTTCACCGGCACGCAAAAACCCATCACGGTGCAAGTCAACGACATTCCAGAGCCCTCTACCCTGTCGCTGGTGGCCCTGGCTGCACTGGCCCTGATCAGGCAGCGTCGACGTGACAAACCCAATGGCGCCAGGTAATGACCGAGCAAGGGCATGGTTGCTGCAAATGAATCCTTGGCGCATCCACTACTGCCCCGTAGACCCGAAGCCCCCTGCCCCACGGGCTGTTGCCTCGAAGTCTTCGACGATCCTGAACTGCGCCTGCACCACCGGCACGATCACCAGCTGCGCGATACGCTCCATCGGCTGCATGGTGTAGGCGGTATCGCTGCGGTTCCAGCAGCTCACCATCAGCGGTCCTTGGTAGTCGCTGTCGATCAAACCGACCAGATTGCCCAGCACGATGCCGTGCTTGTGGCCCAGGCCCGAGCGTGGCAGCAACACTGCGGCCAAACCGGGGTCGGCAATGTCTACCGCCAGTCCGGTCGGGATCAACACTGATGCACCTGCTTGCAGCAGCAAGGGCTCGTGCAGGCAAGCGCGCAGATCCAGGCCCGCGCTGCCGGGCGTCGCGTAGCTGGGCAGATGCTCGGCCATGCGCGGGTCGAGGATCTTCAGATCGACGCTGACGGCGCGTTGAAGGCCGGGGCTGGGTGCAGACATGGTGGGAGAACTCGGTGAGGGTAACGGCGCGAACCAGCCAGACAGTCAGCCGGACAGTCAGCCGGACAGTCAGCCAGATGTCTAGGCTGGCTTTGCCATCTGCAAAGCCGGCAGCCGCTGTGCAATCTGCGCCACCAGTTGGCGCGCCAACGTCAGTTTGTCGGCGGTGGGCAATTGAGTTTCTTGCTCTTGTTCGACCAGCACCAGCGTGTTGTGGTCTTGCCCGAAGGTGGCCGGCCCGATGTTGCCGACGATCAGTGGCACGCCTTTACGCTCCAGCTTCAGCCGCGCATGGCGCACCAGGTCGTGGCTCTCGGCTGCAAAGCCCACGCACCAGGGGCGTTGGGCGATCGGCAGCCCAGCCACGGTGGCCAGGATGTCGGGGTTCTCGACCAGCGCCAAGGCCGGCACCTGGCCACTGCCGTCTTTCTTGATCTTGGCTTCCTGCTCTGTGGCTGGCCGCCAGTCGGCCACCGCCGCCGTGGCGACAAAGACCTGATGCTGAGAAGCCAGCGGCAGCACGGCCTGCAGCATCTGGCGCGCCGACACGACATCGATGCGGCGCACACCTCTGGGGGTAGGCAAGTGCACCGGGCCAGCCACCAGGGTCACCTGGGCACCTGCTTCGGCCGCCGCGCGGGCAATCGCAAAACCCATCTTGCCGCTGGAATGGTTGCTGATGCCACGCACCGGGTCGATGGCCTCAAAAGTCGGCCCGGCAGTGATCAGCACCGTGCGCCCGGCCAGCAGCTTGGGCTGAAAGAAGGCGATCAGCTCGTCGCGCAACTCGGTGGCTTCCAGCATGCGGCCGTCACCGACTTCACCACACGCCTGGTCGCCGGCAGCCGGGCCCAGCACCTGGGCGCCATCCGCGACGATCTGCGCCACGTTGCGCTGGGTGGCGGGATGGGACCACATCTCGCGGTTCATCGCAGGTGCCACCAACAGCGGGCAACTGTGCTGGGGCCGCGCCAGGCACAGCAGGCTCAGCAGCTCATCGGCCCGGCCTTGCGCCAGCTTGGCGATGAAATCTGCACTGGCCGGCGCCACCAGCACCGCTGAAGCTTGGCGCGTCAGGTTGATGTGCGGCATGTGGTTGGGCTCGCGCGCGTCCCACTGGCTGGTGTAGACCGGGTGGTTGCTCAGCGCCTGCATCGTTGCCGCGGTGATGAACTGGCAGGCCGCGTCGGTCATCACCACCTGCACGGTGGCGCCGGCGCGGATCAACTCGCGCGTCAGCTCGGCGGATTTGTAGCAAGCCACCCCCCCGCTGAGGCCCAGCACGATGTGCTTGCCTTGCAAAGGGGTGTCGCCTGGAGGGGAGATCGGCGCCATGGCAGTGGACTCTATCAGGGCAAATCCTGCATCAGGCTTCCTGCGAGCTTCGGTGCCCAGCAGCTCAGCAAAGAGCGTGTGGTAAGCGGGGCTGCCGACGGGCATGGCCAGCAGCAGCAAGAATTGCAGCAGGTGCTGCATGCCGACGGGGTCGCTGTCCTCAGGGGCCTGTGCGGGTGATGCCTGTGCTGGCGATGCCTGTGCTCCAGTCTCGACGCCTGCCTGCGGCTGCCAAGTGGCCTCAAAGGGCTTCAACAGCAGCGATGACACCGCCGGCCCACATCAATCCGGGTTGCAGGTAGGCACTCGGATCCAGCAATTCCGGCTGGCCGTCTTCCTGGGTCTGCGGCGTCAGCCCCAGCGCCTGCACTTTTTGCAAAGCCTCGGCGCGGTCTTCATCGCTCCACCACATCACAAGCGGGCTCAAACGCAACTTGTCGGGTTGCGCCAGCAACGCTTCCGGATCGAGCTGCACGCACAGCACCTTCAGGCGTATGGCCAGGGCGCGCTCGGCGCTCTCGCGGTCTGAGGGGTCGGCAAAACAGCGGTCCATCGCATCGCCGGCCAGCGCTTGCAGCCAAACGGCCTGCTCAGGCAGCCGCGGGCCGGCAGCCAGGGCCGTCAAATAGCCATCCACCCATTCCAGGTTGAGCTGGTCGTCAAAGACTTGCAAGCGCTCGCAGATGTTCTCCAAAGCCTCGACCTCGGCTGCACTGCTGTCGCGCACGGTGGCGTGGGCAAAGGGGTTCATGGGATGGGGCTCCGGGCTCAGGACGCCCATTGTCGTGGGTGCGCTGCCATACCCAGGCTGCACCTCGGCCGCACCACGGCAACACCATCACTGCCCCGGCGATGCACCATCATCCGCACCAGCCACTGCCACAGGCACCAGACAGGTGCAATTCGGTTTGTCACATTTCTGCCACCCCCAACCTGCAACATCGGCTGCGACGGCACAGCTTGTGCATTGGTCAACATATTGCGGGCCATACTGCTGCGCTGAAGATGGCCTCCAGGTGCAAACGGCTTCAACTGCTGCTGCGCCGCCATGGCCGCAACGCCCTTCGGGGCGCTTCTTCAGACTCAAACACTTGCTTCAGATTCGTCCATCGACCCCTGAAACTTAACTCCACTTCAACGCCACACCATGAACCGAAAATCCTGGAACCCCCTGCACAACCTGACTGCGCTGGCGCTGGCAGCAGCCATCGTTGTCTCAGCGCCCGCGCTGGCGCAGAACACCACCGCCGGCGTCAGCGGCACTGTGACGGGCGCCAACGGCCAGCCGCTGGCAGGTGCCACCGTGGTCATCACGCACCTTGAATCAGGCTCGGTGAGCACCACCACCACCGATGCAGCGGGCCGTTACGGCGCACGCGGGCTGCGCGCAGGCGGCCCTTACACGATCGTGATCACGGCTGGGGGTCAGACCGAGCGGCGTGAAAACGTCTTTTTGTCACTGGCCGAAACCGCAGCGGTCGATGCCCGGGTCGGCGCGGCAGCTCAGGTGGTGCAAGTGACGGGCCGCGCAGTGTCCGACAAGTTCAACAGCGGCACGATGGGCGCCGGCACCAACATCGGCAGCCGCGAACTCAACGCGCAGGCCTCGATCCAGCGTAGCTTGCAGGACTACGCCCGCGCCGACCCGCGCCTGGCGCAGACCGACAAGGACCGCGGCGAGATCTCTGCCGCCGGCCAGAACACGCGCTACAACAGCATCACCATCGACGGCGTCACGATCAACGACACCTTCGGTCTGGAGGCCAACAACCTGCCCACACTGAAGCAGCCGATCTCGATCGATGCCATCCAGTCGGTGCAGGTCAACATCAGCAACTACGACACCACCCAAAAGGGCTACACCGGCGCCAACATCAACGCCATCACCAAGAGCGGCACCAACGAGTTCAAAGGCAGCCTCTACTATGTGCTGCGCAATGACAGC
>JBBQIB010000112.1:0-12812 GCA_038324515.1 Burkholderiales bacterium
GCATCTTGTCGACCTGCTCCTGGTCCTCGACGATTGCAAAACGCACCTCGGCGTTGTTGATCGGAAACTCGTACTCGGTGGCTGCTGCGTCCTGGTACAGCGGCACTGGCACGGCGCCCAGCGACTGCGCCGCCAGCATCGCGGCGTACAGGCGTGGCCGGTTGTCGCCCACCACCACCACGTGCTCACCCCGCTGCAGGCCAGCCTCAGCCAGGCCCGCAGCCAGGTGCTGCACCTGCAGCGCCAGTTCGCGCCAAGAGGTGGTCTGCCAGATGCCGTAGACCTTCTCGCGCAAGGCTGCGGCCTGCGGCCGCTGTTTGGCGTGATCCAGCATCAGACGTGGGAACGTCGTCTGCAAAAGGCTGTCTCCTTGTTCTATTGATCCACACTCTAAGGCGTGCTTTGACGCCGTGCTGTCGTTGCGACGACAATTTACGGGTTCATCCTGACAGGTCATTCCCCAGTCCCGGCTGCAGGCCCTTCACCATGGCAGCGTCTGGGCAGTCCAGCCCGAGGGCAAAGCCCTTCAATGCCCAGCCTCGTTTTTCCGCCAGCAGCCCTGGCACGCCGTGCCCGGGCTTCGCGCTCCAGAGCCGTGGAGCCGGGTGAGTTGCAGAGGATTCCCTGGCTGCAGCATCTGAGCGAGCTCGAGCGCACCCGCGTGCTGGACGACATGCGGGTGCTGCAAGTCGAGTCGGGTGAATTGCTGTGCCGCATCGGCCGGCCGGCCACCTACTGGTTTGGTGTGCTGGACGGCTTGCTGAAGATGAGCAACGACAGCGGATCAGCCAGCGGCGACACGATGCCCATCACCTTCACCGGTGTGCCGGCAGGCGGCTGGTTTGGCGAAGGCACGGTGCTGAAGAACGAGCCCTACCGTTACAACATCCAGGCACTGCGCAACAGCGTGGTGGCCGGCATCAGCGTGGGTTGTTTTCACTGGCTGCTGGACCGCAGCATCGCCTTCAACCGCTTTGTGATGAACCAGCTCAACGAGCGTCTGGGCCAGTTCATCGGTGCTCGCGAGATCGATCGCCTGACCGACCCTGACGAGCGTGTGGCGCGCAGCCTGGCGGCACTGTTTCACCCGGTTTTGTACCCGGGTGTGGGCGAGTTACTGCGCATCACCCAGGAAGAAATGGGTTATCTGGTGGGCCTGAGTCGCCAGCGCGTCAACCAGGCCTTGGCGGCGTTGCAAGCCGCTGAAGTCATCCGGGTCGAATATGGTGGGGTCAGGGTGCTGGATCTTCAGGGTTTGCGCGCTTACCGCAGTATGGATTGAGGGCGAAGATCCGGGTGGTGGCGAGCAACCCGGGCAACCCGGGCAACTCCAGGCAGCCTGCTGCACAAGCGCACTGCGCAAACGTACAGCCCGAGCGCTGCCCCAAGCACCGATTGCTCGACAATCGGCCTGCGAAACGGGTCGAGTGGGTCGAGTGGGTCGCCAAACAGGAGGTGAGGCATGGCAGGTTTCAGATTCCCCGGCGCCATTGGCAATGGCATGTCAACCTACATCGATGTGGGTACGCTGACACGCGCAGTGTCGATGCCGCCGGGTCTGATCGATCCATTGGATCATGCCAAACATTGGGTGCGGCAGCAGATTCGCCAGCGCAGCACCACAGTCATTCAGGGCGCTGGCGAGTTGGCTTACCGCGTCGTGATGCAGGAATTGCGTGCTCTTCATGGCGACATTCAGGCCAAGGTGGACTACATCGCCACCCTGCCTGGTGAATTGCGTGATCGAGTGGCCGCCGATTTTTTCTCTTCATTTTTTGACCATTACCTGCCGAAGAAATTCATCCATCACTTCGTCTACGGCAACGGCAAACAGATCAAGCTGAACCTGAAGGAGATGATCGACTGCAACCCGTCGATCAATCTGCTGGAATCCACTCCCTTCAACAATCGGCTGAGCAAGCTCAGAAGTGAAGCTGCCAGTCGCCAGTCCCGCGTCGATTACCCCTTCACGCTGGAGATGCGCGCCATCGCGCTGACCAACGGCACCCTTGGTCAGTTCACGACAAAGCTCAATGGGCTGATCCAGGTGCAAGCCGATGGCAGCTGGGTGGCCGAAGGTCGGATGGAATTCGCCGACGACTGGGACTTCGACCCCAAGGACCTGGACCGGGGCGGCCGCAGCGCTTCCGGCGAAGCCAAGACCCGCGTGGCCCACGCCTTTTTGCCCGGCAAGGCCTTCAGCATCAGCAGCGAGTCTGCTGACTTCCGCCAGACTGAAAGGGATGCGCGTGTGGTGTGGGCTGGCGGTACGCCGGTGCCTGCATACGACAAGGTTTCAGCCGCCGACATCGGTGTGACCCGACCGGAGCGATGAAGGCCAGAGCTTGGGGTCTGGCAGCGCTGCTGGCGCTGCTGGTGGGGGTCGGATGGTTGGCAAAGGGGATGTACGACATGGGTTTCTTTTCGAGCAACAGGCAGGAGTTGCAGCAGCTGCTGGGCAGCGCCGGGCAGGCCATCGCAGACGATGCGCAATGGGCAGCCTGGACTCCCGATCCGAACCACAAGCCGCGTGGTTTCTACCTGGTGCGTGTGCTGGACGAAGACGGTTTTCGACGTCTGGCTTCCAGCACGGGACTGCAAGTGACGCTGGTGCCTGACCTGGTTGAAGCCGTCTGGAGCTTGCCTGCAGGCGTAGATCTGGCCCAGTGGCGCGCACCGGCAGTACCTGCCGGCAGCGGCTTGCAGGCGCTGGGCGCCGTTGGCGGCAGCAATGTCTGGCTGCGCTGGCACGAAGGCATGCTGTATGGGGTCGTACTGCGGGCGTCCTAGTGGTCGTCGCTGGTCATCGGGGGTTCCGGTCGCTCGCTGATCCATGCCTCCGGCATCGAGCAGATGGGTGCGGTGCTCGCTGGGTTGGCGGTGGCGGCGCACCGACTACCAGCTGCTCAGACTGCCCATGACCCAGTGCGCTGAAGCTCGGCGCTTTTGCCGGCATCCTCTTTCGCCCGCCAGCGCTGCGCATCCCAAAGCCGCCCAAAGCCGCTCAAAGCCGTGTTCGGCTGCGGAATATGACGGCGACCTACACTGCAGACACGCTGACTTTGCCTCGTGCATGCCATGACCCTGCTTTCCAGATTTGCTTCTTTGTGCATGCTGTGCTGCCTGGCGCTGCCGGTTGTTCAGGCCCAGACCCAGACCCAGGTCCAGACAGCCGTACCGTCCGGCATGAGCCCAGTCACCCAGGTCGAGGGCATCAGCGAATACCGCCTGGCCAACGGTCTGCAGGTGCTGCTGGTGCCCGACGACAGCAAGCCCACCACCACCGTCAATGTCACCTACCGCGTCGGCAGCCGGCACGAGAGCTATGGCGAAACCGGTATGGCGCATTTGCTGGAGCATCTGGTCTTCAAAGGCACGCCGACCACCCGCAACGCCTTTGCAGAGTTCACCCAACGCGGTCTGCGCGCCAACGGCACGACCAGTTTTGACCGCACCAACTATTTCGCCAGTTTTGCCGCCAACGACGACAACCTGCGCTGGTACTTGAGCTGGCAGGCCGACATCATGGTCAACAGCTTCATCGCCAAGGCCGACCTCGACACCGAGATGACAGTGGTGCGCAACGAGATGGAAGCGGGCGAGAACAACCCTGGCCGGGTGCTGTTGCAGCGCACGCTGGCCGCAATGTACGACTGGCACAACTACGGCAACAGCATCATCGGCGCCAGGACCGACGTCGAGAACGTCGACATCACGCGGCTGCAGGCCTTCTACCGCCTGTTCTACCAGCCCGACAACGCCACTTTGATCATCGCCGGTCGCTTCGACCCGACGCAGGTTCGCGCTTGGGTGGCGCAGAGCTTCGGGCCCATCCCGCGCCCCAGCCGGGTGCTGCAGACCACCTACACGCTCGACCCGGTGCAGGACGGTGAGCGCGCGGTCACGCTGCGGCGGGTGGGCGGGTCACCGACGGTCTACATGGCCTATCACATGCCCCCGGCGGCGCACCCGGACTTTGCCGCAGCCGTGCTGCTGGCCCAGGTGCTGGGCGACACGCCTGCCGGCAGGCTGCACAAGCGGCTGGTTGAAAAAGGGCTGGCGGCCAGCGTGTTTGGTTTCACATGGGGTCAGGCAGAACCTGGACCGATGTTTCTGGGAGCGTCGTTGGCCCCAGGGCAGGACGCTCAAGCGGCGCGTGCGGCCATGGCTGCGGTGCTGGACGGGCTGGGCGCGGAGCCGATCACGGCGGCAGAACTCGAGCGCGCCCGCACCCAATGGCTCAACGCCTGGGAGCAAGGCTTCACCGACCCCGAAACCGTGGGCGTGGCCTTGTCTTCGGCGATCGCCAAAGGTGACTGGCGTTTGTACTTTCTTGAGCGCAACCGGATCCGGGATGTGAAGCTGGCCGATGTCAACCGATTGGCCAGCGAGCGGCTGCTGCCAGACAACCGCACGGTGGCGATGTACCTGCCCACGGCACAGCCGCAGCGTGCGCCATTGCCGCAGAGAGTGGATGTAGCGGCCCAACTGCAAGGCTTCAAGGGCGACTCGGTGGCTGCCGCTGTGGAAAGCTTCGAAGCCACCCCTGGCAACCTCGATGCACGCACGCAGCGATTTGTGCTGCGTGACGCCAAAGCCGGCGCCAGCCCTGGCCTGCGCGTCGGCCTGCTGCCCAAGGGCACGCGTGGCCAGGCTGTGCAGGCGCGGTTGACGCTGCATGTGGGCGACCTGGCTTCGCTGCAAGGGCAGGGCGCGGTGATGTCGATGATGGGCGCGCTGCTGGACAAGGGGGCCGAAGGCCTGAGCCGGCAGCAGATCAGCGATGGCTTCGACCGCCTGCGTGCCGATGTGAATTTTGGTGCCAGTGGTCAGCAGTTGAACGTCAGTTTCAACACCACCCGCACCCAGCTGCCCGCCACCATCGAGCTGATCGGCCAGGTGCTGCGCAACCCCACATTCCCGACCGATGCGCTGGAAGAAGTGCGCCGCCAGTGGCTGTCTGCCATCGAGAACCAGCGCAAGGAGCCCGGGGCGGTGATCGACAATGCGCTGGAGCGCCACGGCAACCCTTATCCCAAGGGCGACCTGCGTTACGCCGAGACCTTTGACGAAACCGAAGCTGCCGTGAAGGCAGTGACAGCGGAGCAGGTGCGCAGCCTGCACCGCCGTCTGGTCAGCGCAGCGCACGCCGAGTTTGCTGCCGTGGGCGACATGGATGTGGTGGCCGTCAGGGCCGCCCTGCAGCAATCCCTGGGCGGCTGGATGCAGGTTGCCGGCGGGCCATCCGGCTACACCCGGGCGCCGCAGCCGTTGGTGGTTTTGCCGCCTGCGCGCCTGGTATTCAATACCCCGGACAAGCAAAACGCCAACCTGTCCGTGGTGCTGCCGCTGGCGCTCAACGACACGCACCCGGACTACGTGCCGCTGATGCTGGCCAACCACATCTTTGGCTCTGGCGGCTCATCCCGGCTGTGGCAGCGTATCCGCGAAAAAGAGGGCTTGAGCTACGACGTGCGGTCAAGTGTGCAGTGGGGCCAGATCGAGCTCAACTCTCCATGGGTCTCCAGCGCCATCTTTGCGCCGCAGAACCAGCCCCAGGTCGAAGCCGCCTGGCGCCAAGAACTCGCGCGTTCGCTCAAGGAGGGCTTCAGCGCTGCAGAGTTGCAGCAGGCGCAAGACAGCCTTCTCAACTTCCGTCGCCTGGGGCGCGCGCAAGACAGGAGCGTGGCCTCTCAGCTGCGCAGCCTGCTGTATCTGGATCGCCGCTTCGCGCTTTCGCAAGAGACCGACGCCAAGTTGGCCAGGGCCACGCTGGAGCAAGTCAACGCCGCCTGGCGCAAGTACATTCAGCCTGAGCGGCTGGTGATGGCCTGGGGGGGTGACTTCAAGGCGCCTTGATGTCAACATGCGGCTGCCATGGCCATCGACCCGCGTGAATCTGCAGAACAGCGCACCGTGTTGCTGCCCAGGGCCGGGCAGGCCGGCGTGCTGCCGCCCGGCCATGCGCTGCAAGAGTTTGTGCTGCAAAAGCTGATCAGCCGCAGCCCCTACAACCTGATCTACCTGGCCCGCGACGAGCGGCTGGACCGCTTTGTGGCGATCAAGGAGTTCTTGCCGACGATGCTGGCGATGCGCGGCCAGGACGCAGAAGTGGTGCCCAGGCTGCCGCGCTTTGCCAAGGCCTATGACAAGGGTCTGCAAGGCTTCATGCAAGAGGCCCGGTTGCTGGGCTCGTTTGATCACCCCGCGCTGTTGCAGGTCTTCAGGTTCTGGGCCCAAAACGGCACCGCCTACATGGCGATGCCCTTTTACGATGGCATCACCTTGCGCAAGTGGCTCAGCGATCTGGGCACACCCCCCAGCGAGGCTTGGCTGCGTGATTTGCTGCGCCCGTTGATGCAGGCCCTGAGCGTATTGCACGACAAGGGCTGCGTGCACCGGGATGTCGAGCCCGACAACATCCTGATGATCTATGACCGCAAGGTCGGCAACTACCTGCAGCAAGCGCCACAGCCGGTGCTGCTGGACTTTGGCGCTGCGCGGCGTGTGATCGGCGACCAGACACAGACGCTGACCGCGATCCTCAAAAGCGGTTACTCGCCGGTGGAGCAGTACGACGGCGAGCAAGGTCTGCGACAAGGCACGTGGACGGATGTCTACGCGCTGTGCGCCGTGTTGTACACGGCCGTGACGCAGCAGCCGCCACGCTCTGCGATCGGCCGCGTGGTGCGTGACGAAATGCCGAGCGCGCGCCAGGCCGGGCGCGGCCGCTATTCCGAAGCTTTTCTGGCCGCCATCGACGCCGGCCTGGCGGTGCGGCCAGAGCATCGGCCGGCCGGCATGCCGGCTTTGCAACAATTGCTGGATTCTGCTGTGCCCATCGCTGCCGGGGCCACAGCAGGTGGTCAGCGCCCTGCGGCCTGGCGGGGCTCTCGCCCGATCTGGGTCTGGCCTGCGCTGGCCGGTGCAGCATTGCTGCTGATCGCCACGCTGGGAGCCCTTTATTTCAACGCCTGAACCTGGATATGACCCACACCGACACCGACACCAACACCCACACCAACTCCGACACCAACTCCGACACCCGCCCCCTTTTGCCCGACCACTTGAGCACCAACCCTCGCAGCCCCCACCACGATGCCGCTGTGCTGGCGCACGACATCGGCGTGCGTTTCAAGGGTCAGGAGCGCAAAGACGTCGAGGAGTACTGCATCAGCCAGGGCTGGGTGCGTGTGGCAGCAGGCCGCACGCTGGACCGCAAGGGCCAGCCGATGATGATGCAGCTCAAGGGCGCGGTGGAGGTGTTCTACCGCTGAGGCGCCCGGCTGGGGGCCAGCAGTGATTGAGTGCGCCCTGAACTGCTGAAGAGGCTGCGCCAGCTTCGGCCTCAGGGGTTCGATACTCCCGAAGCCACATGCCCCGAAGGCACGTGGCCGGATGCGTTTTCGATGTGGCCGGTCTGGTCGTCGAAAAAGAAGTCGGGCTCGAACTCGCGCAAGAAACTGCCCTTGGGCAGCCCGCCCAGAAACATTGCTTCATCGATCTCGATTTTCCAATCCATCAAGGTTCGGATGGCGCGTTCATGGGCGGGCGCGCTGCGCGCGGTGACGAGTGCGGTGCGCAGCCGCATGCCAGCAACCGGCTCTTGTTGCAGGCGTTGCAGGGCCTCCAGCAGCGGCTTGAAGGGGCCCGGCGCCAGCGGCGTGCCTGCGCGGTCGCTCTCATGCAACTGGAAGGCATGCAGACCCTGCGCCTGGTACACCCGCTCGGCCTCGTCAGAAAACAGCACCGCATCGCCGTCAAAGGCGATGCGCACCTCATCGGGATGGGCCACCGAGGCACGCGCGCTTTGCGGATAAACACGCGCCGCAGGCACACCTTCGGCCAACGCGCTGCGCACATCGGCCTCGTTGGTGCTCAGAAACAGGTTGGCTTGCAGTGGCCGCAGGTAGCGCCAGGGCGGCTGGCCGCGCGTGAACACGCCGCGCTGCACGCTCAAACCGTAGTGCTGGGCCGAGCGAAACACCCGCATGCCCGACACCGGGTCGTTGCGCGACAGGATCACCACCTCCACCCGCGGTCTGCCGTCGTTGAAGGCCAGCAGCTTGTTGACCATTGAAATCGCCACGCCGGGGCGCGCCGGCTGCTCCAGGCGCAGCAGCTGGAGCTGCATGTAGGCGCGGTCGTCTGCGGCCTCGAAAACGCTGTTTTCTTCTTCAAAATCGAACAAGGCGCGCGAAGAGATCGCGACGACGAGTTGACCATCGAGTGTTGCGGGCATGGCTGGACAGTTTAGAGCCGCTGAGCCCATGCCATTGGCACCCATGCCGTTGGCACCAAGCCTGTCGCACCCTGCCGTTGGCACGTTGAGGACGCTGGCACTGCAGCCCGAAGCCTGAAACCGGGCGAACGGCCTGCGCCAGACAAAGGCTTGCCCGCAGTCCGGTCCAGCCGCAGACGGCAGAATCGACGCGGTGTTGACGCTCAAAGATGTTCACTTCGCCTGGCCCGGTGCTGGCCAGGATTGCCTGCGCCTGCCCGCGCTTGACCTGCAGGCGGGTCGTACGCTTTTTTTGTACGGCCCCAGCGGCTGCGGCAAGAGCACCTTGCTGGGCTTGATGGCGGGTGTGTTGCAAGCCCGCTCCGGCCAGGTGCAACTGCTGGGCAAGGACTGGGCTGAGCTGCGCGGCGGCGCGCGGGATGCGCGGCGTGCTGATCACGTGGGAGTGATCTTTCAGCAGTTCAATTTGTTGCCGTATTTGTCGGTGCTGGACAACGTGATCTTGCCTTGCAGGTTTTCGAAACTGCGGGCCAGCCGTTGCCAGCGTGGGGCGCAGCAATCAGCGCGGTCACTGCTGGAGCGTGTGGCTTTGCCGGCCACGCTGTGGGATCGTCGGGCCGATGCGCTGTCGGTCGGCCAGCAGCAACGGGTGGCTGCGGCGCGGGCGTTGATCGGCCAGCCTGAGCTGATCCTGGCCGACGAACCCACCTCGGCGCTGGACGCCGCGCGGCGCGACAGCTTCATGCAGTTGCTGCTGGGCGAATGCGCCAACAGCGGCAGCAGCCTGGTGTTTGTCAGCCATGACGAGCGTCTGGCGCCTCGCTTCGACGAGCAACTGTCGTTGCCCGAGCTGAACCTGGCCGCTGCCCCATGAAGGCGCTGCTGCATGTGGCGTTGAGAAGCGCGCTCAACCGCCGCGGCACGCTGGCGTTGGTGGTGTTGTCGATTGCCCTGGCCACGGCCCTGCTGTTGAGCCTGGAGCGTTTGCGCACGGACATCCGCAGCAGCTTTTCGCAGGCCGTCAGCGCCACCGATCTGGTGGTGGGCGCGCGCACCGGGCCGGTGCAGTTGATGCTGTACGCGGTGTTCCGTGTCGGGGGTGCCACCAACACCATCAGCATGGACAGTGTGCGCGCCGTGGCGGCGCACCGTGCGGTGGCTTGGGTGGTGCCGCTGGCGCTGGGGGACTCGCACCGCGGTTACCCGGTGCTGGGCACCACGGTGGACTACTTCAAGCACTTTGCCTGGGGCGACAAGCAGCCGCTGCGGCTGGCTCAAGGCCGCACTTTTGACGGTACGCTGGATGGCTTGTACGAGGCCGTACTGGGCGCCGAGGTGGCTGCCCAGCTGGGTTACGGACTGGGCCAGAAGATCGTGCTCAGCCACGGCCTGGGTGGCGGCGGAGGGCTGGATGCAGAGCATGCCGACAAGCCCTTCACCGTGGTGGGCGTGCTGGAGCGCACGGGCACGCCGGTGGACCGCAGTGTGCACGTCAGCCTGCAGGCCATCGAGGCCATTCACCTGGATTGGGGCGGCGGTGCGCCGATCCCGGGGCTGCAGATCGCGCCCGAGCATGCACGCAAGTTCGACCTCGAGCCCAAGCAGGTGACGGCCGCACTGGTGGGTTTGAAGAACCGCGCCGCTGTCTTCAACGTGCAGCGTTTTGTCGCCCAGTACGAGGCTGAGCCGCTGCTGGCGGTACTGCCCGGCGTGGCGCTGGACGAGTTGTGGGCCGCTGTGGGGCTGGGCGAGCGTGCGCTGCTGGCCATCAGTGGCCTGGTGGCGCTGGTCAGCCTGGCCTCTTTGGTGGCCGTGGTACTGGCCGGGCTGAACGAGCGGCGGCGCGAGCTGGCGGTTTTGCGCGCCGTCGGTGCCGGCCCGCGCCAGGTGCTGGCGCTGCTGGCCCTGGAAGGCGCGCTGGTGACGCTGGCAGGGGCCTTGCTGGGGGCCCTGATGGCAGCAGCCTCGGTGGTGCTGGCGGGCCCCTGGATTCAACAGCGTTTTGGCATCAGCCTGATCGCCAGCGCACCCACGGCAGAACAATGGGCCTTGTTTGTCGCCGTCTTGGCCGCAGGTATGCTAGCCAGTCTGGTGCCCGGTTGGCGGGCTTACCGCCTGTCCTTGGCCGACGGGTTGTCGCCGCGGACTTGATCTCGCTGCAAGAAATTCCTGCTGCTCGACGACCGCATCATCGCTTGTCAAACTTTCACCTCCAGCGCCATGCCTCCTAACTGCAAGATCAATGCCCGTTTCGGCGGCCAGCCAGTCGCTGAATCCAGTGACCCGTCCGCAGCCTTGCCCGGCGTCCCCAGGCGTGGTGCCTTGGCAGTGCTGGCCGGTCTGCTGTATGGGGCTCTGCAGCCAGTTGGCGCGCTGGCCCAGAGCAGCGCTGCACGCGATGTGGTGCCGCTGATGAAGCCGCCGCTGGCTGCCACCGGGCCGGCAGCCTCCAGGAGAGGTGCGGCTGTCTCAGCGGCACGCACCATCACCTGGGAGGCGCTGGTGCCGCCCGGTTGGGATCCTTTCAAGGACTTCAAGGACCTGGACTTCCAGACCCTGGACGACGGCGACCCGCGCGCCATGCAGTTGCTGAAAAAGATGCGCGAAGCCTGGGACAACGCACCGGTCAACGCCGCCATCGTCGGCCAGACCGTGCGCCTGCCGGGCTTTGTGGTGCCGCTGGAGGACAGCAAGGACGGCCTGAAGGAGTTCTTGCTGGTGCCCTACTTCGGCGCCTGCATCCACAGCCCGCCGCCGCCGGCCAACCAGATCGTGCATGTGCTGCCCAAGGTGCCGGCCAAGGGTTTCAGGTCGATGGACACGGTGTGGATCACCGGCACGCTGAGTACCGTGCGCACCGACTCCTACATGGGTGCGGCGGGTTATCGCATCGAAGCCGTGGACGTCTCACCCTACACCGACAAGCCGCGCTGAACCCGGCCCCTGCCACCGCACAGGCGCAGTTCATGCCATCGAGACACGCTTGAGCCGCATCAAACCGATGGACCTGGCCCGCACCACTTTTGCGGTGCTGTTCATTGGGGCGCTGCTGCTGGGCTCGTTGTGGATCCTGCGGCCCTTTCTGGGCCCGGCGATCTGGGCCACGATGGTGGTGGTGGCGACCTGGCCATTCATGTTGCGCATCGAGCAGATCCTTTGGCGCAAGCGCATGCTGGCGGTGACCGTGATGAGCCTGCTGTTGCTGCTGCTGTTCGTGGTGCCGCTGACGATGGCCATCGTGACGCTGGTGGAAAATGCCGACATCATGGTGGGCTGGGCCAGGGGGGTGACGAACTACCGCTTGCCGGAGCAACCTCCTGACTGGTTGCTGCAACTGCCGCTGCTGGGCGGCCTGATCGAAAGACTCTGGGCGCAGGTGAATCTGGAGGGCCTGCGCGAATTGCTGCCGCGCCTGACTCCCTATGCTGGCAACCTCACACGCTGGTTCGTTTCCGAGGTGGGCAACGTCGGCGTGTTGTTGCTGCAATTCTTGATGACGGTGGTGATCGCCGCTGTGATGTACGCCACGGGCGAAGACGCGTTGAAACTGGTACAGCGCTTTGCCCATCGCCTGGGCGGCGAGAGGGGTGTCGGCGCAGTCGTGCTGGCCGGCGGCGCGATCCGCGGTGTGGCGCTGGGCGTGGGCGTCACCGCGGTGGTGCAGGCGGTCGCCGGCGGCCTGGGCCTGGCGCTGGCGGGTGTGCCGTTTGCGGGCCTGCTGACGGCGCTGATGTTCATGCTGTGCATCGCGCAAATCGGTCCGATCCCGGTGCTGCTGGGCGCAGCTGGGTGGGCTTTTTGGGGCGACCAGATCGGCTGGGGCATCTTTCTGGTGGTTTGGGGCTTGATCGTCGGCACCTTTGACAACGTGCTGCGCCCGCTGCTGATCAAGATGGGCGCCGACTTGCCGCTGCTGCTGATCTTTGCCGGCGTCATCGGCGGCCTGTTTGCTTTTGGCCTGGTGGGCATCTTCGTCGGCCCGGTGGTGCTGGCGGTGGCCTACACGCTGCTCGATACCTGGATGGGCGACGGCGAATTGCCACCTGTGGGGCCTGAATACCGGGATTGAGTCGTGGCCGCTGCAGGGCTCGATCGACAGCGCGCCGCTGTGGACGGAAACCCACCTCGATCGACCCGGCAGGGGGGATGCGGGCTGTGCCGCAGAGCAGCTTGGCTTGGCATCGGATCCGAACGGATCGGATCGCAACGCATCGCATCGCATCGCATCGCAAAGGAGGAGGCGCTGTTCATGAACTGGTTCAAACGTCTGTCGCTGGGCCTGCTGGCCCTGCTGTTGCTGCTGCTGGCTGGCGCAACCTTCTACGGCTGGCGGGCTTTGCCGCAAACGCAAGGCAGCCTGGCGCTGCCGGGCGCGAAGGCCGAGCTGCAATTGCTGCGCGACGCGTACGGCATCCCCAGCGTGGTGGCACAGAGCCCGCACGATGCCTATTTCGGCTTGGGCGTGGCCCATGCGCAAGATCGCTTGTGGCAGATGGAGAGCCAGCGCCGCATCGGCGCCGGCCGGCTGGCTGAGGTGTTTGGCGAGTCGGCGCTCGAGACCGATCGCTTC
>JBBQIB010000113.1:0-12672 GCA_038324515.1 Burkholderiales bacterium
CCGAGCAGCGCGTCAAAAAGGCGTCCGATCTAGGCGCAAAGCACAGCCATAGCTCGGGCTATGGCGCGCATTTGCAACGACGAGCGGGCGTCTTTTGGCGTGATGAGTGGGCATGATCGAAAGACTCTCAGCCTCTCAGACCTCGCTGGGACTTGTGTGTAATGCCATGCGTTAAACCGTGCTCGGTTTACTTGAGGCTGGTGATGCCGCGCTCACGGTAATAACGCAAGGCGCCGGGATGAAAGGGTACGACCGTGTTGTTGGCGGCGTTCTCAGCGCGGGTTGACCCGGCAGCGCTGTGAATCTGCGTACGCGGGTCGGTGCTGCTCAACAGGGTGCGGGTGATCCAATAAGCATCTGCATCGGGCAAATCTTTGTGCGCGATCATGAAGTTCCAACCCGCCACACTCTTGATGGCTTGTGATTGCCCTTTGTAGGTGGCTGCAGGTACCAAAGCCTTTGACAAAAAGGGGAACTTGCCCAGCATGGACTGCTGCTCGGCGTCGGTCATGCCAAACACCACCGCGTCGCTGGTGTCGGCGACATCTTTGATCGCCGGAATGGGCACCGAGGCACCTTGCCACAGTGCGTCAATTTTGCCCGCCTTTAAATCGGCAGACAAAGCGGCTGGTGTGCCATTGACCAAGATGAAGGGGATCCGCAGGACGTCTGTCAATCCGACAAAAAAGTTCTCAGCAGGCCCTTTCGCTGGGCCCACGCCCACGCGCTTGCCGCGAAGCTCGCTCAGGGTGGAGATGCCTGCCGACTTCAAGGCGACCAATTGAAAGGATGTTTCATACATCGGCGTCAGCGCGCGCACGTTGTCGAGCTTCTTGCCCTCAGTCCACGGCGCGGTGGCGTTGACGGCCTCGAAGGCTGTTCCCAAGAAAACCAAGCCTGTGCGCTGGGTCTCAACCTGTACCCTTTTCAGGTTGTCCACCGAGCCCCCGGATTCCAGCGCCACGGTTTTCAAACCTTGCGCGCTGAGGTAGGTCGCCGCTCCCTGCGCGTACGGCAAGAAGGCGCTTCCGGGCCCGGCGCTGTGGATGCCCATTTCTTTCAACGTGGGTCGAGCCACTTTCTCAGCGGGAGGCGCGGCGCAGGCCGCCAGGATCAACGCTGACAACAAAGTGGCGGATTTCAGGACCAATGAGCGCATGACGCAGTTCCTTTTGTTCAGGTGGTTGCAAAATCAGCTAACGGGAAACTCTCTGGCCAAACGCATCACCGTCACCCCAGGCCGCAATTGCCGCAGCGATGGCATGACGATGGTGCAGTCGGAGTAGGGCGTGACGAAGGGTTCGTCGTCGTTCCAGCCCAAGACGGTTCCTGCTTCAGCGATCACCTGACCGCTCGGCCAGTTTTGGGCGAAACGCAGGTTCATGCTGCGGGCGACGATGCCGCCCGTCACGTGCAGCACATGCTGAACCGCAGGCAACGGCATCGACCAAGCGGCGGGGATGTCGGCTTGATCGACGCTGCCCACGGCCACCAAAAAGCGAGCCAGCATGTCCGTCGCCACGTCGCGGCTGATGAGTTCGCCGTGGTAACCGCATTCCAGCAGCAAGGCGCGGCTTTTGGTATTGGGCAAACCGAAAGCGCCGTGGTCGCGCAGACGGCATCCGTCTTTGTGGCCGGCGTCCACCACGACATGGGCGGGCGTGGCGATTTGGTGGGCGAGGTTGACGTTGCGTGGCTGCATGCCGGTGAGCAACAGCGACACACCGGGTTCGTGCATCGAATGCAGGTCCAGCAGGCAATCGGCTTTTTCAATAAACGGCAGTAGGGCGCGTGCGCGGCTTTGCTCGCGGCTGGCAGGGCGGTCTAACAAGCCTTCGCCCCATACGCGGTTCAAGTCTTCATCGAGAAACCGGGTGGCATCAGCGTTCAATGGATCAAACGCATCAAAGGCGGCCAGATTACAAAACGCCAAGGTGAGGCTGCCGCGCCGGGGCCGCAAACTGGCTTGCAGCGCATGCAGCAAGGCCCAGGCACCGCAGAGTTCGTTGCCGTGAACGAGGGCGGTGACCAGCACCTTGGGGCCGGGGATCGTGGTACTGAAGGTCCACACACCTTCGGTGCCGGTGTTGCCTTCGCTCCAGGCCCCCAATGGGGGCACTGGCAATTCAAAGATCAATTCGCTCAAAGGGTGCTCTTACTCAATGCGAATTTTCGCGAAGTCCACCACGCGGCCATACTTCTCCAATTCCGACTTCATGTAGGCTTGCAGCAGCACTTCTGGCGGGTCATTGCTGACGGTTGCTGGGCGCGCACCAGCATCTTCGAGCTTCTTACGGACTTCCGGTGAAGCAATCGCTTCTGCCAAGGCTTTGCCCAAACGCGCGGTGACGGCAGGCGGCATTTTGGCCGGGCCGAAGAGGGCGAACCAGGAACCAATGTCCACCCGGCGCAAAGCGGGGTTCTCTGACAGCGCGGGCAGGTCCGGCGTTTGCACGGAGCGACGCGCCTCAGTCGTACCGATGGCGTTGAGCTTGCCCGACCTGATGTGCGGCAATCCGCTAGAGAGCACGAACACGCCGAAATCAAGTTGACCGCCGAGCAAATCGTTGGTCAACGGGGCCACGCCGCGGTAGGGAATGTGCACCATGAAGGCACCCGCGTTCTCTTTGATCATCTCGCCCGCCAAGTGCAAAGCCGTGCCGTTGCCGGAGCTACCATAGCTGAACTTGCCGGGGTTGGCTTTCACCGCTGCGAGAAACTCTTCCACATTCTTGACCTTGGTGTGGGGCGCTGCTACCAGCAGCAGCGGCTGCGAAGCCACCAGGCCGATGGGGGTGAAGTCTTTGACCGGGTCGTATTTCACAGCCGGGTTGATGAGCTTCACGATGGCCATCTCGTTGCTCGCGCCGAGCAGCAAGGTGTAGCCGTCTGGCGAGGCGTTGGCCACGCGCTGAGCACCAATGGCGCCACCAGCACCGCCAACGTTCTCAATGACGACGTTTTGGTTCAACCGCTTGCCGAGTTCCTGGCCAATGAGGCGGCCCACCAAGTCGGTGCTGCCACCCGGCGGGTAGGCGACGACCAGCGTGATGGGTTTGCTCGGGTAATCGGCTTGGGCCAGCGCGGCGGGCGCCGATACAGCGAGTGCACTGGCGATAGCCAGGCCAAGAAGTTGACTGCGTTTCATGGGGCGTCTTTCAGTGAGTTGAGGCAGCCCACAGTGTGGTCACCGCCACGCGGCGGTTTGTGCTGAATCGGCACTCTCATGTGCCGATTCGGCAATTTCTGTGGAAACTCCGAGATCAAGAATTGAAGCGCTGTCACTCAACCAATCGGAGAATTTCACGGGCCCTTTGGCCAAACTTCGTTTGTTCGCACTGGTGGGCCTGTCAGAACTGTGGGGGCATGGCTCGGCATCGGCCTGGCCTTACCCGAACAGACCCATCACCTTGGTGGTCGGTTGTGCCAATGGCGGCAGTGTGGAATTGGTGGCCGGGGCGGTGGCGCCAGGTTTGGCCAAACGTCTTGGGCAACCAGTGAAGTTGGAAAACGTGGTCGGGGCCAGCGGTGCGATTGCGGCCGTTCAGGTGGCATTGGCCGAACCCGACGGCTACACCTTGCTCTCGGGTTCGATCGCCTGTCAAGACCCGAGTTCTTGAGCTGCACCGCCGCTCACCCCGGCCAAACCACCTATTCCAGTTCGGGCCTGAGCACGCCGCTGCATCTGGCGGGTGAAAGCATCAAACGCGTGGTGGCGTTTGCGGGCCTCGCACGCTGAAGTCGTCGGCTGCGCTCATTTGTCGGCCGCCGCCCACACCGCTTCGATCTCGGCGGACTGGCGCGTTATTCGCCGATAAAGGCGCACTTCAAAGTGCACTTGATCGCTGCGTTTGCCCAGGGCGACTAGGGTGCCGCGTTTGCAGTTGGCAGCCACCATCGACCAAGGCAACCAGGCCAGTCCCAGGCCTTTCAAAGCGTACTCTTGAATCGCGTCTGCCGAGTCACAGACATAACGGGTGCGCGCCTGGGCGTCAATCGAGTGGGCGTGGCCGTGGCTGGCCAACAAGGCACTCAGTGAAAGCGCAGCGCCATAGGCAATCAATGGCCCCGATTCCAGCGTATGCAGCGGCTGCCCCTGAACAGTGGTTTTGGACACAGGCACGAGCTTGTCTTGCACCAGGGTGAGGTGCTTGAACCGCTGCGCGCTCAGCTTGACCGACATGGCAGGGTGCTCATAACAACACACCAAATCCACTTCACGGCTTTCCATCATCTCGGACATGGTGGACATTGAGCCGGTGCGAACCTCCACCGGCCGCTCAAACAGCGGCCCTTTCGGTTTAGCCAGTTGAACCAGCCAGTCGGCCACCACGGTTCGGGCCAAAGTGCGCCCCGTGCCCAGCCGCATCGCATGACCGGCTTGATTGGTTTTAGCGCTGAGATGCTGGCGGGTTTGGCGCATGCCCAGCACCACGGTTTGGGCTTGCGCCAGCAGCGTTTTCCCGGCGGGCGTGAGTTGAAGCGGGTTCTGCCTGCGGTCTACCAGGGGTGTGCCCGCCCAAACCTCCAAGGCGCGAATGCGGCGGCCAAAGGCTGGGTGCGTCACGTTGCGCTTCTCCGCGGCCCGCACAAAACTTCGTGCATCGGCCAGGGCGAGCAGATCTTCAAGCAGTTTGAGGTCCATGGTGTGACATTCTCAATCAAGGACGCACTGCATGGACGCACTGCATGAATGCACCGCACCGCTGCAGTCCAATCCACCCAATTTCAGACTTCCTGATCCGGGTGCGGAGCAGACCCCCGTTTCCGAAATAAGCACATCGCTGCGCGCCCTGCAAGCGGCTGGCATCGTGGTTGAGACCAGCGAGCGCAGGCGCGGCGGGTGTATGCCTACGAGTCCTGTGCGGGGATGCTGAATGCTGAGCTGGATTGAGCCTGACAAGCCCGACTCCCACCGCCAGACTTCTACACCTGCTCTGCAGTCTGGCGCTGCGATAGGATCAAACGCATGTATTGCAATGGATGGGGAGTGGCACATGGGATTGCCGCTTGCAAAAAGGAACCTGGCAGAGTTTCTTGCCTGGGAAGACCTCCAGACAGAACGACACGAGTTTTTCCGTGGTGAGACTTTTGCCATGGCGGGCGGCAGTGCCCGGCACAACCGCGTCATCATGAATCTGGGTGCACATATTGCGCAGCATGTGGATGGCACCGAGTGTCAGGTCTTCTCTCAGGGCATGAAGGCGCAGATCGCTGAAGGCTCTCTCTACCCTGATGTGATGGTGACCTGCGGCAAGAAGCAGGCTGGCGACGAGCAGGTGATCAAGGACCCGGTGCTGATCATCGAAGTCCTGTCTACCAGCACAAAAGGCTATGACAAACGCGACAAATTTGCGCTCTACCGCACGGTGCCGTCGCTGCGCGAATACGCGCTCATCGACCCGACGACTCGCCAGGTCGAAGTCTTTGTCTTGACAGATGCTGGCTCCTGGCTTTTCACAGATCAAAGCAAGGCCGAGCAACTGGCGCTCAGCGCCATTGATCTGACACTGCCGATGGCGGCTGTCTTCAAAGGCGTGGAAAGTGCGGCGCTTTGAGATCGCGACCGATCCGGACGTGCTCAGGCTCGCTCGCAGCGAAGAGTGGCGCTGCGCGCTGGCGATCGTCGAATACCCAAAGATGACGCATTGGGTGCGCAATCTGGACTTCGATCCGGTCTACGGCTTCTGGCTGCCAGTGGCTAGCAGCCAGCGCCCGCTGCCAGAAGCCAGAAGCCGGAAGCCGTTTTTATCCGGACTGCGTCTGCCAAATGATCCATGGCCGAGCGGGTGGTGGCCGAAGTACAAGGGTGAGCAACTGCGCAACATTGCCGGTTTGTGCATCAAAGATGCCGCTGTTGACGCTGTCAGTATCTTGAGAAATTTGAACGTTGTACTGGTGTTCAATACAACCACAGGCGAAAGACCCGTGTCTGCAGCCTGATTGGGGTCGATTGGGGGCCGCCACCCTTGCTCGAGGGGTCGCTTCAGCCTCGGACCTGCGGCGCACCCAACCGCGCCATCTCGCGCCTGAACATCGGCGCGGTCAGCGTCAGCACCGCCACATAACGCACCACGTGCAGAACCGTGACCACCGGCACGCCCAGTTGCAGCACCTTGGCGGTGATGCACATCTCGGCAATGCCGCCCGGAGAAGTACCGAGCAGCACGGTGGCCGGATGAAGGCCCGAGAACTGCGCCAGCACCCAGGCAAAAGCTGCGCTGGCGCCGATCATCACCAAGGTGCCCAGCGCCACCGTGGCCAGCCAGCGCGGCGCCGCGCGTGCAAACTCAGGGCTGAAGCGCGCACCCAAAGCCACGCCGATGAACAACTGCCCGCCATTGGTCACCGCTTTGGGCAGCGACGACAACTGCACCCCGCTGACACTGAGCGCTGCAGTGACCAGCAGCGCCCCCAGCACCCAGGGGTTAGGCGTACCCAGCCGCCACAACAGCCCCATGCCGGCAGCGCTGGCGGCCAGAAGCAACGCCAGCCCCGGCGGGTTGAAGCTGTGGGTGTTGCTGCTGCTGGCATCCAGGCCGTGGATGCCCAGGCTTTGGTAGGCCACCGGGATCAGCACCACCACCAGCAAGACACGCAGCGAGTGCGCCGCTGCCACCCGGTCTACGCGCGCGCCATGGCGCTCGGCCAGCACCGCCATCTCTGATGCACCGCCGATGGCCGCGGCAAAGAAGGCGCTGGCGCGATCGCCGCCGTTGAGCCGCCACAAGAAACGGTAGAAGGCATAGCCCATCAGCAGCGCCCAGACCACCGCCGCCAGCACCACTGGGGCCAGCGGCAGCAGCAGTTGGACCACCTGCGGCGTGAAGTACAGACCCAGCGCCATGCCGATCAACCACAGGCCGATGTTGCGCAGCCGGTCCGAAGCGGCCATGGGCGCACCCAGGACGCCCAGGCAGGCGGTGGCGAGCAGCGGGCCGATCATCCAGGGCAGCGGCACGCGCCAACGCTCGGCCAGTGCGCCCGCGGCAATGCCCAGCAGCAGGGTCAGTGCGAGCCGCAGCGGTCTGGGCCAATCAGCCATCCGTCATCGACCGCGTCGGGCGGTCCGTGCTGGTGGCTGGGTCAGCCCTGGGCGCGGCCCTGTCGGCGTTCCACTTCATGCAAGTCAGCGCTTACCCCCGTCACGCTTGCGCCGTGGCCAGGCGCGGGTAGCCGGTGTAGCCGTGGGCATCGCCGCCATAAAAGGTGGTGTTGTCCGGCGCATTCAGCGCTGCGCCCAGGCGCAAGCGCAGCCGCAAGCCCGTGCGGCCGCCGCCAATCGCGCCCGCCACGGCTTGCATCACTTCCAGCAAGAAGCGCACGCAGTTCTTCACACCGCCGCCATAGGCGTCAACGCGGTCATTGATGCTGTCGCGCAAGAACTGGTCGATCAGGCAGCCGTTGGCGCCGTGCACTTCGACGCCGTCAAAGCCGGCTTCGATGGCGTTGAGTGCGGCTTGTTCGTACTCGGCCACCACGCCGGGAACTTCATCGGTAGCCAGGGCACGGGGTGCAGAGCAAGGCGCAGAGCCGCCGGCAATGCAGGTCTTGCCTTTGGCCGACTGCGCCGTGCTTGACACCGGCGCTTGGCCGCTTGGCAACAACGAGGTGTGCGAGACGCGCCCCACATGCCACAACTGCACGACGATGCGGCCCCCCTCGGCATGCACGGCATCGGAGATGCGGCGCCAGCCCAGCGCGATGTCGCCCGCCTGAAAAGGGTCAAAGAGTGAGGTGGGCATCGTTGAAGTACAGGGCTGGGTAGAGAAAACGGCAGGCGCAGGGCAGGCCTAGAGCAAGCGCCAGAGCGTAACCCAGCAAGCTTGGGTGGGCACAAACAGCAGGCATTCACCACGACAACTGGCTTGCAGCAGCGAGCGCGGCTGTTGAGACCGGCATCGCCAGGACGTGGCACAGTCCACCCATGCTCGCTTATCGACACGCCTTCCATGCCGGCAACCACGCCGATGTGCTCAAGCACACCGTTTTGATGCTGGTGCTGCGCTACATGAACCTCAAGGACAAGGGCTGGCGCTACATCGACACGCATGCCGGCGCTGGTGGTTATTCGCTGCAGGGCGAATATGCCCACAAGCACAACGAGTTCGAGCAAGGCATCGGCGCGCTGTGGGCCAGGCCAGACCTGCCGCCGCCGCTGGCCGAGCTGGTGCAACTGGTGCACGGGTTCAACAGCGACAAGGCCATCGCGCCGGGCCAGGCGCCACCCGCGCCGCGCCAGTACCCCGGCTCACCCGCTGTCGCGCGCGCGCTGATGCGCCGGCAAGACCAGTTGCGGCTGTTCGAGATCCACCCCACCGACCACAAGATCCTGGCCTCTTATCTGGGCGATCAACCCGGCATCGAGGTCCACATGATTGACGGCTTCGCAGCGCTCAAGGGCCAGTTGCCCCCGCCGAGCAAACGCGCGGTGGTGCTGATCGACCCCAGCTACGAGATCAAGACCGACTACACCCGTGCGCTGGCTGCGCTGCGCGAAGCGCTGCAGCGCTTCGCGCAGGCCGTGGTGCTGTTGTGGCTGCCGCAGGTGCAACTGGTGCAGGCCGCAGAGCTGCCCCAGCGCCTGAAGGCCGCTGCCGACAGCGCCGCGCCCAAAGGCTGGCTGCATGCGCGGCTGACGGTGGCCCAGGCCGACGCGCAAGGCTTTGGCATGATGGGCAGCAGCATGTTTGTCGCCAACCCACCGCACACCTTGTTTGACGAGTTACAGCCGCTGCTGCCTTACCTGGCCACTGCGTTGGGGCAGTTTGACGGCGCAAAGAGTGCGCTGGACAGGTCAGCAAAGAGTTGAGCGGGCAGAGGACGAGGGATGCCGCAAGCAGCTGAGATCCCTTGATGCGGGAAAGCTCGCCGAACATCGGGTGCGGGTTGGCAGCACGCAAGTTCACACCCCGCGCTGCCGATCGGCATGAAACTGCCGTCGCCAGGGCTCGAAGCGCCCTTCGTCCAGCGCCTGCCGCAGCTCGGCCATCAAGTGGACGTAGTAGTGCAGGTTGTGGATGCTGGCCAGGATCGGGCCCAGCATTTCGCCGCAACGGTCCAGGTGGTGCAGGTACGCGCGGCTGAAGCCGCCGGCGCCTAAGCCAGTGCCCAAGTCAATCTCTGAAGCGCAAGCTGCTGCGCCGCTGTCTTCGTCCAGCGAGCGCGCCGCGGCGGCAGCGGCCGGCCCCCCCGCACACGCATGGCAACTGCAGGTAGGGTCGATCACGGATTCATCCTGACGGTAGCGCGCATTGCGGATTTTCAGATCCCCGAAGCGCGTGAACAGGTGGCCGTTGCGGGCGTTGCGGGTCGGCATCACGCAGTCGAACATGTCCACGCCCTGGGCCACGCCCTCGACCAGGTCTTCAGGCGTGCCCACACCCATCAGGTAGCGCGGCTTGTGGGGCGGCAAGCGCTGCGGCGTGTGCGCCATCAATCGGCGCATGTCTTCTTTCGGCTCGCCGACGCTGACGCCGCCGATGGCATAGCCCGGAAAATCCAGCTCAGCCAGCGCCTGCACAGATTCTTCGCGCAACGACTCGAACATGCCGCCCTGCACGATGCCGAACAAGGCGTTGGGGTTGGCCAGGCGCTGAAACTCCTGCTGGCTGCGCGCGGCCCAGCGCAGGCTGAGTTGCATCGAAGTTCTGGCCTGGGCTTCGGTGGTCAGCACACCGCCGGTCTCGTAAGGCGTGCATTCATCCAGCTGCATCACGATGTCTGAATTGAGCACGGTCTGGATCTGCATGCTCAGCTCGGGCGTCAGAAACAGCTTGTCGCCGTTGACCGGCGACGAGAACTTGACGCCTTCTTCGCTGATCTTGCGGCCTTTGCCGTCGGCATTGCCAAGGCTCCAGACCTGAAAGCCTCCGCTGTCGGTCAGGATCGGCTTGTGCCAGCCTTCAAAGCGGTGCAGGCCGCCAAACTGTGCAAGTACATCCAGCCCGGGCCGCAGCCACAGGTGAAAGGTGTTGCCCAGGATCATCTGCGCGCCCATCTCGTGCAGTGAGCGCGGCATCACGCCCTTGACGGTGCCGTAGGTGCCCACCGGCATGAAGATCGGCGTTTCAACCACGCCGTGGTTCAGTGTCAGGCGGCCGCGGCGGGCCAGTTCTTCGGTTTTGAGCAGTTCAAATTTCAGCATGCGCGGATTGTCATGGCTTCGCACCACGCGTCATTTGGCTCGACAGGGCGGGGCTCGACAGGGTATGGCTCGGCCGGGCGCGGGTCAGCTGGAGGCGACTCAGCCGGACGCTGTTTCGGCCCGCGCCAGGCACATCGAGTCGCCATAGCTGAAGAAGCGGTAACGTGACTCCACCGCATGCCGGTACAGCGCCATCACATGTCTGTGCCCTGCAAATGCACTCACCAGCATCATCAAGGTACTCTTGGGCAAGTGGAAGTTGGTGATCAACTGGTCGACCACACGAAACTGAAATCCCGGCGTGATGAAGATGTCGGTCTCGCCGGTGAAGGGCTTGAGCTCACCGCCCCGGGCCGCGCTTTCCAGCGCCCGCATCGTCGTCGTGCCCACCGCCACCACGCGCCCGCCAGCGCGCTGGGTTTGCTGGATGGCTTGCACCGTGGCTGCGCCGACCTCGAACCATTCGCTGTGCATCTGGTGCTCGCTGAGTTGCTTGACGCGTACCGGCTGAAACGTGCCAGCCCCCACGTGCAGCGTGAGCGCGGCGCGGTGGATGCCACGCTGTTGCAGCGCTGCCAGCAGCGGCTCGTCAAAGTGCAGCGCAGCGGTGGGCGCAGCCACCGCGCCAGGGCGGGCGGCAAATACGGTTTGATAGCGAGCTTCGTCCTCAGCGCTGTCGTCGTGCGTGATGTAAGGCGGCAGTGGCACATGGCCATGCTGCTGCAGCAACGCAAACGGGTCGGCCGGGAAGCGCAGGTGATAAAGCGCGTCATCCGCCCCCGCCCGGCCCAGCACTTCGGCCTCAAAAGCCTGCTCAAAACGCAGCCGGGTGCCTGGGCGCGGGGACTTGCTGGCGCGCAGGTGGGCCCAGACTTCAAAGGGCGGCAGCACACGCTCGATCAAGGCCTCGACCGCGCCACCGGTGTCGCACTTCTCGCCCCGCAAGCGCGCCTTGATGACGCGGGTGTCGTTGAACACCAGCAAATCCCCGGGCTGCAGCAGCGTGGGCAGTTGGTGGAAGACATGGTCTTGCGGCAGCGCGCCGCGGCCGTCGAGAAACCGCGAAGCGCTGCGTTCTTTGGCTGGATGTTGGGCAATCAGCGCCTGCGGCAGCTCGAAGTCGAAGTCATCCACTGTCAAAGGCGCGGCTGCACCCACTGTTGCATCTGCTTGCGCGGACGGCAGGCCGGCACTGGCCAGGGGCCTGAAAGGCGGGGTCACCGTCATGGCGGGGCCTAAGTTGCGAACGAGTCCAAAATTGTTCCATGCTCCCGTCTCCGGCGCCAGCCAACAAACCCAAGGCCCCAGCCAAAAAACTGTCGGGGCCGGCTCAGGCCCTGCACAAGCTGGGCCTGCGGCGCGACATCGACCTGGCGCTGCACCTGCCGATGCGTTATGTGGACGAAACGCGGCTGCAACCCATAGCCAGCCTGCGCGACGGCGACACGGCGCAGGTGCAGGGCCAGGTGTTGGAGAGCCGGGTGGAGACCCGCAGCCGACCACAGTGGATCCTGCGGCTGGCCGACGCCAGCGGCGAGCTGGTGCTGCGATTGTTCAACTTCTACCCCTCACAGCCCAAGTCCGTGCACAGCGGGCAGTGGCTGCGCGCGCGCGGCGAAGTGCGAAACGGCTTTTTTGGCCGCGAGATGGTGCACCCCGATTGGCGCGCGGTCACGCCCGACACCCCGCTGCCCACCACGTTGACGCCGGTTTACCCCAGCACGGCGCAGCTGCCACAAGCCTACCTGCGCAAGGCCGTGGCCTCTGGCTTGGCGCGCGCACATTTGACGGAGTTGCTGCCTGCGCACTGCATTCCCCCGGGGTTTCCAAGCTTGCGCGATGCCGTATTTTTTCTGCACCAACCGCCCGCGCAAACGCCCATCCAGACGCTGGAGGACCACAGCCACCCAGCCTGGCAGCGGCTGAAATTTGAAGAGTTGCTGGCCCAGCAACTGTCGCAATCACAAGCCCATGCAGCGCGCGCGCTGCTGCGCGCGCCCGCGCTGCGCAGCCAGCCGCAAGGCTTGGCGCAAAAGCTGCTGGCGGCTTTGCCCTTTGCGCTGACGACAGCACAACACCGGGTGGTGGCAGAGATTCGGCAAGACCTGGAACGCGCGCAGCCGATGCACCGGCTGCTGCAAGGCGATGTGGGCTCGGGCAAGACCGTGGTGGCGGCTTTGGCAGCCGCCACCAGCATCGACGCGGGCTGGCAGTGCGCGCTGATGGCGCCCACCGAGATCCTGGCTGAGCAGCACTTTGGCAAGCTGGTGCAGTGGCTGCAGCCGCTGGGCATCACCACGGCCTGGCTCAGCGGCAGCCGCAAAGGCAAAGGCCGCAAGCACATGCTGCAGCAGCTGGCCAGCGGCGAAGCGATGCTGGCCATCGGCACCCATGCCGTGATCCAGCAAGACGTGCACTTTGCGCGCCTGGGGCTGGCCATCGTTGACGAGCAACACCGGTTTGGCGTGGCGCAGCGGCTGGCGCTGCGGGCCAAGTTGAGCAACGAGCCTGCCGAGCCGGGCGTG
>JBBQIB010000114.1:0-12629 GCA_038324515.1 Burkholderiales bacterium
CAGCCCTTTGGCAACCAGGTCACGGTGGTTCGGCTCAAGGGCAGCGAGTTGCTCGAATGGCTGGGCGCGGTGGCCAAAATGACGCCGGGTTCAGGCGCATTCCCGCAGACCGCGGGCTTGCAGATGGTGGTCGAGGCAGGCTGCGTGACGGTTGCGCGCGTGCAAGGCCAAGCCATCGACGCGCAGCGCGACTACCGCGTGGCCATCAGCAACTTCACCGCCAGCGGCGGCGATGGTTATCCCAGGCTGGCGGATCATCCGGGCTACATCGACACAGGATTTGTGGACGCCGAGGTGCTGCGCGCTTTCATCGCGCAACGCAGCCCGCTGAAAGCCGCCGACTTCAACCCCCCGAACGAGATCCAGCGAAGATGAACGACCACACCCAACCGAATACACGGATGAACGCGCGCATGAATGGTGCGGCCAGCGCCGGCAAGTTGAAGGCTGAAGGCGTTGCGGGCCCAGTGGCTGGATCAGCCAAAGCCACTGCAGCCGCAAAAGGCGATACAGCCGCTCCATCCGCCACCGGCAGCCCAACAGAGCAGCCGGTCTCGCTGGGCGAATTTGCCGATCCGCTCTTCGCAGCGCGCAGCGCGCTGACTTGCCTGGACCTGACCAGTCTGAACGACGCCGACACCGAAGCCGACATTGAAGCCTTGTGTCAGCGCGCCGTGGGCCCTCACGGCAAGGTGGCGGCCGTTTGTGTGTGGCCACGGTTTGCAGCCCGTGCCCGCGCACTGTTGCCGCCAGAAGTTGCGGTGGCTGCCGTAGCCAACTTCCCCGATGGCGGCACCAACCATGCACGCGCCGTGCGCGATACGCAGCAGATCGTGCAAGCAGGCGCGCAAGAGGTCGATGTGGTGATGCCCTACCGCACGTTGATCGCTGCGCCAGCGTTGCTGGACGTGGTGCGAAATGCCTGCCAGGGCCTGCGCTTGAAAGTGATCCTTGAAACAGGCGAGCTGAACAACCCCCTGGCGGTGGCATTGGCCTGCCGCATCGCGCTCGATGCCGGAGCTGACTTCCTGAAGACCAGCACCGGCAAGACCCAGACCAGCGCCACCCTGCAAGCTGCCCAGTGGCTGTTGCAAGCCATCGCTGCCGACGCACATGCCAGCACCCACGTCGGCTTCAAGGCATCAGGGGGACTCCGCACCGTGGCCCAGGCCAGCCCCTACATGGCGCTGACGGCGCAGCTTCTGGGCGCTGCGGCGGTCGCGCCAGCGCGCTTCAGGCTCGGCGCCAGCAGTTTGTTGGCTGACATCGAAGCGGTGCTGAGCGGCGACGCAGCGCAGGCGCAAGTTCAAGAGCTTGATACTGCGCAGAAGCAGGCCTTCGGCAAGCCCGGCACTTACTGACTCACCACGCTTTCATCGCATCTCCCGTCATTCAACCTGGTCTCAACGATGTTGTACTTCCACAGATTCAAGCTCGCAGCTTGGCTTGCCAACGCCCCTGCCTGTAGCCGCACCCGCACCCTCAGATCCTTGGTGACGGCTGGCTCCGCTGCCCGCGCCAGTTTGGCCCTGGCGGTTCTGCTGCTGGCGGCCTGCACCTCGCTGCCCACGGCGTTGACCCCGGGCCAGGCGGCCGGCACCGTCACCGTGCGGTTGATTGCTTTCAATGATCTGCACGGCAACCTGGAAGCTGCGCCGTCCTTGACCCTGCCCTGGCCCGACGCCACCGACCCCAGCAAGGCGGTGCGCCTCAACGCTGGCGGCGCTGCTTATCTGGCCGGCACCGTCAAGGCCCTGCGCGCCGGTGCACAGCACAGCCTGGTGCTCAGCAGCGGCGACATGTTTGGTGGCACGCCGCTGGTCTCGGCGTTGTTCTTCCACGAATCGACGGTGGATATCGCCAACCGCATCGGCGTCGATCTGGCGATCCCCGGCAACCACGAATTCGACGCCGGGCGTGAGGAGCTGCTGCGTGTGATCGGCGGTGGCTGCCGGCCCAACGCGGCTGACGCCTTGTTCGTGTCTTGCGTGCTGCAGCAGGGCCACCCCGGCGCGCGCTTCCCACACTTCGTGGCCAATGTGTTGACGGCAGACGGCAAGCCGCTGATGGCGCCCTCGGTGGTGCGCGAGATGGGCGGCGTCAAGATCGGTTTCATTGGCGCTGTCACCAAGATCACGCCCAACATCGTCGTGCCTTCCGGCGTGGCGGGCCTGCGCTTCATTGACGAAGCCGAAGCCATCAACGCCGAAGTTCAGCGGCTGAAGGCGCAAGGCGTCAACGCGTTGGTGGCGGTGATCCACGAAGGTGGCAACACCGGACGCCCTGGGCTGCCGCTGGAGTGGAACGACGCCGGCTGTCCCGAGCCGCGGGGCCCCATCTTCGACATCGTGCGCCGCTTGAGCCCGGAGGTCGATCTGGTCTTCTCGGCCCACACCCACCAGGGCTACCGCTGTGTGATCGATGGCCGCGCCATCATGCAAGCCACTGCGCTGGGCCGCGGCCTGAGCGTGGCCGATGTCGTGATCGACAAACGCAGCGGCGAAATCGACCGCAACCGCACGGTTCACCGCAACCTGCCGGTGTTCAACAGCCGCAGCGACGCGGCACTGCGCGAACGCATCATCAATGCCGAACCCGAGCCCTTTGCCAGCGCATTGCGTCAGGCCCAGCCGCTGCCTGAAGTCGCCGGCCGCGTGGCCGCCTACGTGGCAGCAGCAGCGCCGCGCGCGCAAAAGCAGGTCGGCCGCATCACCGGCAACTTTGAGCGCACGGCCCGCACCGACAGCAGCGCCGGGCGGCTGATTGCCGACGCGCAGTGGCAGGCCACTCGTGCACCCGAGCGCGGCGGCGCACAGTTTGCGCTGATGAACCCGGGGGGCGTGCGTTCAGACTTGCGCTGCAGCAGTGCGCCACCTTGCAACCTGAGTTATGGCGAAGTCTTTACGATGCAACCCTTTGGCAACAGCTTGGTGGTGATGACGCTCAGCGGTGCGCAGATCAAACAGATGCTGGAAGACCAGCAGCGCCCAGGCCGCAGCGGTCCATCCTTCTTGATCCCTTCGTCATCGTTGACTTACCGCTGGCTGGCGCAATCGCCACAGGATCAAAGGGTGGCCGATCTGCGTCTGAACGGCCAGCCGTTGGACCCGGCCACCGACTACCGGCTGACCGTCAACAGCTTCTTGGCTGACGGCGGTGACGGCGTGCAAATACTGAGCCAGGGCCGCAACCGCCTGGGTGGCGCGCAAGACATCGATGCGCTGACGGCGCTGCTGCAAGGCAGCCCCGGCCCCGACCCGGTGGCACGCATCACGCTGGTGGAGTGAGGTTCAACAGGGCATGCTGCCGAGCGCCCAAAGAATGCCGCCGGCTGCGCCTCTGCCGCAAGAGCTGATCTGCTGCAAGCGCGAGGGCGGCGCGTTGGACAGTGCGCAGATCCAGGCCTTTGTGCAGGGGTTGACCGATGGCAGCTGGGCTGACAGCCAAGTGGCGGCGATGGCCATGGCGGTGCTGCTGCGCGGCATGGACACCGCAGAGACGGTGGCGCTGACCCGTGCCATGACGCATTCAGGTCAGGTGCTGCAGTGGCCGCTCGCTGATCTGCCCGGCCCGCTGCTGGACAAGCACTCCACCGGAGGCGTGGGCGACAAGGTCAGCCTGATGCTGGCGCCGATGTTGGCGGCTTGTGGCGCCGTGGTGCCGATGATCAGCGGTCGCGGACTGGGCCACACCGGGGGCACGCTGGACAAGCTGGAAGCTCTGCCCGGCTACACCGTCGAGCAGCCACAGGCGCATCTGCTGCAGGTGTTGAAAAGCGCCGGCTGCGCCATCGTCGGCGCCGATGCCTCTTTGGCCCCAGCCGACAAGCGCCTCTACGCCATCCGCGATCTGACGGCCACGGTCGAGAGCGTGCCTTTGATCACCGCCAGCATTCTCAGCAAGAAGCTGGCCGCCGGCCTGCAGGGCCTGGTGCTGGATGTCAAGGTGGGCAGCGGCGCCTTCTGCGCCACGCTGGCGCAGGCGCAGACTTTAGCCGCTGGCCTGGTCGAAGTGGCGCAAGGTGCCGGCTTGCCTGCGCGTGCGCTGATCACCGACATGAACCAGGTGCTGGGCCACCACGCCGGCAACGCCTTGGAAGTGCGTGAGGCGATCGACTTCCTGACCGGTGTTGAGCAAGAGCCGCGCCTACTGCACATCACGCTGGCGCTGGGCGCTGAGCTGCTTCAACTCGGAGGTATGGCAATCACTCAAGATGCGGCGCGTCAATCCTTGCTGCAGGCGCTGGCCAGCGGCGCCGCTGCCGAACGTTTTGCGCGCATGGTGTCGCTGCTCGGTGGCCCGCCAGATGTATTGCGGGATGCCTCGTTGCCAGTGGCCAAGGTGCAGCGGCCGGTGCCTGCGTTGCGCGCGGGCTTTGTCGGCACGATGAACCTTCGTGCGGTGGGGCAGATCGTCGTCGCATTGGGGGGTGGCCGGCGTTCACCGGGCCAGCAGTTGGACCTGAGCGTCGGGCTGTCGCAGGTCGTGCCCCTGGGTGCCAGGATTCAGGCCGGCCAGAGCCTCGCCGTCGTGCATGCGGCCAGCACCGATGCGGCTGATGCGGCCATTCTGACGCTGCAGCAGGCAATCACGATAGACGACGCCCCGGCAGCCGTCACGGCGCCCAGCGTTTGGTCAGGTGCGGGCGTTGCCAGGGGCTGCACAGCTCTCTGAGCAGCTGTCTGATTGGCTGTCCGTGTGGCCCGGGCTCAGCGCCGCGCCCAAGTCACCCGACTGTCGACGATCAGCGGGGAGCCCACGCCTCAGTGGCCACATCGGCCGGCAGCGAGACGCTTGGCCCAGTGCCCAGCGCCAACAACTCGACCAACAACTCGGCCACCAACTCGGCCACCAACTCGGCCACCAACTCAGTCACCAACGCTAAGCCTGCGTGAGCAACTCGGCGCTGAGCTGCCGGTTAAGCGCTCAGTTCAGCGGCGCTGTTCAGCGCTTGACCGGTGGCATCAGCACACGGTCGATCACATGCACCACACCATTGCTGGCTTGCACGTCGGCCTGTTGCACGACCGCGTCTTCGACGGTGACGAAGGTGCCGGCACTGGACAGTGCCAGATCAGATCCGTTGACGGTCTTGACCGTGCCCGGCTTGACCTGTGCAGCCTTGACCTGGCCCGCCAGCACATGGTGGGTCAGCACGGCGCGCAGCAACTCTTTGTTGGCCGCCAGGTCCGCCATGGTCTTGGCAGGCACGGCCTTGAAGGCTTCGTTGCTGGGCGCAAAGACGGTGAAGGGGCCGGTGCCCCGCAAAGTCTCTGCCAGGCCGGCTTGATTGATCAATGTATTCAAGGTTGATAAGGAAGGCGTCCTTGCTGCCGTGTCAGCGATGCTGACGGGTGTGGGCGTGCTGGCACAGCCGGCCAGTGCAATGGCAGCAACTGCCAGGGTAGAAATGGTCAGACGGCGCTGGAAATTCATCGGGGTGCTCCTGAAGCGTGGATGTGGGTGATGCGGAAAACCCCCGAGCTTATGGAGCTTTGGTGACAAATCTGTGACGGGCAGTCGGACTCTGCTCTGTCGGTGCAAGCTGTATTTTTGGCGCGACTACAGCATTCCTGGTTTGGACGCATGTGGCCCACGTTGTCCGCCTCGGACTGTCACGCAGCAGTCACATGCGCCTTCTAAAGTCACTCTATCGGTAGGGACAGCGTTGCGTGGCTGCCTTGTCATCTAAAAAAACTCGCTTGCTTCGGCAGGCCTATAACCATGTCTGCCATCCTGCCCGCCCAGCGCTACCCCGAAGGCTCGTCTGACGCGCAACGCACATCAGGCGGCGGCCAGCCGCAGCGCGCCAGGGTCGCGCCTTGGGCAGATCGCGTTTTCTCTTTTCTGGCCCATGCAGCAGCATGGGTCACGCTGGGACTGCTGGCGGCCATCATCGTCTCGCTGGTCCTGGGCGCCTGGCCAGCCATCAGCGAATATGGTTTGAGTTTCTTGTGGCGCAGCGAGTGGGACCCGGTGGAAAACCGCTACGGCGGCCTGGTGATGATCTACGGCACGCTGGCCACTTCGTTCATCGCGCTCATCATCGCGGTGCCGGTGAGCTTTGGCATTGCGCTCTTTCTGACCGAGTTGTCGCCGAGCTGGTTGCGTCGACCGCTGGGCGTAGCCATCGAACTGCTGGCTGCCGTGCCATCCATCGTGTACGGCATGTGGGGTCTGCTGGTGTTCGGGCCCATCCTGGCCACTTACGTGCAGCAACCCCTGCAGCGCCTGATCGGCGATGTACCGGTGCTGGGCTCGCTGGTCTCGGGCGCGCCAGTGGGCATCGGCATTCTGTCTGCCGGCATCATTCTGGCGATCATGGTCATCCCCTTCGTTGCCTCGGTGATGCGCGATGTTTTCGAGACCACGCCGGCGCTGCTCAAAGAGTCGGCCTACGGCTTGGGCTCAACCACTTGGGAGGTGGTGTGGAAAGTCGTGCTGCCCTACACCAAGACAGGTGTCGTGGGCGCCATCATGCTCGGGCTGGGCCGGGCTTTGGGTGAAACCATGGCGGTCACTTTCGTGATCGGCAACTTCAACCAACTCGACTCGTTGTCGCTGTTTGAAGCTGCCAACAGCATCACCTCGGCCTTGGCCAACGAATTTGCAGAAGCTGCGCCGGGGTTGCACCAGGCTTCGCTGATCTACCTGGGCCTGGTGCTGTTCTTCATCACCTTCGTGGTGTTGGCACTGTCCAAGCTGCTGCTGTCGCGCATGAAGCGCAGCGAAGGGACACGCACATGAGCCTGACCACACTGAGCGCAGACAAGATGCGGCTGCACCAGCGCCGCAAGGTCGTCAACGCGCTGGCCCTGACCTTGTCGTTGAGTGCGATGGCCTTTGGCTTGTTCTGGCTGGCCTGGATCCTGTTTGAGACCTTCAGGCTGGGGTTGTCGGGCATGTCGCTGGCGGTGTTCACTGAGATGACGCCACCCCCTCTGGCTGAGACTGGCGGTTTGGCCAACGCCATCTGGGGTTCTGCGGTGATGGTGCTGCTTGCCACTTGCTTGGGCACTCCGATCGGTGTGATGGCGGGGGTCTATCTGGCTGAATACGGGCAGCAGACCTGGCTGGGCCGGGTGACGCAGTTCATCAGCGACATCCTGCTTTCAGCGCCCTCGATCATCATTGGCCTGTTCATCTACACGGTGGTGGTGTCGCAATTCAGAAGCTTCTCGGCCATTGCCGGCATCCTGGCCTTGGCGTTGATCGTGATCCCGGTGGTCATCCGCACCACCGAGAACATGCTCAGCCTGATCCCCAACTCGCTGCGCGAAGCCGCCTATGCGCTGGGCACGCCAAAGTGGAAGGTCATCGCGTCTGTGACTCTCAAAGCCGCGCGCGCCGGCGTCATCACCGGGGTGCTGCTGGCCCTGGCCCGCATCGCGGGTGAAACGGCCCCACTGTTGTTCACGGCGCTGAGCAACCAGTTCTGGTCGTCCAATCTCACCGAACCGATGGCCAGCCTGCCGGTGACCATCTTCAAGTTTGCGATGAGCCCCTATGAGAACTGGCGCGAACTGGCTTGGGCCGGCGTGCTGATCATCACGATGGGCGTGCTGGCGCTGAACATCCTGGCCCGCGTCCTATTCAGAAACAAGAATTGAGGGATTGCCCATGAACTCCGCCACCACAGGCTCCGCCTCCGCCTCCGCCTCCGCCTCCGCCCCCGCCCACCCGGGCCAGTCCATTTCACACTTCGCCAGCCACGCGCAGGGCCGGCAAGGCAACCAGACCAAGAGCAGCAAGACCAAGGTCGCGGTGCGCGACTTGAACTTTTACTACGGCCAGTTCCACGCGCTCAAGCACATCAATCTGGACATCCCCGAGCGACAGGTGACGGCTTTCATCGGCCCTTCGGGCTGCGGCAAGAGCACTTTGCTCAGGGTCTTCAACCGCATGTTCGAGCTCTATCCCGAACAGCGCGCCGAAGGTGCGGTGACGCTGGACGGCGAAGACATCCTGTCCAAGAAGCTGGATGTGTCGCTGGTGCGCGCCAAGATCGGCATGGTGTTCCAGAAGCCCACGCCATTTCCGATGTCGATCTACGACAACATTGCGTTTGGGGTGCGGCTGTTCGAGATCCTGCCGCGTGCGGCGATGGATGAACGCGTCGAGTGGGCGCTGAAAAAGGCCGCGCTGTGGAACGAAGTCAAGGACAAGCTCAACCAGAACGGCGCCAGTCTGTCGGGCGGCCAGCAGCAACGTTTGTGCATCGCCCGCGGCATCGCCATCAAGCCCGAAGTGCTGCTGCTGGACGAGCCCTGCTCGGCGCTGGACCCGATCTCGACCGGCAAGATCGAAGAGCTGATCCATGAGCTGAAGGTGGACTACACGGTGATGATCGTGACCCACAACATGCAGCAAGCAGCGCGCTGCAGTGACTTCACCGCCTACATGTATCTGGGCGATCTGATCGAGTTCGGCGCCACCGCTGAGATGTTCATGAAGCCGAAGAAAAAGGACACCGAAGACTACATTACCGGCCGCTTCGGTTGACCCGCGCCGGCCCCTTGAACCCACAGCAGGTGAGTACCATGCCGGACAAGCAACTCGCGGTTGCCTACGACGCTGAACTGGCTGCCATCACCGCCCATGTGCTGGAGATGGGCGGCAGTGTCGAGAGCCAGTTGGCGCAGGCGATGTATGCGCTGACCCACAGCAGTGCCGAGACGGCCCAGCAGGTGGTGGCGCAGGAATTCAAGGTCAACCAGATGGAAGTGGACATCGACCGCGAGCTCTCGGCCATGATCGCGCGCCGTCAGCCCACAGCGCGTGATCTGCGGCTCTTGATTTCGGTCAGCAAGGCGGTGGCCAACCTGGAGCGTGTGGGTGACGAAGCAGCCCGCATCGCACGCACGGTGCAGCGGTTGGTGGACACTGATTACGCCAAGCGGCTGCGGGTGCCCATCAATGACTTGAACTTCGAGGCCTCTCTGGCTCTGGGGCAGTTGCGCCAGGCCCTGAACAGCTTTGCCCGCATGGACACCAGCGCTGCGCTGGAGGTACTCAAGCACGACGACCAGATCGATCTGGAGTTTGCCGGCCTGCTGCGCACCTTGATCACTTTCATGATGGAAGACCCCGGCGCCATCAAGCTCAGCATCGATCTGGTGTTTGTCGCCAAGGCCATCGAACGTGTGGGCGATCACGCCAAGAATCTGGCCGAGGCTGTGATTTACGCGGTCATGGGCACCGACGTGCGCCACACCGCGATGGCCCAGGTCGAGGACATCGTGGGCTGATGGGGCTGATAGGGCTGACGTGGGCGGATGGGGCGGGTGAATTGGGCCGGGATGTCTCGAGGTCGCGCCTTGGCGCGGTGTTTGGTTTGGATGGAGGTGGTTCTGCTATGAAAAAGGTGCTGGTCGTCGAAGACGAAGCGGCAATTGCCGAGATGATCGAGATCAACCTGCGCCATGCAGGTTTCAGTGTGGCCGTGGCCGCAGACTCCGAGGCCGCACGGGCCGGGGTCGCCCAGTCGCTGCCCGATCTGGTGCTGCTGGACTGGATGCTGCCGGGCGAATCGGGTTTGCAACTGGCGCGCAGCTGGCGTGCGGAAGCCAGAACGCGCGAGCTGCCGATGATCATGCTCACCGCGCGCAGCGACGACGACGACAAGGTGCGGGGCCTGGACGCCGGTGCAGATGACTACCTGACCAAGCCCTTCTCGGTCAAAGAGCTGCTGGCCCGCATCCGCACCGTCTTGCGTCGCAAGGGGCCTGAGCCGTTCGCCGATGCAGTGGAGTTGTGTGGTCTGCGTCTGGACCCCTCGACGCACCGGGTTACCCGGGACGTTGACGGTGAATCGCGCGAGATCAAGGTCGGCCCCACCGAGTTCCGGCTGCTGCATTACTTCATGAGGCACCCTGAGCGCGTGCACAGCCGCGGCCAGTTGCAGGACAAGGTCTGGGGCGACCATGTCTACATCGAAGACCGCACGGTGGACGTGCACATCAAACGCCTGCGTGAAGCGCTGCAGCCCGTGCGCTGCGCTGCCATGATCGAGACCGTGCGGGGCGTCGGGTACCGGATGAGCGAGCGGGCCGCATGAACAGCCGCTGTTCCGGGCTGTGCCTTGCCCGCCCATGCCGGCTGGGGGCGAAACAGTCAGGCCCTGGATTCAGCCACTGAAGCAGCGCGATTGTGGACCTGATTCTCTGGCGGCACGCCGAAGTGCTGGAGCCCAAGGAAGGCGAAGAGTCATATGACCAGCCGCTGACGCGCAAAGGCGAGCGCCAGGCGCAGCGCATGGCCAAATGGCTGAATCAGCAACTGCCTGAGAGCACGCGCATCTTCGCCAGCCCCGCACGTTGTGCGGTGCAGACCGCAACCGCGCTGGACCGCAAGTTCCGCACCCAGCCGGCTTTTGGCCCCATAGGCACTGTCGAGAGCCTGATGATCGCCGCACGCTGGCCCGATGCGCGCGAACCCGTGCTGGTGGTGGGCCATCAGCCGCTGCTGGGGCTGGTGGCCGCGTATCTGTTGTGCGGTCAGGGCGCGCAAGCCTGGTCGGTGCGCAAGGGCGCAGCCTGGTGGTTGCGCGGCCGCGAACGCGCCGGTGAGTTTCAGGTGACGCTGCACGCAGCCGTCTCGCCAGAGCTGGTTTGAGAAAGCAACAGCGCCCTCAGGCGACGCTTGCTTTATCGATTAGGCCGCCTGCATCAGTGCGTCTGCCAGCGACGGTTGTACGCGCCCCGTCAGGATGCGGTCCAGGATGCGCGGCACTTCAAACACCGCCTGGTTCTGATGGGCCTGCACACGAGAGCCGTAAAAGGGCAGTGCCGAGATCATCCGCTCGACCGCAGGCTGTACCTCGCGAAAACTGCGCACCACCAAGCCCAGCCGATGCTGTTGTACCCAGTGGGCGTTCCAGCGTTCTTGCGGCAGCGTCCAGGCGTTGCGTGACACGATCACCGGCAAGCCCATCTGCACCGCTTCGCTGATGCTGCCGGGGCCGGGCTTGCCGATGAAGAAGTCTGCCAATTGCATCCAGCGTCTGACATCGGGGGTGTAAGGCACCACGACTCGGGGCGCCTGAGCCGTTAGCGCCAACAGCTCCCGCGCCAGATCTTGGTTGTGCCCACACATCAAGATCAGCGGCGTGGTCGGCAAGCCGGCGGCGATTTTCTTCATGACCCGCGATCCAGTGGCGCCAAACAGCACCAGGCCTACGGGGCTGGTGGGGTTCAGGCCAAGCGAACGTCGCCGGATCGCCCGCGTCTCAGGGTCCAGCCTGGCGCCCAGATGGAACTCGGGCCGCAGCACCATGCCGCTGCTGCGGTGCACGCGGCTGGCGGGCACCCCAGCGGCAATGGCTTGATGCGCTGCGTGCAGGGTGCCGCAGATCAGATGCTGCTGCAGGTCAGGCTCGATCCAGAAGCTGGGCCCAAAGTCCGCCATGTCGGTCATCACGGTGACCAAGGGCACACCGGGCCGCGCCTGGGCCAGCGCGTCGTGCATGCAGCGGTTGAAGTTGGGGATCAGCGACACCACCATGTCCGGGCGCGTGGCTTCCCAGTGCTGGCGCAGCCGCCTGACCAGGCTTTGGTGCGCCATGCGGATCAGCGACTGCAGCAGCTTGAGTTCTTGCGCCAGGCCGAGCGTGAAACCACTGGCCAGCCGCTTGTTGTACAGATCTTCTGGCGTCAGGCCCGTCAGGCGTTTGAAGCTGGCGCCGGGGTCCAGTGCTTCAAACAGGTTGAGCTTGCTCACTCGCCAAGGTCGGCCCTGGGCGATGATCTCCTGCTCCAGAGCCTGCGCCGCAGCGCGGTGGCCACCCCCCGCGTTGAACCAGACCAAGTCGACTTTGGCTTCATGCAGCATCACCACAGACTCCTGTGCAACCCATTGGCATGCAGCCTATGCAGCGCACATGACGCTGGCGCGACAGTGCTGCGCCAGAATCCGCTGTCACGGCCTTGTCATGTCGCCGGCTTATGTTGCTGTCCCAATCAGTGCGCGGGTTGCTGCGCCCACAACGCAGAACTGAAGGTGCGCGCGTGAAGCCTGTTGACGAAGAACTGATCCGGCGCATCCACCAGGATCTGCGCGATGACCTGGATGAAGAGCTGGAGCTCGAAATCGAGGACCGCGCTGACGAGTCCGATGCCACGCAGGCCGACAAGACGGCCCGGATTCGCTACTTCAAAGAGCTGTTCAGGCTGCAATCCGAGTTGGTCAAGCTGCAGGACTGGGTGGTGGCCACGCAACACAAGGTGGTGATCCTGTTTGAAGGCCGCGACGCCGCCGGCAAGGGCGGTGCCATCAAGCGCATCACGCAACGCCTGAACCCGCGCGTGTGCCGGGTGGCAGCCTTGCCAGCACCCAACGACCGCGAGCGTACGCAGTGGTATTTTCAGCGTTATGTCTCCCATCTGCCGGCGGGCGGCGAGATGGTGCTGTTTGACCGCAGCTGGTACAACCGCGCCGGCGTCGAGCGGGTGATGGGGTTTTGCGACGACGCCCAGTACGAAGAGTTCTTCACCTCGGCGCCTGAATTCGAGCGCATGCTGGTGCGCTCGGGCATCCAGCTCATCAAGTACTGGTTCTCCATCTCAGACGACGAGCAGCAGGTGCGCTTTCTGGGCCGCATCCACGACCCGCTGAAGCAGTGGAAGCTGAGC
>JBBQIB010000115.1:0-12556 GCA_038324515.1 Burkholderiales bacterium
GGCACCACGACGCCAAAACCTTCAGCACGCGCATCCGGGCTGGCCACCACGGCATCGATGGCCATGCGCAGGCGGCGCTTCTCCAGCTCGACGTTGATGATCCCGTCACGCTCTTTGACGTAAGCAATCGAAGCGTCAGGGTTGGCAATCACCTCTTTGGCGCTTTTGGCAAAGGCCACCAGGAAAGCTTTCACAGCCGCCGGGTTCTCCTTGATCATCTTGGGCGTGGCAATGATCGCGTTGCCGTAGAGCTTTACGCCATGCGCCGGGAAGGGCAGCACCACGATGTCGGCAGTCTTGACGCCACGCGCTTCCAGGTTCAGCAGCGAAGTGAAAGAGAAGCCGGTGATGGCTTCGACGTCACCGCGCACCAGCATGGTCTCGCGCAGCGGCGGGTCCATGCTGGTCCACTGCACGTTGTTGATGCCGTTGGCCTTGGCAAAGATCGGGAAGGCTTTGCGCCCGGCGTCAAAGCCCGGCGCGCCCAGCTTGCGGCCTTCGAGATCAGCCGGCTTGGTGATGCCGCTCTTTTTCAGCGCCAGCACTGCGGCAGGGGTGTTGTTGTAGACCATCATCACCGCGACTGGCTTGTTCGGCGCGTCGGCGTTGTTGGCGTGAAACTCCATCAACGCCGCCATGTCGGCGAACCCCATGTCGTAGGTGCCGCTGGCAACGCGGGTGACGGTGCCGCCGCTGCCGTTGCCGGCGTCGATCGTCACGTCCAGGCCAGCCGCCTTGAAATGCCCTTTGGCCACACCCGCCAGAAACAGCGCAGAAGGCCCCTCAAAGCGCCAGTCGAGCTGAAACTTGATCGGTGTTTGCGCAAAGCTGGAGGCCGGCGCTGCCCACAACGCGGCCACAGCAGCGGTGGCAGCGAATGCACGCATCCAGCTGCGGCGGTTGGGCTGGGAAAGAACTTGGGTCATCGTGGCTCCATGAATGCGAAAGGTAAAAAAACAGACGGCAAAGTGTCAATGACGAGTCACTGCATCAGATTGTGCAAGTTCCATGCGCAGTTGCAAACTGGGGGTTGCACCACATAAGTGCGTCTTCGGGCGCCAGACTTCAGCCCGATGCCCCTACAACGGTGCATCTCGCACAAGGCACGGGCGAAACGGGCCTGAGCGAAACGGGCCAGCGAAACAGGCCAGCGAAACAGGCCAGCGAAACAGCGTCGCCAGCAGGACGGCTGAGCACCCTTCAGCGCCAGACAAAGGCGGCGGCCGAGTCAAAGGGATGGTGCTGACGCCAATGCTGGGCAATGTCGATGCGGCGGGCCACCCAGACCCTGTCGAACGATTGCACGTGGTCCAAAAAGCGCTGCAGCGAGCGCATGCGGCCAGGGCGACCCAGCAAACGGCAGTGCATGCCCACGCTCATCATCGTCGGCCGCTCGTCGCCCTCTGCGTAGTGCACATCAAAAGCATCACGCAGGTAATGAAAGAACTCGTCGCCGTGGCTGTAGCCCTGTGGCAGCGCAAAGCGCATGTCGTTGGCATCCAGCGTGTAGGGCACCACCAGGTGCGGGGCCAATGCACCATCGCTCTTCTGGACCTGCAGCCAAAAGGGCAGCTCGTCGCCGTAGTAGTCGCTGTCGTAAACAAAGCCCCCATGGTCTGCCAGCAAGCGCCGCGTCTGCGGGCTGTCGCGGCCGGTGTACCAGCCCAGCGGGCGCTCGCCAGTGAGTGACTGCAACGCGGCCATGGCCTGCTGCAGATGATCGCGCTCGGTGGCCTCGTCGATGGCTTGGTAATTGATCCAGCGCAGCCCGTGGCAAGCGATCTCGTGCCCCAGTTCGGTGAACGCAGTGCACACCTCGGGACTGCGCTGCAGGGCCATCGCCACGCCAAACACGGTGAGTGGCAAGCCGCGGCGCTCGAACTCACGCAGGATGCGCCACACACCCACGCGCGAGCCGTACTCGTAAGTGCTTTCCATGCTCAGATGGCGGGCCGCAAAGGCTGGCGGGTTGGCCATTTCGCTCAAGAATTGCTCGCTGCCCGCGTCACCATGCAGGACGCTGTTCTCGCCGCCCTCTTCGAAATTGAGCACAAACTGCAACGCCACGCGGGCCTGACCTGGCCACTGGGCATGCGGCGGATTGCGACCATAGCCGCGCAGATCGCGCGGGTAGTGCTGGCTGGGGTCAGACTCGCTGGGCTTGTGCATGGGTCCTCAGGTGGCTGGGTGGGGGGGGGCTGGGTGTGGGGTGGCCGCTTCAGCCGTGTTGCAAGGCTGGTGCCAGACCCGCGTGTTCAGCGCGTTGAACATGCGGGCCCACATGGCGCGAAAGCCAGCCCAACACCGGATGGTGCCAGATGCTGAATGTTGCCGGGTGCTGCTGCTGCCTGGTGTTGCCTGGTGTTGCCGGGTGCTGCCGGATGTTGCCGGATGCTGCCAGCTGCTGCCGGCTGCTGAAGCCATTGGAAACCCTCGTGCCGCAAGACGGCGAGGCAACTCTTATGCTCGGGTCCAGACCTTTTTTTGCGAATTGACCACGCGGCGCTTCGCAAATCTCGGCGCCAGGCTGCGACACTCCGTCGCCGCCAAGCCGCATCCGACAGACTTCAAACCTGCAAAGACCAGTCTCACCATGGGCCACTTGAGCACACATGTCCTGGATACCGCCCATGGCTGCCCTGCCGCAGGCATGGCTGTGGTTCTGCAGCGCCTCGATGCCCAGGGCCAGGCGCAGGAAATCAAACGCCTGCGCCTGAACAGCGACGGCCGTGCCGACGCACCTTTGCTGGACGCCGCAGCGATGGCCATCGGCCGCTATCGCTTGCTGTTCGAGGTGGCGCCGTATTTCCGCGACCGAGGGGTGGTGTTGCCGGACCCGGCTTTTCTCGACACCGTGCAACTCGACTTCGGCATCAGCGACGCCCAGGGCCATTACCATGTGCCGCTGCTGGTCAGCCCCTTCAGCTACAGCACCTACAGAGGGTCCTGAAGCGGGCGTTGTTGATTTCCTGCCCGCCGGAGTGGGCGCCAAGCGCTGAAGCCGAAGTCTGGATATCCAATGGACACCACCTACCTGCTCGAATGGGTCAATCTGCTGTTGCGATGGGCGCATGTGATCGTCGCCATCGCCTGGATTGGTTCATCCTTTTACTTTGTCTTCCTGGACAGCAGCTTGCTCGAACCCGAAGACCCGGCGCTCAAAGCCAAAGGCGTCACCGGCGAGTTGTGGGCCGTGCACGGCGGGGGCTTTTACAACCCGCAGAAGTACATGGTGGCACCCCAAACGCTGCCCGAGCATCTGCACTGGTTTTTCTGGGAGAGCTATTCGACCTGGCTGACCGGCTTTGCGCTGTTTGCAGTGCTGTACCTGTTCAACGCCAACACCTTCCTGATCGACAAGAACGTCTACGCCTGGTCCGCGCCGGGCTATGCGGTGGCTGCAGCGCTGGCTTTTCTGGTGTTGTTCTGGGTGGTTTATGACCTGCTGTGCCGCTGGGTGGGCGAACGGGGAGCCGGAGCTCAAGGCCAGGTCGGCGGCGATGCGCTGGTCGGCTTGCTGGTGCTGGTGTATGTCGTGGTGGCCTCTTGGGCAGCGTGCCAACTGTTTGCGGGCCGTGCGGCTTTCCTCATGGTGGGCGCGATGCTCGCCACAGCGATGAGCGCCAACGTCTTTTTCTGGATCATCCCGGGGCAGCGCACGGTGATCGCGCAGATGAGGGCCGGCCAAGCGGTGGACCCGATCCACGGCCAACGCGCCAAACAGCGCAGCGTGCACAACACCTATTTCACGCTGCCGGTGCTGATCGCGATGCTCAGCAACCACTATGGCTGGCTGTACCAGGGCCCGCACAACTGGGCCGTCCTGGTCTTGCTGATGCTGGCTGGCGCCCTGATCCGCCACAGTTTCGTGGTGCGCCACAAAGCGCTGGTGCAAGGCAAGCGGGTGCCTTGGGAGCATGCGGGCGCGGGCACCGCCGTGCTGCTGGGCCTGGCCATCTGGCTGGCGCCCCCGCCTATGCCCAAGCCAATCGCAGGCGCGCCAGCGGCTCCTCCACCCAGCCTGGCTGCCGTCAGCGCGGTGGTCGAGCAGCGCTGCGTGATCTGCCACAACCAGGCGGTGCAGCAGAAAAACGTCGCGCTGCATACGCCTGAGCTGATCCTGCAGCATGCGCAGGCGGTGTACCAGCAAAGCTCGGTGCTCAAGCTGATGCCGATGAACAATGCCACCCAGATCACCGATGCCGAGCGCACATTGATCAAGCGGTGGTTTGAAGCGGGCGCCCCAGCGCAATAGCGGGTTTGCGCCCTCGCGGCGAAAAATGTGCTTTTCGGATGCTCAAGTGGCCGATCAGCGTGCCGATAAGCAACAGACGAAGCGCGCGAGCTGTGTCTCCTGAAAACAAACGCTTGCAGCATTTTTCAAAGACGAGAAAAAGCACCGTGAAAACCACGCAACTCTGATTCAAGGGGCGCGCACTCAGGGGATTGACTTCGCAGAATCGGGTCGATACGAAGCCTTTCTTCGAATGGACCTGAATCATGCAGACCATCGCCACCATCACTTGCCAGGGCAACCGGCTCGACGCCGCGCAGCTTCTTTTGCTGTCCCCCATCAAGACAATCAGCGTGGCCTGCGCTTCAATGGTGCTGGGTCTGAGCCTGATCAGTGCCCCGGTTCACGCGCAAGGCATCACACGGGCAGCGGCAGCACTGGCGACCCCGGAAGATCAAGCTGCATTGCAGATCCTGCGCAACGAAGCCAGGCGCGCTGAACGCAAGGCCCAACGGCAGGCACAACGCAAGGCCGACCGCGCTGCCGAGCGCTGGGCCGAGGCGCCTGAGAGTCAGCGTGCGGCCAGGCTCGCCGCCCGCCCAGGCCGTGCCAAGCTCGCCAATGACCTGGAAGAAGTGCTCGAGACGCCGCGCAAGGTCAACGCCACATGGGTCCGCGAAGGCGGTGGCAAACGCCTGACGCAGGTACTGGTCAGCAGCGACACCGATGACGAAGAATTGAGCGAGCTGCGCGACTTTGTCGAGGCCCTGGGCGGCCAGGTGCTGGTGCGGCACGGCATCATCCGCGCGCTGACGGTGGCCATTCCAGCCTCCAAGGTGCGGCTGCTGGCCGAGCATCCCGAGGTGAGCCACGTCGCGCCCAATCGCGAGGTACGCTCCACCGCCAGCACACTGGAGCGTGTCAGCGGTGCACTGGGCGGCCAAACCCGGCCCACCAGCAGCAAGACCAGCTACACCGGCCTGGACGGCAGCGGCGTGGGCATTGCGATCCTGGACTCGGGCATCCAGCACAACCACCGCGCTTTCCGCAACGCCAACGGCAGCAGCCGGGTGGTACGAGCGGTCACGATGCTCAATAACAGTGTGGCACGCTGGAGCATTGGCAGCCCCAACTCCAACGAGCCCAACAGCGCGCTGCAAAAGGCCTACGACGCTGCAATCAGCAACGAAAGCACGACCGTTCGTGACGGCTACGGCCACGGCACCCACGTGGCCTCGGTGGCGTCCGGCTTCCCTCGCGGCGTGCGGAGCACCACGCCGGATTTCACTGGCCTGGCCCCAAACGCCAGGCTCTTTGACGTCAAGGTGATGCGTGATACCGGCACCGGCACCGTCAGCGACGCCATCGAAGGCATCCAGTGGGTGATATACAACGCCCGCGCTCTGGACATCAAGGTGATGAACCTGAGCATCTCGGCGCGTTCCACCGACTCATGGAAGGTTGATCCGCTGGCGGCCGCGGCGCGCGCCGCTGTGGCAGCCGGCATCACCGTGGTGGTAGCCGCCGGCAACTATGGCGTCGATGACAAAGGCCGTGAAATTTACGGCCGCGTGGGCTCGCCGGGACACGATCCGTCGGTGATCACTGTAGGCGCGGTCAATTTTCAGGGCACTGACGCACGCGAGGACGACGCAGTCACGCGATTCAGCTCACGTGGGCCCACCCGCGGCGCTTTCACAGATTCCAATGGCCGCCGCAAACCCGACAACCTGCTCAAACCTGACCTGGTGGCCGCGGGCAACCGCATCGTGGGGGCCGCTGCCTACACCGCCACAGGTGGCTGGAACCGCCTGGCCAACAACAATTGGAGCGAGGTGGTGGCTCCGCTGGGTGTGACTCAGACTGTTGGCGAAGAGGTGATGCAGTTGGCAGGCACCTCGGTCTCAGCGCCTGTGGTCGCGGGCGCAGCAGCGTTGTTGCTGCAAGCCAACCCCGGCCTGACGCCGCCGCTGATCAAAGCCATCCTGCAGTACACAGCACAGCCGATCAACGGTGCCTCTTTGGTTCAGCAAGGTACCGGGATGCTGAACGTGGAAGGCGCTGTGGCTCTGGCCAGGACCTTGAGGAGCGACATCTGGCCGCTGGTGGACCAAGGCTTCTTGCCGATTGGCGCCAACTTGTTGGCCGCTGGACGTACGATGCCTGCGCCTTCAAGCTTGGTCAATACCAAAACTGCCAACTGGTCACGCACCATATTTTCGGGCGGCAACCACTTGCTGAGCGGCAATGCACTTTTCACGAGGCACCAGGAGATCTGGAACCCGCGTGTCCTGTGGGCTGGTGACCTGGTGCGCATCACCTCACCTGACTACTGGAATGGCACCGGCTACCAGCCTTGGACCTATGTCAAAGGCTTCCGAACTTTCGACATGAGCCAATTTCAACCGGTGGGCGCAGGCGTGGTGGTCGCCAGCGGGCTTGCAGGGGCCAGCTCGCTGCTCGGCAAAACCGGCGTCTTCAGGCCCACGCTGACGCTGACCAACTGGTTGGCCAGCGGCAGTGGCCAAACGCTGGTGCAACCACTGACGATCTCTCAAGGCCTGGTGATGAGCGAAGGCCTGGTGATGAGCGAGGGCCTGGTCTTGAGCGAGGGCCTGGTGATGAGCGAAGGCTTGGTCATGAGCGAGGGCCTGGTCCTCAGCGAAGGGCTGGTGCTGAGCGAAGGCTTGGTGAAGATGGAGGCTCCAGCCAAGCCCTGAAGCGTGCGCCTGGTGGCGTTGTTGAGCCTAGTGGTTCGTTCCGTCAAACTGGTTACATGAAATCGCGCGTTCGCCCGCCATGCGTCGTTGCAAATCTGCGCCATAGCTGCAGCCATGGCTGTGGTTTGCGCCTGGCCTGACGACCGAATGCATCGAATTCATTGGTAACCTCATTGACGGAACGGACCACGAGCTTGAGAGGTCCGGCCAGACCCGAGAGAGCAGCTGCCAGGCTCGCAGGCGACGCTGAACAAATCCCTCGCGGGCCGGTTATGGTTCGGGCTTTGCACAGGAGCCCGTATGCCCACGATCCGAGTTGAACTGTTCGCAGGCCGCAGCGTCGAGCAAAAGCGCGCGCTGGCGCAGGCATTGACCGAAGCGGCTGTCAAGACCCTGGGCGGCGCGCCCGAGGCGGTGAACATCATTTTTTGCGATGTGCAGCGCCATGATTGGGCCACCGGCGGCAGGCTGTGGTCTGACCCGGCACCACCAACGCCGGAGTCACAAACAAGCCACCCGCCCAAGCCGTGACGAGCGTGGCGCCCACCGGCCAGGCAGCACGGGCCGGTGCCATCAAGACGCTGCTGATCAAAGACGCCGATGTGGTCGTCACGATGGACGCTCAGCGGCGCGAACTGCAAGGCGCCAGTGTCTTCATCCGTGGCCCTGCAATCGAGGCTGTGGGGCCCGCCGACGAATTGCCCGCCACCGCAGATGAGGTGATCGACGCGCGCGGCCAGATCGTGCTGCCGGGGCTGGTCAACACTCATCACCACATGTACCAGACGCTGACCCGCGCGGTGCCTGCAGCGCAGGACAGCGAACTCTTCGGTTGGTTGCAGACACTCTATCCGCTGTGGGCGCGGCTGACGCCAGAGATGCTGCACGTTTCGACGCAAATCGCCTGCGCCGAGTTGCTGTTGTCGGGTTGCACCACCAGCAGCGACCATTTGTACCTGTTTCCTGGCGCCTGCACTTTGGACGACACGCTGCACGCTGCGGCTGCAATGGGCCTGCGCTTTCATGCCGCCCGCGGTGCCATGAGCGTCGGTCAAAGCCAGGGCGGTTTGCCGCCTGATGAAGTGGTCGAAAGCGAAGACGCGATCCTGAAGGACAGCCAGCGCCTGATCGAACGCTTTCACCAGCGCGAGCGCTTTGCGATGCAGCGCATCGTCGTCGCACCTTGCTCGCCCTTCAGCGTCAGCCAGGGGCTGATGCGCGATGCTGCGCTGCTGGCCCGCGCGCACGGCGTGCACCTGCACACCCACCTGGCCGAGAACATGAACGATGTGGCCTACACGCGAGAGAAGTTCGGCTGCACGCCGGCCGAGTACGCGGAGCAACTGGGTTGGTTGGGCCCGGACGTGTGGCACGCCCACTGTGTTCAACTCGATGAGGCGGGCATCCGGATGTTTGCCAAGACCGGCACCGGCGTGGCCCACTGCCCTGGCTCCAACATGCGGCTGGGCTCTGGCGCGGCACCGATCCGGGCGCTGCGCGATGCCGGCGTGCCGGTGGCGCTGGCGGTGGACGGCTCGGCCAGCAACGACAGCAGCCATCTGCTGGCCGAAGCCCGGCTGGCGCTGTTGCTGCAACGGGTCAGCCACGGCGCCACCGCGATGTCGGCGCGTGAGATGCTGGAGATCGCCACGCTGGGCGGCGCCCAGGTGCTGGGCCGCGACGACATCGGCGCGCTGGTGCCGGGCATGGCGGCAGACCTGATCAGCATTTCGCTGCACCAGATAGGCCTGGCCGGCGCGGGGCACGATCCGGTGGCCGCGCTGTTGTTTTGCCACGTGCCCCAGGTCAAGCACAGCGTGGTCAACGGCGTCCTGCGGGTGCGTGATGGCCGTCTGACGGGCGTCGAGCTGCCGGCCCTGGTCGCGCAGCAGCAAAGGCTGGCCAGACAGCTGGTGCACGGCTGAGCGTCGGTTGGGCGGTGGTTGGGGGGTGGCTGGGCTGCAGCTGGGCTGTAGCCGGGCTGCAGCTGGGCGCATGGCCGCCGAGCCTGTCTGTGCGGCCGGCCGCAGCAAAAGTTCCTGAGTCTTTGCCCTATCACGCCTGTACGCCTGGGCCTGTCACACTGGGCGGCATCGATTCAACCTCCAAGGAGTGCACATGAACAGCCCTCACACCCAGCCCCAGCGCGGACTCAAAGCCCTGGTTGTCATCTGCAGCGCGGTGCTGCTGGCCTCTTGCGCCGGCATGAAGAGCGGCGGCGAAGGCATGAGTTTTTTCGTCACCAGCGTCAACCCGGGCACAGGGGGTGATCTGGGCGGCCTGGCCGGTGCCGACGCACATTGCCAGAAGCTGGCCAGCGCGGCAGGCGCCGGGCAACGCCCGTGGCGTGCGTATCTCAGCCAGCAGCCCGCAGACGGGCTGCCCGCCGTCAACGCCAGAGACCGCATCGGCAAAGGCCCGTGGCGCAACGCCAATGGCGTGGTGGTGGCCAACGATGTGGCACAACTGCACGGCGAAAACATGATCAGCAAGGCCACCGCTTTGACCGAAACCGGCCAAGGGGTCAAGGGCCGTGGCGACACGCCCAACCAGCACGACGTGTTGACCGGCTCGCAACCCGACGGCACTTTCATCGCCGGCGCTGTCAACAGTACCTGCCGCAACTGGACGCAGAGCGTCGACGGCGCTGCGATGGTCGGCCACCACGACAAGATCGGCCTGAACGACACGGTGCCTGCAAAATCCTGGAACTCATCGCACCAGTCCCGCGGCTGCAGCATGGAGCAGTTGCGCAGCACGGGTGGCGCAGGCTTGTACTATTGTTTTGCGGCCAACTGAAGCGGCAGGCTGCGGCGCCGATCACCCCCACAAACCCACCCAGGAAGACAAACCCATGCTCGGACAAATGATGCAGTTGCCGCTGCTGATCTCCTCACTGATCACCCATGCAGAGCGCCACCACCCTGAGCGCGAGGTGGTTTCCCGCCGCGTCGAAGGTGACATCCACCGCTGCACCTACAAAGACATCGCCACACGCTCGCGCCAGCTTGCCAAGGCTTTGGGCGCACTGGGTGTCAAGCCCTCGGACCGCGTGGCCTCATTGGCCTGGAACACCCACCGCCACATGGAGCTGTACTTCGGCGTCAGTGGGTCGGGCGCGGTGCTGCACACGCTGAACCCGCGGCTGCACCCCGACCAGGTGGTCTACATCGCCGACCACGCCGAAGACCAGGTGCTGTTCTTTGATATGACCTTCTGGCCCTTGATCCATGCCGTGGCGCCGCGCACCAGGACCATCCGCCACTTTGTCGCGATGACAGACCGCGCCCACATGCCGGCCGATGCCGACAAAGTGCCCGGGTTGCTGTGCTACGAGGACCTGTTGGCAGCGCAGGACGACCACTACGAGTGGCCGACTTTTGATGAAAACACCGCCAGCTCGCTGTGCTACACCAGCGGCACCACGGGCAACCCCAAAGGTGTGCTGTACAGCCACCGCAGCACGGTGCTGCACACGATGGCTGCCGCGTTACCCGACTGCCTGGACTGCCGCGCCACCGATGTGATCCTGCCGGTGGTGCCGATGTTTCACGTCAACTCCTGGGGCATCGTGTACCTGGCGCCGATGACGGGCGCCAAGCTGGTGCTGCCCGGCCCCGGGCTCGATGGCAAGAGCCTGTATGAGCTGTTCGAAAGCGAAGGCGTCACCGTCTCGGCCGGTGTGCCCACGGTCTGGCAAGGCTTGCTGGCGCATGTGGACGCCAACAAGCTCAAGTTCAGCACCATGCGACGCAGCGCCATCGGTGGCTCGGCCTGCCCGCCGGCGATGATCAAGAAGTTTCTGGAGCAGTACGACGTGCGCGTGATCCACGCCTGGGGCATGACAGAGATGAGCCCGATCGGCACGGCATCCGGCTTCAAGGCCAAACACGCCACGATGACTGCAGACGAGCGGCTGGCGGTGATGTCCACCCAAGGCCGCGCGGTCTACGGCGTGGAGATGAGAATCGTTGGCAAAGACGGCAAAGAGCTGCCCTGGGACGGCAAAGAATCCGGCGATGTGCTGGTGCGCGGGCCCTGGATCCTGAGCAGCTACTTCAAGAACGAAGGCGGCGATCCGCTCAAGGACGGCTGGTTCCCGACCGGCGACGTCGCCAAGTTCGACGCCGATGGCTACATGATCATCACCGACCGCAGCAAAGACGTGATCAAGAGCGGTGGCGAATGGATCGGCAGCATCGATCTGGAAAACATCGCCATGGCCCACCCCGAAGTGGCGATCGCCGCCTGCATTGCCGCCAAGCACCCGAAGTGGGACGAGCGCCCGCTGCTGGTGGTGGTGAAGAAGCCTGGCGCCGAGCTCAGTCGCGAAGACATGCTGGCCTTCTTCGACGGCAAGATCGCCAAGTGGTGGACACCCGACGACGTGGTTTTTGTAGACAGCATCCCGCTGGGCGCCACCGGCAAGATGCAGAAGATCAAACTGCGTGAGCAGTTCAAGGATCACGTGCTGCCCACGAGTTGACGGAGCACGTTTGAACCGAGACACCGCATCTGACCGTTTGGCACCGCTCGGCACCGCTTGGCACCGCTGGACAAGCCACGTGGGTGCTGCAATTCATGACCACGGCGCACTTCACCTGTTGGGTGACAGCGCGTTCAACTGCGGTTTCTAGGTTGAAGCTTCTGACACGCCGCACGGCGGCCGCCGTGCTGGCTGCCGCGAGGATGGCTGGGGTGGCGTTGTGGTCGGGTGCGTTGTTGTGTGCCTTGCCGCTTGCGTTGCCGTTTCCGTCACCGTTTGCGACCGCCCACGCACAGGACGAAGTGCCTTTTATCGTCACACCCGACGAGGTGACGCTGGCCATGCTGCAACTGGCGCAAGTCAAGGCCGGCGACCATGTCATCGACCTGGGCAGCGGCGATGGGCGCATCGTGATCCTGGCCGCCAAACGTTTTGGCGCCAGCGGGCTGGGCGTGGAGATCGTGCCCGAGTTGGTGCAACGCAGCCTGGCCAGCGCGGCACAAGCCGGCGTGGCGGCGCGCGTGGACTTCCGGGTGCAAGATCTTTTTGAGACCGACTTGTCACGCGCCACGGTGGTGACGATGTACCTCAACAGCGAATTGAATCTGTTGCTGCGCCCTGCCCTGCTGGCGCTGGCGCCCGGCACACGCATCGTCAGCCATGACTGGAATCTGGGCGACTGGCCGCCGCTGCGCAGCGTGACGATGGCGGTGCCAAAAAAAGAAGTCGGCCTGGACAAACGATCCACCGTGCACCTGTGGGTGGTGCCGGCGCGTGTGGGCGGGTTGTGGTGTGCGCCAGGGGTTGCGCTGCGGATCGATCAGCGCTTCGATCGCTTCAGCGCCACAGTGCGCGATCTGCAGCGCGAGCGCGAGCGCGAGAAGGCCGCAGCAGCGCGGACGGGCGCCAGCGCAGGCCCCGCTGCTGCGGTGTTTGACGGCCAGGTGGAGGTTGACAAGCTCTACGCCGGCCAGGACGCGCGCGCGGCTGCGACACAGTTCTCGGTGCAGGGTCAAAACCTGGTGCTCGATGCTGGCATCGGCGCCATGGCCCGCTGGGTTGGCGTGCGTTTTGCGCGCAGCATGGCCGCAGAATGTGCACAGATTGCCAGCTGAT
>JBBQIB010000116.1:0-12476 GCA_038324515.1 Burkholderiales bacterium
GGCACTTCAACCCGGTCTGCGCCGTGGCGGCCAGCCGCATGGGCACGCCGACAGAAGAAGCGCTGCAACCGATCCGGCACTTTCTGTACGAGCACATGTTCGAAGAAAAAGGCCACGAGACCTGGGTGCTCAACGATCTGGCGGCTGTGGGGATGCCCGTCGAGCAGGTGCAGGCCCAAGAAGCCTCGCCCCACACCCTGGCCCTGATTGGTTACAACCACTGGAGCGCGCAGTCTCAGGACCCGTGCTCGGCGCTGGGCATGCTGTACGCGCTGGAAGTCATTGCATCGGTGTATGGTGGGCCTTTTGCATCGGCCATCCGCGAGTCGCTGCTGCTGGACGGCAATGCTGGCGTGTCGTTCATCGATTCTCACGCCACGATGGACGCCCAACACATGGCTGAGTTGCGAGTCATTCTGAACCTGGTCAAAGAACCTGCCAGCCGCGCTGCCATCGTGCAGTCGGTGCGCGTCAACTTTCACCACTTCACCCGCATGGTTGAAGCGATCTGAAGCCAAGGGCAATACCGTGAAAACATTGACAGGCCCCGCACGCCCCTCGCTGAGCCTGCTGCAAGCTCCCATCCCGCCGCTGGCTTTGGCCGCAGCGGGCCAAGACAGCCCGGCCATCGGCGTTGCCGGCCTGCTCGGCCGGCCCTACAGAACGCTCCGCCTGGAATGGAGCTCGGATCTGCGTTTGTTGCGGGTACGCATGGGCGTGCGGCCCATCCAGTGCTACAGCCTGACTGTGATGGCTGAGATGCACCAGGTGCTGGCCGACATCGACGCCAATCCAGGGCTGCTGCGCCACCTCGTGCTCAGCTCCGATGTACCCCAGGTCTTCAACTTCGGCGGGGATTTGGCGCTGTTTGTGTTGCTGGTGCGGGCAGACGACGAAGATTCGTTGAAGATGTATGGCAAGCGCTGTGTTGATCTTGTCTGGTGGCTGGAGCATGCGGCCAGCCAAGGGGTGCACACGACAGTGCTGTCACAGGGCGACACCTTGGGCGGCGGCCTGGAATCGATCCTGCCTTTTCACAAGGTGATCTTCGAGCGCAGCGCTCAAGGCGGCTTCCCGGAGGTGTTGTTCAACCTCTTTCCGGGCATGGGCGCCTGGGACTTCACGATCCGCAGGGCAGGCTTTGCGGTGGCCAGCGAGATGATCCTGTCAGGGCGCCTTTACAGCGCCGAAGAGTTGCTGTCGCGCAAGCTCGTCGACTACGTGGTCGAAGATGGCCAGGGTGAGATTGCGGTCGATAAGGTGGTGCGCGATGTCGACCCTCGGCTGCGCGGCACCTTGGCCGCCTTGCGTGCGCAACGTCTGGCCGCACCGATTCGCTATGAATCCTTGATGGCCATCGTCGACCAGTGGGCAAAATCCGCACTGGGCCTGACCGACCGCGATTTGCGCCTGATGGAGAGACTGGCCCGCGCCCAGGCGCGCAAAGCCGGCGGCGCTCAAGAAGGCGCGGTGGAAGAGATCAAGCGCATCGAACTCGAAACTGCCTGGGGTGAGCGGCGCGCCCGCCATGACAGGCGCAGCATGGCGCAGCCCGACCGACGCGCTGGCGACTGAGCCTGGGGCGTGTTGCTCAAGGCCATCCGCTCCAGTCAGCCGGCCCGATGAAACCGGCTGTCTGGAGGTCAAAACCCGTCACATGCTGCGCCTGTACTGCCCACCCACTTCAAACAAGGCGTGCGTGATCTGGCCCAGGCTGCAGCAGCGCACGGCGTCCATCAGCACCTCGAAGACGTTGTGGTTGTCCATCACGGCCTGCTGCAGGCGCTGCAGCATCGCGGCTGACGCATCGGCGTGGCGGCTGTGAAAGTCGTGCAGCCGCTGCAGCTGGCCTTGTTTTTCAGCTTCGGTGCTGCGTGCCAGCTCCAGGGTGTCCGAGACCGGATCGCCGTGCGGGTTGCGGAAGGTGTTGACGCCGATGATGGGGTACTCGCCGGAGTGCTTGAGCATCTCGTAGTGCATGCTCTCTTCCTGGATCTTGCTGCGCTGGTAGCCGGTTTCCATCGCCCCCAGCACGCCGCCGCGCTCGGCGATCTTCTCGAACTCGCTCAGCACCGCTTCTTCGACCAGTTCGGTCATCTCGTCGATGATGAAAGCGCCCTGATTGGGGTTTTCGTTCTTGGCCAGGCCCCACTCGCGGTTGATGATCATCTGGATCGCCATCGCCCGGCGCACGCTGTCCTCGGTGGGCGTGGTGATCGCCTCGTCAAAGGCATTGGTGTGCAGGCTGTTGCAGTTGTCGTAGACCGCAATCAGCGCCTGCAGCGTGGTGCGGATGTCGTTGAACTGGATCTCTTGCGCGTGCAGGCTGCGGCCGCTGGTCTGCACGTGGTATTTGAGCTTTTGGCTGCGCTCGTTGGCGCCATAACGGTCGCGCAGCGCGGTGGCCCAGATGCGCCGCGCCACGCGGCCCAGCACGGTGTACTCGGGGTCCATGCCGTTGCTGAAGAAAAAGCTCAGGTTGGGCGCAAAGTCGTCGATGTGCATGCCGCGCGCCAGGTAGGCCTCGACGAAGGTGAAGCCGTTGCTGAGCGTGAAAGCCAGCTGGCTGATCGGGTTGGCGCCAGCCTCGGCGATGTGATAGCCGCTGATCGACACGCTGTAGAAGTTGCGCACATCGTGTTGCACAAAATACTGCGCGATGTCGCCCATCACCTTCAATGAAAACTCGGTGCTGAAGATGCAGGTGTTCTGGCCCTGGTCTTCTTTCAGGATGTCGGCCTGCACGGTGCCACGCACGTTGGCCAGCGTCCACGCACGGATCTTCTGGGTTTCATCCGGGGTGGGCGCGCGGCCGTTGTCGGCCCGGAACTTGTCCAGGTTCTGGTCGATCGCGGTGTTCATGAACATCGCCAGGATCGTCGGCGCCGGGCCGTTGATGGTCATGCTGACGCTGGTGGCAGGATGGGTCAGCTCAAAGCCGCCGTACAGCACCTTCATGTCGTCCAGCGTGGCGATGCTGACGCCCGAGTTGCCGACCTTGCCGTAGATGTCGGGCCGCAGATCGGGGTCGTTGCCGTACAGCGTGACGCTGTCAAAGGCCGTGCTCAAGCGTTTGGCGGGCATGCCTTCGCTGAGCAGCTTGAAGCGCCTGTTGGTTCTGAACGCATCGCCCTCGCCGGCAAACATGCGCGTGGGGTCTTCGCCTTCGCGCTTGAAGGCAAAGGTGCCGGCGGTGTACGGAAAACTGCCCGGCACGTTGTCCAGCAGCAGCCACTTCAGGATCTCGCCTTCGCACTCGTAGCGCGGCAAGGCCACCTTGCGGATCTTGCTGCCTGACAGGGTCGTGTGGGTCAGCTGGGTGCGGATCTCTTTGTCGCGGATCTTGACCACGTACTCATCACCGGCGTAGGCCTGCTGCATGGCTGGCCACTGCGCCAGCAGCTGTCTGGCCACCGGATCGAGCTGCGCTGCACGCTGCTCGGCCAGCATCAACGCAGCCTCGGAAGCGCGCGGCTTTTCGGGCTTGCCTTCGGCCAGCATGGCGCTGGCCGCGCGCAATTGCTGGATCTCGCGGGCCAGCCGGCTTTGCTGCAGCGCGCGGCGCTTGAAGGCGCGCACGGTATCGGCAATGTCGGCCAGATAACGCACACGGGCGCCCGGCACGATCGGCAACTGCTCGGTGCTGTGGCGTGTGTTGACCTTGGCCAGCCGGCCCGGTTGCAGGCAGAGGCCCAACTCGGCCAGCCGCGGCAGCAGCGCCTGCGCCAGCGCCGTGACACCGTCGTCGTTGAAACGGCTGGCCATGGTGCCGAACACCGGCATGCGGGTTGAAGGCTGGCCCCAGGCCTCGCGGTTGCGCTGCACCTGCTTGGCCACGTCGCGCAGCGCGTCTGCTGCGCCCTTGCGGTCAAACTTGTTGATGGCCACAAACTCCGCAAAGTCCAGCATGTCGATCTTCTCGAGCTGGCTGGCAGCGCCAAATTCGGGCGTCATCACGTATACCGGCACATCCACCAGCGGCACGATGGCCGCGTCGCCCTGGCCGATGCCGGAGGTCTCGACGATGATCAGATCAAAGCCTGCAGCCTTGCAGGCCGCCAGCACATCGGGCAGCGCCTGGCTGATTTCGCTGCCGAAGTCGCGTGTCGCCAGGCTGCGCATGAACACCTTTGCACTGCGGGCACTGGCGGCTTGCTCAGCACCGACGCCGCCGGCGCCAGGCCGCCCCAAGCTGGCGGCAGCCCCTTCGGGGGGTGGCGAAGTCCGCGCAGCGGCAAGCCTGGGGGCTGACCATTCACCAATCGCATTCATGCGGATGCGGTCACCCAGCAGCGCGCCGCCGCTCTTGCGCCGGCTGGGGTCGATGCTGATGACGGCGATATGCAAGCGGTCGCTCTGGTCCAGCCGCAGACGGCGGATCAGCTCGTCGGTCAAACTGCTTTTGCCTGCGCCGCCTGTTCCGGTGATGCCGATCACCGGCACCTGGATACGCTTGGCAGCGTCGTTCAGTGCGGCTTTGAATTCGGCACTGCAAGTGCCGTTCTCGAGCGCTGTCAGCGTCTGCGCCAGCGAGCGCCAGGCGCTCTGGGTGTGGCCCTGCAAGGCCCCCAATTCTTTGGCCGCATGGCCGCTGATGTCGCGGTCGCAGCGCATCAGCATCTCGCCGATCATGCCCTGCAGGCCCATGCGCTGGCCGTCTTCGGGGCTGTAGATGCGGGTCACGCCGTAGTTCTGCAACTGGCGTATTTCGTCTGCCACGATGACGCCGCCGCCGCCGCCGAAGACCTGGATCTGTTCGCCGCCCCGGCTTTTCAGCAAGTCCACCATGTACTTGAAGTATTCGACATGGCCACCTTGGTAGCTGCTGATGGCGATGCCTTGAACGTCCTCTTGCAACGCCGCCGTCACCACTTCGTCGACGCTGCGGTTGTGGCCCAGGTGGATGACCTCGGCGCCCATGCCCTGCAGGATGCGGCGCATGATGTTGATCGCTGCATCGTGGCCATCGAAGAGGCTGGCGGCGGTGACAAAACGCACCTTGTGGGTGGGCCGGTAGTGGGCCAGGGCCTTGAATTCAACTGACAGGTCGGTCATGGCAAGCTCATAAAGGTGCAGGCATCCATCATGCCACTGCACAAAGGCTTTGACGCAGAGTGGCCCGGCGCTGGTACGCTCGCGCCCTGAAGCTGTGCCTCGGTCGCTGTCGTTTTTGATTGATCCGAGGGATTCCACCACCGCCCTGCCCCCCGACCCATGACTTTTCTGGCCATCGACATCGGCAACACCCGGCTCAAGTGGGCGCAGTACGCGGCACCCCAGCCGGGCGCCAAACTGCTGAAACACGGCGCAGTGTTTCTGGAAACCATCGACGAGTTGGCTGAGCATGCCTGGCATGACCTGGAGCCACCCGGCAGCATGCTGGGGTGCGTGGTAGCCGGTGATGCGATCCGCCGCCGCGTCGAAGAGCAGATGGAGATCTGGGACATCCATCCGCACTGGGTGGTGCCGACCCTGCACGAAGCGGGTCTGACCAACGGCTACGACCACCCGAGCCGCCTGGGCGCGGACCGTTGGGTGGCATTGGCGGGCGCGCGCTCACGCGTGCTGGCTGCCGGCGTGCCGCGGCCAGCGCTGGTGGTGATGGTGGGCACAGCCGTCACGGTGGACGCACTGGACGCCACGGGGCGCTTTCTCGGCGGCCTGATCCTGCCCGGCTTCGGGCTGATGCAGCGCGCACTGGAGCAAGGCACCTCTGCGCTGAAGGTGCCCACTGGCGAGGTGGTGGACTTCCCGACCAACACCAGCGACGCCTTGATGAGCGGTGGCGCCAACGCGATGGCTGGCGCGGTCGAGCGTCAGGCGCGGCGCCTGAAAGCACGCACCGGCCAGCAGCCGATGTGCCTGATCGGCGGCGGTGCGGCTGCCAAGCTGGCGGCCATCACCGACCTGCCTTTCGTGACCGCCGACACCTTGATCTTCGAAGGCCTGCTGCTGATGCAATCCAGACGCTTGTCGCTTTGAGAGGTCACGCCGAAATGTCGGCCTGGTTTTCGAGCCCGTCGCTTGGCAACTGCGGTCTGGGTCGTCTTGAGCGAGCAGGGCCGCCCGGGTCAGGCGGATGTGGGCTCGGCTACAGCCAACGCCGCAACAGATCACCCAGTTGCCGACGCGAATAGGGTTTGCCCAGATGGGCATCCATGCCAGCGGCCAGCGCATGGGCAGCGTCTTCATCAAAGGCGTTGGCTGTCAAGGCCACCACCGGGACGCGCGGCAGCTGCCCCTGCTTTTCTCGTGCTCGCAGTTGCAGGGTTGCCGCGTAGCCGTCCAGCACCGGCATCTGGATGTCCATCAGCACCAGATCCACACGTTGATGCTCCAGCACCGTCAGCGCCATCGCGCCGTCTTCGGCTTCGAGCACGCTGAGGCCAAAGGACTGCAGCATCTCGGCGCCGATCATGCGGTTGACGATGTTGTCTTCGACCAGCAGCACCACGCCCGTCAGCGCCGCGTCACTGCCCAGCGGGCTGAAGTCCGACTCCAGGTGCATGAGGGGCTCTTGCGTGGCGAGCGGCATGTTCAGCGCAAAAGAGAACACCGAACCCTGGCCGACATGGCTCTTGAGCCCGATCTCAGTGCCCATGGCCTGCACGATGCGTTGGCAAATGGCCAGGCCCAAGCCGGTGCCACCCCGCAGGCGCGAGCGGGTGCCGTCGACCTGGTGAAAGGGCTGAAACACACGCTGCAGTGCATGTGCTGGGATACCGATGCCGGTGTCAGCCACCTCAAAAGAAATCAAGGCATGGTCAGCCGCCGTGGCGTGCGTCTTCACGCTCATCACGACGCTGCCGCGCTCGGTGAACTTCAGCGCATTGCCCAGCAGATTGAGCAAGACCTGCTTCAAGCGGGGTGCATCGCCCATCACCGCATCCGGCACCTGCTCGTCGATCAGCAGGTCCAGTTGCAAATCGCGGCTTTCGGCCTGGGCCTTGAACAGGTTGACGCTGGACTCGCACAGCGCACGCAATGACATGGGCGCGCTGTTGAGGATCAGCTTGCCCGCTTCGATCTTCGAGTGGTCGAGCACATCGTTGAGGATTTCCATCAACGATTCGCCCGATGATGCGGCCGTTTTCACCAGCCGGCGCTGGCGCGGATCGAGCAGGGTCTGGCGCAAGAGTTCCAAGGCCCCCAGCACACCATTCATCGGCGTGCGGATTTCATGACTCATGGTGGCCAGAAACTGCGACTTGGCCTGGTTGGCGGCTTCGGCAGCTTCTTTGGCGCGCACCAGCGAGGCATTGGCTTCGTCGGCTTCCAGGCTGTGGCGGATGGCGCGCTGCGCGGTCTGGCGAAACTCTTGCGTGGCGCGCAGCATCGTCAGGCCAAAGATCACCACCAGCACGGCCAGTGGCCAAGACTGGGCATGCCCAGGCCACAAGGAAACCACGCTGACCGAGCCGAGCTGCATCACTGTCAGGTAAAGAAAACTGCGGCCAGCCATCGACATGAAAAATGCTGCGGTGGCAATCGAGCCACAGGCCACGACCAGGTAGGCCGTGGCCGAGTTGTCGCGCAGGGCGGGATAGATCCACACCGTGGCCACGCACCACATCAGCCCCACGGCCAACGCGTTCCACTCCAACTGCTTGACGACCGAGCCGATCTCTTGCGGCTCCAGCAACGAGGTGCTGTCATGTTGCCGAACCAGCCATAAGCGCCAAGCAGCAACGGCTGCCCCCAGCGCCAGCGTCACGACAGCTGCGGTCTTCTCATCGTAGCGCCATCCCAGCCAGGCGATGAACCCGACCGCAGCCAGCAGCAACACCACGCTGCGCGAAGAATTGCGCAGCGCCACCTGCAGCATTTCTCTGCGCACGGCTCTGTCAATGTCTTCAAGCTTGCTCATGGGCCGCTTGCAAACAAAGCCCGATGGGTCATCCAGCCAGCAGCTGCAGCGGACCGCGCGCTCGCATGGCTGCGGTCCGGCGCGCCTCTCACCAGGCCAGCAGCTTCAGGACTGGATGTAACTTTCGAGCTGTGCAATCGTGTTTTCGTGGTCGGCAATGATGTCGTTCATGATGTCGCGGATCGAGATCATGCCCAGCACGGTGCTGCCATCGACCACTGGCAAGTGCCGTATCTTCTTCGAACTCATCAGCGCCATGCAGGCCCGGGTGCCGGTGCTGGGGCTGACGCTGACGACAGTTGTAGTCATGATATCGGCCACCTGGGCAGTCTTCGAGTTCAAGCCCTTCAGCGCAATCTTGCGGGTGTAGTCGCGCTCGGAGAAAATGCCGATCAGCTGACCACCGTCCATCACCATCAAGGCGCCAACCTCGTGCTCAGCCAGCGTCTGCAGGGCCTCGAAGACAGAGATCTCGGGCCGAACATGCCACAGGGTGCCATCGCGCTGTTTCAGCAATTCAAGAACCGGCTTCATGCAACGCCCCTTTGTTGAACAAGTCTAGTCGGGGAGACTACACAATCGCGGGGCTGCACGCCACCGTGTCAGCCTGTAGTCGTGTCAACTGAACAACCCCTGTGCATCCAGTACCCAGCAAAGACTTCTGCTGCGGGGCCCAAGAAGCGGCACCCGCTGACGCGTCTGACGGCCCGGCCGCCCGGCCGAAGAGGAGCCTTGATTGAACAACATGCCCGCCGCTGATTCTTCTGCGCCCCCAGACTCCTCACCAGACTCCTCACCGGACGCCCCCATCGGAGATTCTGCCCCCGGCAGCCCGCAGCAAGCCTTTGCCCAGGCGCGCAGCTTCCTGCTGCAGCACCGCAGCCAGCATGCGGCGGCAGTGGCGGGCTTCAACTGGCCAAAGTTGCAACACTTCAATTGGGCGCTGGACTGGTTTGACGTCTTCGCCTTGGGCAACCCAGGCATTGCGCTGTGGGTGGTCAACGACGACGGCAGCGAGCAGCGGCTGAGTTTTGAGCAGATGCGGCTGCGCTCCAACCAGGTCGCCAACCACTTGGCCGCCCTGGGCGTGCAGCGTGGTGACCGCATCCTCTTGATGCTGCCCAACGTGGTGGCGCTGTGGGAGACGACGCTGGCCGCCATCAAGCTGGGCGCCGTGGTCAGCCCGGCCACCACTTTGCTGACGCCAGCCGATCTGCAGGACCGCGTCCAGCGTGGTCAGATGAAACATGTGGTGGCTGAATCTGCCAGCACCACGAGCATGGCCGACATCGCAGGCGACTGGACCCGCATTGCCGTGGGCCCGGCCGTGCCCGGCTGGCACGACTACAGCCACAGCGAGCAGGCCGCCACCGCGTTCAGCCCTGACGGCCCCACTGCCGCCGAAGACCCACTGCTGCTGTACTTCACCTCCGGCACCACCAGCCTGCCCAAGATGGTGATGCACAGCCATCAGAGCTACCCGGTCGGGCATTTGTCGACGATGTACTGGCTGGGCCTGCGCGAAGGTGATGTGCACTTCAATATCAGCTCACCCGGCTGGGGCAAGCATGCCTGGAGCAGCTTTTACGCACCCTGGAACGCTGGCGCCACCGTCTTCATCCTGAACCAGGCCCGCTTTGACGCCAAACGCACGCTCGACACCGTCGTGCGCTTTGGCGTGACCTCACTGTGCGCGCCGCCCACCGTGTGGCGAGCCCTGATTCTTGAAGACCTGAAAGCCTGGCCGGTGAAGTTGAGCGAGGTCATCGGCGCTGGCGAGCCACTCAACCCCGAGGTCATCGACAAGGTGCGGCAGGCCTGGGGCCTGACGCTGCGCGACGGCTATGGCCAAACCGAAAGTACTTGCATGGTCGGCAACCCGCCGGGCCTGCCGGTGCGCGCAGGCTCGATGGGCCTGCCGATGCCAGGCTACCGCATGGTGCTGCTCGACCCGCAAGACCAGGAGGCCGACGAAGGCGAACTGGCGGTACAGCTGCAACCCGCGCCCACCGGGCTGATGCAAGGCTATGTGGACCAGGACGGGCGCAATGCCGAACTGTTGGGGGGCGCTTACTACCGCACCAGCGACGTGGCGCGGCGCGATGCCGATGGCTACCTCTGGTATGTCGGCCGTGCCGACGATGTCTTCAAGGCCAGCGACTACCGCATCAGCCCGTTCGAGCTGGAAAGCGCCTTGATCGAACACGCCAGCGTGGCCGAAGCCGCCGTGATCCCGAGCCCCGACCCGCTGAAGCTGGCCGTGCCCAAGGCTTTCGTGGTGCTCAAGCCCGGCTTCGAGCCCAATGCCGAGACCGCTTTTGCGATCCTGAAGTTCTTGCGCGACCGGCTCGCGCCTTACAAGCGCGTGCGCAGGCTGCAGTTTGCAGAGCTGCCCAAAACCATCTCGGGCAAGATCCGCCGTGTGCAGTTGCGCCGGGCCGAAGAAGGCTTGCGCCAGGACGGCGGGCGCGGTGAACTGGAGTTCTGGGAGGAAGACTTCCCGGACTTGAAATCTTGAGCAGCGCGCAGCCGCGTCCGTCAAACCCTCGCGCCCCCAAGCAGATGCCACTGCTGCAGCGGTCGCCGAGTCAGTGGCCGAGCGTGTGGCCGAGCGTGTGGCCGAGCGTGTGGCTGAAGCGCTGGCGCGCCTGGCTGCTGAGCCTGCCGCTGGCGGCATTGCTGCTGGCAGGCGGCTGCAGCACGCTGGACGAACAGCAACGCAAGTGGATCTTCCAGCCCAGCGATCGCACCTGGTGGGGCGGCCTGGCGGCAGCCGAAGGCATGCAGGATGTCTGGATCGACTTCGATTCAGAAGCCACTGGGCGCGCCGTCAAGCTGCATGGCCTGTGGCTGCCGCAGCCGCACGCCGACGCGCCCACGCTGCTGTACCTGCACGGCGCGCGCTGGGACGTGCGGGGCAGCGCACACCGCATGCGGCGCATGCACGAGCTGGGATTCGCGGTGCTGGGCATCGACTACCGCGGTTTTGGCCAGAGCAGCCCTGAGTTGCCCTCTGAAGAGATGGCTGCAGAAGACGCCGGCGCCGCCTGGGGCTGGCTGGCGCAACAGCAACCGCAAGCGCGCCGCTTTCTGTTTGGCCATTCGCTGGGCGGAGCCATCGCGGTGGACGTGGCCACGCGCGGCGAAGGCCTGCAGGGCCTGCAGGGGCTGATCGTCGAAGGCAGCTTCACCTCCATCCCCGAGGTCTTCAGCACCTTCAAGTGGGGCTGGCTGCCTCTGGGGCCTTTCATCACCCAACGCTTTGAAGCAGCACAGAAGATCGGCCAAGTCAAAGCCCCGGTGCTGGTGGTGCACGGCAGCGCAGACCGACTGATTGCACCTGCTCTGGGCAAGGCCTTATACGACCGTGCACCCCAGCCCAAGCGCTGGGTGCTGGTAGAAGGTGGCTCGCATCACAATACCAACGCCGTCGGCCAACCTTTGTATCGCCAGGCATTGAGCGAGGTTTTTGGCCTGCGCGCCCAGCCCTGAAGACTGGTTTATTGTTTGCCGTTTTGCGGCCCAATGCAGCAGCGTCGGCGCGCCGATTCGAACAATTAGATTTTGCAAAGAGACAGCCCTTGAAGAACATCACCACCGGGCCAGAAGGCGCCGTTGCCAGCGCGCAGTCGGATCCTGCCGCGCATAGCTTTGCTGCAGGGCATTCCGCCACATACGCCAGCCGCCCCTGGACCCAACAGTACGGCAAAGAAATCAACGCCGAACTGCCTGTGCCGGCCCACGCCAGCCTGCCCGCGATGGCCAGCGCAGCCTGCAAACGCTTTGCCGCGCAAACCGCCTTCACCACTGTCATGCCCAACGGCATGTCGGGCTCGCTCAGCTACGCCCAGCTCGACACACTGAGCGATCAGTTTGCCTTCTACCTGCGCCAGACGCTGGGCCTGCCTGCCGGCACCCGCGTGGCTTTGCAGATGCCCAACTGCCTGAGCTACCCGGTGGCGCTGCTGGGAGTGCTCAAAGCCAGCTGCGTGGCGGTCAACACCAACCCGCTGTACACCGCCGTCGAGATGGCGCACCAGTTCAACGACAGCGGCGCGCAAGTGGTGGTGATCATCGACCTGTTTGCAGACAAGCTGGAGCAGGCGCTGCCCAAGACGCAAATCAAACACGTGGTGGTGGCCCGCGTGCCCGAATTTTTCGGCTCCGTGGTGGGCGGCATCGTGCAAGGGGTGATGAAGTACTGGAACCGCGCCGTGCCCGGGCATGGGCTGCAAGTCGTCTCGCTGCCACAGGCGCTGCAGCAAGGCCAGCAGGCGATGGCTGGCAAACCTGAGGCCGAGCGCTCCAGCAAGATCTTCTGGCAAGGCCTGCAGCACACCGACCTGGCACTGCTGCAGTACACCGGCGGCACTACCGGCGTGGCCAAAGGCGCGATGCTGACGCACGGCAACCTGCTGTGGAACATGGCGCAGATGCGCGCCATGTGCGCCAGCCACATCGAGGACGGCAAAGAGGTGGTGCTGACGGCTTTGCCGCTGTATCACATCTTCGCTTTTACGGTGAACTTCCTGTGCATGTTCGAAGCCGGCGCACGCAACATCCTGGTGCCCAGCCCAAGGCCGGTGCAGAACCTGCAGCGCGCCATCGA
>JBBQIB010000117.1:0-12446 GCA_038324515.1 Burkholderiales bacterium
GTTCCGCAAACTGCTCGACCAGGGCCAGGCCGGTGACAACGTCGGCATTTTGCTGCGTGGCACCAAGCGTGAAGACGTGCAGCGTGGCCAGGTTCTTTGCAAACCCAACAGTGTCAAGCCGCACACCCACTTCACGGCCGAGATCTACGTGCTGAGCAAAGAAGAAGGCGGCCGCCACACGCCGTTCTTCAACAACTACCGGCCGCAGTTCTACTTCCGCACCACCGATGTGACGGGCGCGGTCGAGCTGCCCAAGGACAAAGAAATGGTGATGCCGGGCGACAACGTCAGCATCACGGTCAAGCTGATCAACCCGATCGCGATGGAAGAGGGCTTGCGCTTCGCCATCCGTGAGGGGGGCCGCACCGTCGGCGCCGGCGTCGTGGCCAAGATCCTGGCTTGAGCGAGGTTCACAAGCTGAAATTTTATCTTCCACAGGGGTGTAGCTCAATTGGTAGAGCGCCGGTTTCCAAAACCGAAGGTCGGGGGTTCGATTCCCTCCGCCCCTGCCACCTGATCCGGGCGCCGGGGTTTCTGCCCAGGCCAGTGGCTGCACCCCATCGCCGCAACCCCAGCTCGCAAGGCGCTGCAGGCGCACTGCGGGCTTTGGCTGTTTTATTGCAAAGTGCCCCAGACGCCCTGCGGGCTTTGATTCTTGATGCGGGTGCGACGGCCAAATGCCCTGCGATACGCCGCTTTTGGCCCACCGTGCCGCTGCTTTGCAGTGGCGAGAGTTGATCGACATGTCCACCCAAGCTCCAGTTGAAACCGTCTCCACGGGTGCTGACAAGGCCAAATTGGCCGGGTCGGTGCTGTTGCTGGTGGGGGGTGTCGTCGCCTTCTACTACTTGGGCAAGCAAGACCTGTGGGTGCGGGTGGTCAGCATGCTGGCGCTGATGGCCGCAGCCTTGGCGTTGTTTCTGGTCTCCGAGTCGGGCCGCCAGCTGACTGCCTTCGCCCGCGATGCGGTGCGCGAAACCCGCAAGGTGGTCTGGCCCACCCGCAAGGAAGCCGGCCAGATGACCTTGTATGTGTTTGCTTTCGTGTTTGTGATGGCGCTGTTCCTGTGGCTGACCGACAAGAGCCTGGAGTGGGTGCTGTACGACCTGGTCCTGGGCTGGCGCTGACAGCCTTGACTCCACGCCACACAAGGACCCCTGATGACCACTGAAAACGATCCCACCACCCCTGCAGCCGTCAGTGTTGCGCCACCTGCTGCGCCTGCGACCAGCAAACGCTGGTACATCGTTCACGCCTATTCGGGTATGGAGAAGGCCGTTGAACGCAACCTGCGCGAGCGCATCGACCGCGCCGGCATGGAAGGCAAATTCGGCCGCATCCTGGTGCCCACAGAAGAAGTGGTCGAGCTGAAGAACGGCAAAAAAACCGTCACCGAGCGTCGTATCTACCCCGGCTATGTGCTGGTCGAGATGGACATGGCCGACGACACCTGGCACCTGGTCAAGCACACCAGCAAGGTCACCGGTTTCATCGGCGGCGCGCGCAACCGCCCGGCGCCGATCTCAGACGCCGAAGTGGCCAAGATCGTGTACCAGATGCAAGAAGGCGTGGACAAGCCCAAACCCAAGGTCCAATGGACTGTGGGCGAGCTGGTGCGGGTCAGGGAAGGCCCGTTCACCGACTTCAACGGCGCTGTCGAAGACGTCAACTACGACAAGAGCAAGGTCAAGGTCTCGGTCACGATCTTTGGCCGCGCCACGGGCGTCGACTTGGATTTCGAACAGGTCGAGAAGATTTGAGTCAAGTTTCATCAACACCCGAGGAGCTGCACCGCGCATCCCGCGTCGGCCAGCGTCTGCACTCGGTCTAGGAGCCATATATGGCAAAGAAAATCGTCGGCTTTATCAAGCTGCAAGTACCGGCCGGCAAGGCCAACCCCTCGCCGCCCATCGGCCCAGCCCTGGGCCAGCGTGGTTTGAACATCATGGAGTTCTGCAAGGCCTTCAACGCCCAGACGCAGAGCTATGAGCCGGGCCTGAAGCTGCCGGTCGTGATCACGGCTTTTGCGGACAAGTCCTTCACTTTCATCCTGAAGTCGCCTCCAGCGACCGTACTGCTGAAGAAGGCCGCAAAGATCGAGAAAGGTTCGGGCAAGGCGCACATCGAAAAGGTCGGCAAGGTCACCCGCGCCCAGCTTGAAGAAATCGCCCAGGTCAAGATGAAAGACCTCAATGCCGCCGACATGGACGGTGCAGTGCGCATCATCGCGGGCTCGGCCCGGTCGATGGGCCTGACGGTCGAAGGAGTCTGAAGATGAGCAAACTCAGCAAAAAAGCCAAGGCCCTGCAAGGCAAAGTCGACAGCCTGAAGCTGTACGCACTGGACGACGCGCTGGCCATCGTCAAAGACTGCGCCACTGCCAAGTTCGATGAGTCCATCGACGTGGCCGTGCAACTGGGCATCGACGCCAAAAAGTCTGATCAGGTCGTGCGTGGCGCGGTGGTCATGCCCGCCGGCACCGGCAAGACCAAGCGAGTGGCAGTTTTTGCCCAAGGTGCCAAGGCCGAAGAAGCCAAGGCAGCAGGCGCAGACATCGTGGGCATGGACGATCTGGCAGCCGACATCAAGGCCGGCATCATGAACTTCGATGTCGTCATCGCCAGCCCCGACACGATGCGCGTGGTGGGTACGCTGGGCCAGATCCTGGGCCCACGTGGTCTGATGCCCAACCCCAAAGTCGGCACGGTGACACCCGATGTAGCCACGGCAGTGAGAAACGCCAAGGCTGGCCAGGTGCAGTTCCGCGTCGACAAGGCCGGCATCATCCACGGCACCATCGGTCGCCGCTCGTTCGAATCGGCCAAGCTCAGCGAAAACCTGCGCGCACTGATCGAAGCGCTGAACAAGGCCAGGCCTGCCACCAGCAAGGGCATCTACCTGCGCAAGGTGGCAGTTTCTTCAACGATGGGCGTGGGCGTGCGGGTGGATACCCAGTCGCTGGCCAGCCCTGCGGCGGCCTGATCGCCAGCGCGCAACACAAGGCAGCGCAGCCGTCGGCCGCGCTGCGCAGACAGAGTTTGGTGGGTCGTCGGCCGCAAGGCCGGCGAGCCATCCTAGACCGCTGGTGGGGCACGCAGGTGCCCCGTAATCAAAGCCCAGGTCGGCGACGACCCGGGCCGCAGCCAGCGCAGATGGCGGTCCCGCTGTGGAAAGGATTCCGGTTTGGATTTTCCTGATCAACAGATGGCTGCTGAATCCGTGGTGTCCAACAGGCCGCAAGGTCTTGAAGGCACGTTTTTAGTGAGGAGCAGACTTTGAGTCTCAATCGCAATGAAAAGGCCGCTGTGGTCTCGGAGGTGTCGGCGCAAGCCGCACGTTCGCAGACTCTGGCAATGGCCGAGTACCGCGGCCTCACCGTGGAAGCCTTGAACAAGCTGCGTGTGCAAGCGCGGGCCCAGGGTGTTTATCTTCACGTCGTGAAGAACTCACTGGCCCGTCGAGCCGTCGCAGGCACTCCGTTCGAGGTCGTCCAGGGTGTGATGGCAGGTCCGCTGATCTACGGTTTTTCCGAAGATGCAGTGGCTGCAGCCAAAGTCATCGCTGACTTTGCCAAGACCAACGACAAGCTGGTGATCATGGGCGGCGCTTACGCCGGCAAGGCACTCGATCCTGCGGGCATCAAAGCCCTGGCATCGATCCCGAGCCGCGAGGTGCTGATCGCCCAGATCGCCGGCCTGTTGAAGTCACCGATCCAGCGTATGGCTGGCGTGTTGGCCGCAGTGGCAAAAAAACGTGGTGGCGGAGATATCGGTGAGGCCGGTGAGGCCGGTGACGCCGGTGACGCCGGTAGTGCCGGTAGTGCCGGTGACGCCGGTGAGGCACCCGCAGCGGAGCAGGCAGCGCCAGCAGCGGCTTGAAGCCCTGATTGACGCAGTCAACCCATTCCACATTCAAGACTTATCTAATTTTCAGGACCCAACAAAATGGCATTCGATAAAGACAGCTTCCTGTCCTCCATGGACAGCATGACCGTGATGGAACTCAATGACCTGGTGCAGGCCATCGAAGAGAAGTTCGGTGTTTCCGCAGCCTCGATGGCTGCACCTGCAGCCGGTGGCGGTGGTGGCGCAGCCGCCGTTGTAGAAGAGCAGACCGAGTTCAATGTGATGCTGCTGGAAGCCGGCGCCAACAAGGTGCAGGTCATCAAGGCGGTGCGCGAGTTGACCGGTTTGGGCTTGAAAGAAGCCAAAGACGTGGTCGACGGTGCGCCGAAGGCCGTCAAAGAGGCCGTGTCGAAGGCAGATGCCGATGCTGCGCTGAAGAAGCTGGTCGACGCCGGCGCCAAAGCCGAAATCAAATAAATCTGTCGCTGCCGGCCTGATGCGCGTCCCGCTGTCGACTCTGCGCTGCTCGCCGTACGGGAGTACGGCTGTGCTGCTCAAGCCGATATCGGGGCGCTCGCTACGGCCGGCCCTCGACCGATGACGCGTCGAAGCTGTGAGAGAACAGCGCAAAGCCTTCGGGTTTTGCAGTGTTCTTTGATCCGACTGCAAAGAACCGGTTTGGTCGGACCCTGGTGCAATGCCAGGGTTGTCCGCCAGCGGCAGGTAGTGGCCTGTCACCAAGCCTCGGGCCTTCGTTGCTTTTGGCAGCGTCGCGTGCCCGGGTCGCCAGTCGCCGGTGGTGTCGTGCCTACATCAGGTGCGAGCCCTCGACACGGAGAGTTCAATGGCGCAAACAACCCCCTACACCTACACCGAGCGCAAGCGCATTCGCAAGAGCTTCGGTAAACGTGAGAGTGTGCAGAAGGTCCCGTACCTGCTGACCATGCAACGCGAGTCTTATGTCGCGTTTCTACAAAAGGAGATTCCCGCTGCCAAACGGGCGCCCGAAGGTCTGCAGGCGGCCTTTCTGTCGGCGTTTCCGATCACGAGCCACAACGGCTTCGTGGAGATGAAGTTCATCGAATACAACATCGCGCGGCCGGCTTTTGACGTGCGTGAGTGCCAGCAGCGGGGCCTGACCTTCGCGGCTGCCGTGCGCGCCAAGCTGCAGATGATCATCTACGACCGCGAGTCGCACCCGGCCAAGCAGGTCAAAGAGATCAAAGAGCAAGAGGTCTACATGGGCGAAGTGCCCCTGATGACCGACTACGGCTCCTTCATCGTCAATGGCACCGAGCGTGTCATCGTCAGCCAGTTGCACCGCAGCCCGGGCGTGTTCTTCGAGCACGACAAGGGCAAGACGCACAGCTCGGGCAAACTCTTGTTCAGCGCCCGCATCATCCCCTACCGCGGCTCCTGGCTGGACTTCGAGTTCGACCCCAAGGACATCCTGTACTTCCGCGTCGACCGTCGCCGCAAGATGCCGGTCACGATCCTGCTCAAGGCCATCGGCCTGACGCCTGAAGCCATCCTGGCGAATTTTTTCGTCAACGACAACTTCCGCCTGATGGACACCGGCGCGCAGATGGAATTTGTGCCCGAGCGCCTGAAGGGCGAAGTCGCACGCTTCGACCTGACCGACAAGGCCGGCAACGTCATCGTCGAGAAAGACAAGCGCATCACCGCGCGCCATGTGCGCCAGCTGGCCGAAGTCGAGACTGGTTTTGTCAGCGTGCCCGAGGACTTCCTCGTCGGCCGCATGCTGGCTCGCAACATGGTGGACGCTGAGACCGGCGAAATCGTGGCCAAGGCCAACGACGAGGTGACCGAAGCGGTGCTGGAAAAGCTGCGTGACGCAGGCATCAAAGAAGTGCAATGCCTGTTCACCAACGAGCTGAATCAGGGTGCCTATATCAGCCAGACGCTGGCTGCGGACGAAACCAACGACCAGTTGGCCGCCCGCGTCGCCATCTACCGCATGATGCGCCCCGGCGAGCCGCCGACCGAAGACGCGGTGGAAGCGCTGTTCCATCGCTTGTTCTACAGCGAGGACACCTACGACCTGAGCCGCGTGGGCCGCATGAAGTTCAACGCCCGCGTCGGGCGCGGCGTGCCGGAAGGCAAGATGACCTTGTCCAACGACGACATTCTGGATGTGGTCAAGATCCTCGTCGATCTGCGCAACGGCAACGGTGATGTGGACGACATCGACCACCTGGGCAACCGGCGTGTGCGTTGTGTCGGCGAGCTCGCCGAGAACCAGTACCGCAGTGGTCTGGCGCGTATCGAGAAGGCCGTCAAGGAGCGTCTGGGCCAGGCCGAGACCGATGCGCTGATGCCGCATGATTTGATCAACTCCAAGCCGATCTCTGCAGCTCTGAAGGAGTTCTTCGGTGCCAGCCAGTTGTCGCAGTTCATGGACCAGACCAACCCGTTGTCCGAGATCACGCACAAGCGGCGTGTCTCGGCCCTGGGCCCGGGCGGCCTGACCCGCGAGCGCGCTGGTTTTGAGGTGCGCGACGTGCATCCCACGCACTACGGCCGTGTGTGCCCGATCGAGACGCCTGAAGGCCCGAACATCGGCCTGATCAACTCGCTGGCGTTGTTTGCGCAGCTGAACGAATACGGCTTCCTGGAAACACCGTACCGCCGCGTCGTGGAAGGCAAAGTCACCAAAGACATCGACTACCTGTCGGCGATCGAAGAAGGCAAATACGTCATCGCGCAGGCCAACGCCTCGCTGGACAAAGACGGCAAACTGGTCGATGAGCTGGTCAGCGCACGCGAAAAAGGCGAGTCGGTGCTGCTCAGCCCCGAGCGTGTGCAGTACATGGACGTGGCGCCGGCACAGATCGTGTCAGTGGCTGCATCCCTGGTGCCCTTTCTGGAGCACGACGACGCCAACCGCGCACTGATGGGCGCCAACATGCAGCGCCAGGCAGTGCCCACCCTGCGCCCTGAAAAAGCGCTGGTCGGCACGGGCGTAGAGCGCGTGGCAGCCGTCGACTCCGGCACCGTGGTCACGGCCCGCCGTGGTGGCACGGTGGACTATGTCGACACCAACCGCATCGTGATCCGCGTCAACGACAACGAGACCGTCTCCGGTGAAGTCGGTGTGGACATCTACAACCTGATCAAGTACCAGCGCAGCAACCAGAACACCAACATCCATCAGCGCCCGATCGTCAAGCGCGGTGACAAGGTGGCGGCAGTGGACGTGATCGCCGACGGCGCCAGCACCGACCTGGGCGAGCTCGCGCTCGGCCAGAACATGCTGGTGGCCTTCATGCCCTGGAACGGCTACAACTTCGAGGACTCGATTCTGATCAGCGAGCGCGTGGTGGCCGAAGACCGCTACACCTCGATCCACATCGAAGAGCTGGTGGTGATGGCCCGCGACACCAAGCTGGGCAGCGAAGAGATCACACGCGACATTCCCAACCTGAGCGAGCAGCAACTGTCTCGCCTGGACGAATCGGGCATCGTCTACATCGGTGCTGAGGTCAACCCCGGCGACGTGCTGGTGGGCAAAGTCACACCCAAGGGTGAGACCACGCTGACGCCAGAGGAAAAACTTCTGCGCGCGATCTTTGGCGAAAAGGCCAGTGACGTGAAGGACACCTCGCTGCGCGTGGACCAAGGCACCAACGGCACCGTGATCGACGTGCAGGTCTTCACCCGCGAAGGCATCGTGCGCGACAAGCGGGCGCAGCAGATCATCGACGATGAGCTCAAGCGCTTCCGCCTGGACCTCAACGACCAGTTGCGCATCGTCGAAGCCGACGCGTATGACCGCATCAAGAAACTCTTGATCGGCAAGCCGGCCAACGGCGGCCCCGGCAAGATCGCCAAGGGCACGGTGATCACGGCCGAGTACCTGGGCACCGTGGACAAGCACCACTGGTTCGACATCCGGCCTGCTGATGAAGATCTGGCCAACCAGCTGGAGAGCATCAAGAACGCCAACGACCAGACGCGTCACAGCTTTGACGTCTCTTTTGAAGAAAAGCGCAAGAAGCTGACGCAAGGCGATGAGCTGCCAGCCGGTGTGCTGAAGATGGTCAAGGTCTACCTGGCCGTCAAGCGCCGCCTGCAACCGGGTGACAAGATGGCCGGCCGTCACGGCAACAAAGGCGTGGTGTCCAAGATCACGGCGGTCGAAGACATGCCGTACATGGCAGACGGCACGCCGGTGGACATCGTGCTCAACCCGCTGGGCGTGCCTTCGCGCATGAACGTCGGGCAGGTGCTGGAAGTGCACCTGGGCTGGGCCGGCAAAGGCATTGGTCAGCGCATCGGCGACATGCTGCAAGGTCATTCCAAAGTGGCTGAGCTGCGCAAGTTCTTTGACGAGCTGTACAACCAGTCAGAAGGCAAAAAAGAGCACATCGATGCGCTGAATGACGAGCAGCTGCTGGAGATGGCCAGCAACCTGCAACACGGCGTGCCCTTTGCGACGCCGGTGTTTGACGGTGCTGCAGAGACAGACGTGCGCGCGATGCTGAAGCTGGCTTTCCCGGACGACATCGCTGCACGCAAGGGCTTGACGGCCACGCGCACCCAAGCTGTGTTGTCTGATGGCCGCACGGGCGAGCCTTTTGAGCGCCCGGTGACGGTGGGTTACATGCACGTGCTGAAGCTGCACCACTTGGTGGACGACAAGATGCACGCACGTTCCACAGGCCCGTACAGCCTGGTCACGCAGCAACCGCTGGGCGGCAAGGCACAGTTCGGCGGCCAGCGTTTTGGCGAGATGGAGGTCTGGGCGCTGGAAGCCTATGGCGCCAGCTATATCTTGCAGGAGATGCTGACCGTCAAATCCGACGACGTCAATGGACGCACCAAGGTCTACGAGTCGATCGTCAAGGGCGAACACGCCATCGAAGCCGGCATGCCGGAATCGTTCAATGTCTTGCTCAAGGAAATCCGTTCCCTGGGCATCGACATGGAACTGGAAAAGAACTAAGGAGCGCCAAGCATGAAAGGATTACTCGACCTTTTCAAGCAATTCACCCCTGACGAGCATTTCGATGCCATCAGGATCGGACTGGCCAGCCCGGAGAAAATCCGCAGCTGGTCCTTCGGTGAGGTGAAGAAGCCCGAGACCATCAACTACCGCACCTTCAAGCCCGAGCGTGACGGCCTGTTCTGCGCCAAGATCTTTGGCCCGATCAAGGATTACGAGTGCTTGTGCGGCAAGTACAAACGCCTGAAGCACCGCGGTGTGATCTGCGAGAAGTGCGGCGTCGAAGTCACGCAGACCAAGGTGCGGCGCGACCGCATGGGTCACATCGACCTGGCAGCACCTTGCGCCCACATCTGGTTCCTGAAAAGCCTGCCCTCGCGGCTGGGCATGGTGCTGGACATGACGCTGCGCGACATCGAGCGTGTGTTGTACTTTGAAGCCTACGTGGTCGTCGACCCCGGCATGACGCCGCTGAAGAAGTTCAGCATCATGAGCGAGGACGACTGGGAGGCCAAGTACGCAGAGCACGGTGACGAGTTCACTGCGCTGATGGGTGCAGAAGGCATCAAGCGCTTGCTCGAAGAAATGAACCTGGACGACGAGATCGACAAGATCCGTAACGACATGACCGGGTCCGAGCTGAAGATCAAGAAAAACAGCAAGCGCCTGAAGGTGATGGAAGCCTTCAAGAAGAGCGGCATCAAGCCCAACTGGATGGTGCTGGATGTGCTGCCGGTGCTGCCGCCCGACCTGCGCCCCCTGGTGCCGCTGGATGGTGGCCGCTTTGCGACCAGCGATCTGAACGACCTGTATCGCCGCGTCATCAACCGCAACAATCGACTCGCCCGCTTGCTGGAATTGAAAGCACCCGAGATCATCGTGCGCAACGAAAAGCGCATGCTGCAAGAAGCCGTGGACAGCTTGCTGGACAACGGCCGCCGCGGCAAAGCCATGACGGGTGCCAACAAGCGCGCGCTGAAGTCTTTGGCCGACATGATCAAAGGCAAGAGTGGCCGCTTCCGCCAGAACTTGCTGGGCAAGCGTGTTGACTACTCGGGCCGTTCGGTGATCGTGGTGGGCCCCACCTTGAAGCTGCATCAATGCGGCCTGCCCAAGCTGATGGCCATCGAGCTGTTCAAGCCTTTCATCTTCTCGCGCCTCGAAGCCATGGGCATCGCCACCACCATCAAGGCGGCGAAGAAAGAAGTCGAAAGTGGCACCCCGGTGGTGTGGGACATCCTGGAAGAGGTCATCAAAGAGCACCCGGTGCTGCTCAACCGCGCACCCACGCTGCACCGCCTGGGCATCCAGGCCTTCGAGCCGGTGTTGATCGAAGGCAAGGCGATCCAGCTGCATCCCCTGGTGTGCTCGGCCTTCAACGCCGACTTCGACGGCGACCAGATGGCCGTGCACATTCCGCTGTCGATCGAGGCGCAGATGGAAGCCCGCACGCTGATGCTGGCCTCCAACAACGTGCTGTTCCCGGCCAACGGCGAACCCTCGATCGTGCCTTCGCAGGACGTGGTGCTGGGCTTGTACTACGCCACCCGCGAGCGCATCAACGGCAAGGGCGAAGGCATGATCTTTGCCGACATGCAGGAGCTGCAGCGCGCGCTGGACAACGGTGCGGTCGAGATCACGGCGCGTGTCAACGTGCGCATGACCGAGTGGCAAAAAGGCGAAGACGGCGAGTTCACCCCGCACACCCAGTTGGTGGCCACCACGGTGGGCCGCGCGCTGCTGTCCGAGATCCTGCCCAGGGGTCTGCCGTTCAGCAACATGAACAAGGCGCTGAAGAAGAAAGAGATCTCACGCCTGATCAACGTCAGCTTCCGCAAGTGCGGTTTGAAGGACACCGTGGTGTTTGCCGACAAGCTGCTGCAAAGCGGCTTCAAGCTCGCCACACGTGCAGGCATCTCGATCGCCATCGATGACATGCTGGTGCCCAAAGAGAAGCCCAGCCTGATCGAGAGGGCCGATAAAGAAGTCACAGAAATCGAGCAGCAGTACGTCTCGGGCCTGGTGACTTCCGGCGAGCGCTACAACAAGGTGGTCGACATCTGGGGCAAGACCGGCGACGAGGTCGGCAAGGTCATGATGAGCCAGCTGTCCAAGCAAAAGGTGCAAGACCGCCACGGCAAAGAAGTGGAGCAGGAGTCGTTCAACTCGATCTACATGATGGCCGACTCGGGTGCGCGTGGCTCCGCTGCGCAGATCCGTCAGTTGGCCGGCATGCGCGGTTTGATGGCCAAGCCTGACGGCTCGATCATCGAAACGCCGATCACCGCCAACTTCCGCGAGGGCCTCAACGTTCTGCAGTACTTCATCTCGACCCACGGCGCACGCAAAGGCCTGGCTGACACGGCGCTGAAAACCGCCAACTCGGGCTACCTGACGCGTCGCCTGGTGGACGTGACGCAAGACTTGGTGGTCACCGAGACCGACTGCGGCACCAGCAACGGCATGAACCGCCGCGCACTGGTCGAGGGGGGTGAAGTCATCGAGAGCTTGCGCGACCGCATCCTGGGTCGCGTCACCGCGATCGAGGTGTTGCACCCCGAAACCCAGCAGATGATGCTGCCGGCCGGCCACATGCTGGACGAGGACACCATCGACACGCTGGAAGCTGCAGGTGTGGACGAAGTCAAGGTCCGCACCGCGCTGACCTGCGACACGCGCTTTGGCATCTGCGCCAAGTGCTACGGTCGCGATCTGGGCCGGGGTGGTGAGGTCAACGTGGGTGAAGCCATCGGTGTAATTGCAGCGCAATCCATCGGCGAGCCAGGCACGCAGTTGACGATGCGCACCTTCCACATCGGTGGTGCGGCCTCGCGTGCGGCAGTGGCCAGCAGCGTGGACGCCAAGAGTGACGGCATCATCGGCTTCAACGCCACGATGCGCTACGTCACCAACGGCAAAGGCACGCTGGTCGTCATTTCGCGCTCGGGTGAGATCGTCATCAGCGACCAGCATGGCCGCGAGCGCGAGCGTCACAAGTTGCCTTATGGCGCAACGCTCAACATCAAGCCCGACCAGCAGATCAAGGCGGGCACCGTGCTCGCCAACTGGGACCCGCTGACGCGCCCCATCATCACAGAGTTTGCCGGCCGCGCGAAGTTCGAGAACGTCGAAGAAGGCGTCACGGTGGCCAAGCAACTGGACGAGGTCACGGGACTGTCCACGCTGGTGGTGATCGACAGCAAGCGCCGTGGTGTGGCCAAGGTGGTGCGGCCGCAGGTCAAGCTGATGGACGCTTCGGGGGTGGAAGTCAAGATCCCCGGCACCGACCATGCGGTGACGATCGGCTTCCCGGTCGGCTCGCTGATCCAGGTGCGCGACGGCCAGGATCTGGCGCCCGGCGAAGTGTTGGCGCGTATCCCGATGGAAGGCCAGAAGACACGCGACATCACCGGCGGCTTGCCGCGGGTGGCAGAGCTGTTCGAAGCCCGCAGCCCGAAGGATGTGGGCACGCTGGCCGAAATCACCGGCACCGTGAGCTTCGGCAAGGAGACCAAAGGCAAGAACCGCCTGCAGATCACCAGCCCCGAAGGCACGGTGCACGAAGAGCTGGTGGCCAAGGAGAAAAACATCCTGGTGCACGAAGGCCAGGTGGTCAACCGTGGCGAATTGGTGGT
>JBBQIB010000118.1:0-12396 GCA_038324515.1 Burkholderiales bacterium
CAGCCGCCACAGCCGCTGCGGCCGTCAGCGGCCGGTCCGCGCCCCGCCGCGTCCGGCAGCGAGCGCTTGACGCCGCATTGGCTGCACGTCTATACCGAAGCTGCCCGCCTGGCCTATGCCGACCGCGCCAGCTTCATTGCCGACCCGGACTTCGTGCCGGCACCGGCTGGCGACTGGCGCAGCTTGCTGCAAGACAGTTACTTGCGCCAACGCGCAGCACTGATCGGGCCGCGCAGCATGGGCATGGCCACTGCCGGCCAGCCCGGCGCCATCGCCATTGGATCTGCCCTGGATCTGCCTGCTGCGCCCGCGCTCAGCTTGCAGCGCTGGTCGGTTGCCGCTGGCGTCCCTGGCGTCGCCGGCATTTGGCCCTTCGCGCCGATGCCCGATCAACCCGAATACGGCACCAGCCACATCAGTGTGGTCGACGCCCAGGGCCGCGCGGTGGCGATGACCAGCACCATCGAAGCCGCTTTCGGCGCGCGCCTGATGGCCGATGGCGGCACCGGTCTGGCGGGCGGCTACCTGCTGAACAACCAGATGACCGACTTCAGCCTGCGGCCCACAGACGCCCAGGACCGGCCGGTGGCCAACCAGGTGCAGGCCGGCAAGCGGCCACGCTCCAGCATGAGCCCGACCTTGGTGTTTGATCGCCGCGAGGAACGTGACACCCGTGAGGGCCGAGGAGGCCCAGACGGCAATCCAGGCCGCTTGCTGATGAGCCTGGGTTCGCCCGGCGGGCCGGCGATCATCCATTTCACGGCCAAGACGCTGACTGCCAGCCTGCAATGGGGGCTGGATCTGCAGACCGCCGTCGCGCTGCCTAATTTCGGCAGCTTCAATGGCCCCACCGTGTTGGAAGAAGGGCGCTTTCCTGCGGCCACCCTCCAAGCCCTGCAAGCGCGTGGTCACACCGTGCGCGAAATCGAGTTGACGAGCGGCTTGCAAGGCATCCAGCGCACGCCTGAGGGCTGGCTGGGCGGCGCCGATCCGCGGCGTGAAGGTGAGGTCAGGGGCCGCTGACAGGCAGGGGGGGCCGCTTGGGCTCGTCTGTAGGGCTCGGTTCCAGGGCTCGTTTCCAGGGCTTGTTCGCTGAGCTCATTGGCTGAGCCCCGCTCCACCCGACCTCGGGCTATGGCGCGCATTTGCAACGACGAGCGGGCGTCTTTTGGCGTGATGAGTGGGCATGATCGAAAGACTCTCAGCCTCTCAGACCAGCCGTTCCACCGACACCGGATGCAGCGGCTGACCCTGGTCTTCGAAGGCATCGATGTTGGCCAGCGTGATCGAAGCAATGGCTGCCATCGCGTCGGTGGTGAAAAACGCCTGGTGACCCGTGATCAGCACGTTCGGAAAAGTCAGCAGCCGGGCGAAGATGTCGTCCTGCAACACCTGCGTCGACAAGTCTCGAAAGAAAAGGTCGGCTTCTTCTTCGTACACATCCAGGCCCAGGCTGCCCAGCGAGCCACTTTTCAGCGCTGCGATCACCGCACCCGTGTCGACCACTGCACCGCGGCTGGTGTTCAGCAGCATGGCCCCGTGCTTCATGCGCGCCAGCGCTGCAGCGTCTATCAGGTGGTAGGTGTGCGGGGTCAGCGGGCAGTGCAGACTGACGACGTCACTGCTGCTCAGCATCTCGTTCAGATCCACGTAACGCATGCCCAGCGCCAGACACTGCGGGTTGGGCTGCGGGTCCACGCCCAGCAATTGACAGCCAAAGCCGGCCATGATGCGTGTAAAACACTCGCCGATCTTGCCGGTGCCCACCACGCCTACGGTGCGACCGTGCAAATCAAAGCCAAGCAGCCCTTCGAGCGCGAAGTTGCCCTCGCGCACGCGGGCGTATGCGCGATGGATGCGCCGGTTCAGCGACAACAGCAGCGCCACCGTGTGTTCGGCCACCGCGTGGGGCGAATACTCGGGCACCCGGCCCACGGCCATGCCCAACTTGGCAGCAGTGGCCAGATCCACATGGTTGAAGCCGGCCGAGCGCAGCGCCAGCAGACGTACGCCGCCCGCGTGCAGACGCTGCAACACCTCGGCATCCAGATGGTCGTTGACGAAGACACACACCGCTGTGGCACCCGCTGCTGCCACAGCGGTGGTGGCGTCAAGCCGCGACTCGATGAACTGCAGCTGATGGCGCCCGGCGCTGTTGGCCTGGGTCAGAAACTCGCGGTCGTATGCGCGGGTGCTGAAGACTGCGACTCGCATCAGGGCTCCTTGGGTGGATTGCTTTCAGTTTCGACTCTGGCGGGTTTTCATCGCTTGCGCAGCCTCGGTCACCAGACCTGGGCCCTGGTAGATCAGGCCCGTGTACATCTGCACCAGATCGGCACCGGCGTCGAGCTTGGCACAGGCATCTTCGCCACTCATGACGCCGCCCACGCCGATGATCGGGAAGCCTGGACCCAGGGCCTGGCGCAGGCTGCGAATCACGCGGTTGCTGGCTTCGCGCACCGGTGCCCCGCTCAGGCCGCCGCTCTCATCGGCATGCGGCTGGCCCTTGACGGCATCGCGCGACAAGGTGGTGTTGGTGGCCACCACGCCATCCACATCGTGTTGGCGCAGGGTGGCTGCAATGACTGCGATCTGACTGTTGTCCAGGTCGGGGGCGATCTTCAGCCACATCGGTACGCGTCTGCCATGCTGCTCTGCCAGTTCGCTGCGTTTGTGGTTCAGGCTGCTGAGCAGGCCGCTCAAGGCTTCGTCGCTTTGCAGGCTGCGCAAGTTGCTGGTGTTGGGGCTTGAGACGTTGACCACCACGTAGTCCGCGTGGGGGTAGACGCCCTCCAGGCACAGCAGGTAGTCATCCTGGGCGCGTTCGATGGGCGTAGCAGCGTTCTTGCCGATGTTCAGCCCCAGGATGCCACCCCTGCGCCTGAAGCTGTGGGCACGCTGCACGTTGCGCACAAAGGCTTGCAGGCCCTGGTTGTTGAAGCCCAGCCGGTTGATCAGGGCCCGTGAATTCCGCAGCCTGAAGATGCGCGGTCTGGCGTTGCCGGCTTGCGCCAAAGGTGTGACGGTGCCGACCTCGATGAAGCCAAAACCCATCGCACCCAGGCCGTCGATGCATTCGCCGTTCTTGTCCAGGCCAGCGGCCAGGCCCATGCGGTTGGGGAATCGCAGCCCCGCCAGTTGTACCGGGTCGTGCACCGTGCGCTGCTGCCACAAGCATTGGGCGGGCGTGTTTTGCAGTCTGCTCAGGCTGCCCAGGGTCAACTCGTGGGCCTGTTCAGCATCCAGGCCAAACAGGAAAGGGCGCGTCAGCGCATAAGGGATCAAGGCCATCGCGCCATTGTCTCAGCCGGCAGAGTTTCAACAGTTGCCGTGGACTTGGCTGATGGTTCGAGCTGACTGACCGCACGCTCGGATAATCCGCAGCATGACATCCAACCCATCCCAGCTCTCCGCTGCAGAACAGCTCAAGGCTGCCGTCGGTCTTGCCGCTTTGGCCCACATCCCAGACGGCGCCGTGGTGGGCGTGGGTACGGGATCGACGGTCAACCATTTCATCGACGCACTGGCTGGCATCAGGGACCGTATCCGTGGCGCGGTGTCGAGCTCCCAGGCCAGCACCGTCCGCCTGCAATCTCATGGCATCCAAGTGTTTGAAGCGGGCGAGGTGGAGCAGCTGCCCGTCTATGTCGACGGTGCCGACGAAATCGATCCTCAGGGTTGCATGATCAAGGGTGGCGGCGCGGCGTTGACGCGCGAAAAGATCGTGGCCGATCTGGCCCAGCGTTTCATCTGCATTGCCGATATGTCCAAGCGGGTGCAGGTCTTGGGCCGCTTTGCCTTGCCGGTGGAAGTGATCGCGATGGCTGTGCCCCGGCTGGTGCGGCGCTTTGCAGCGATCGGCGGCACGGCGACCCTGCGTGCGGGTGTGCAGACCGACAATGGCCACCCGCTGTTGGATGTGCAGGGTCTGCACATCAGCGACCCTTTGGCGATGGAGCTCGAAATCAACCAATGGCCCGGCGTGGTGACGGTGGGCATCTTCGCACGTCACCGCGCACGGCTGTGCCTGCTGGGTACGCCACAGGGCGTGCTGACGCTGCGATTTGCAGAGCAGGTGTTCTAATGCCTGCTGTTGATCCTACCGATCCTACCGATCCCACTGACCCGAGGATGCGTTTTGGCAAAACCCAACTATTCGTTTGAAAAGCGCCAGCGCGAGCTGGCCAAGAAGAAGAAAAAAGAAGAAAAGGACAGAGAAAAGGCTGCCCGCAAGGCCGCCGGCTTGCCGCCCGAAGATGACCTGCCCGACGACGATGGCGAGGAAACAACAGAAAACGCTGGCGGCCCGGGCGCAACCACCGGCACAGCGTCCAGCAGCAGCTGAGCCGCCCGGGCCGCAACACCGGCCCCGCGGCTTCTGGCTGGTCTCATCAGCCCCGCCGCGTCGCCCTGAGCTGCCAGCGCGCGGGGTCCAGGGCATCCACCAGGTCGGCTTCCAGCGGCAGTGGCCGATTCAGCACTTGCGCCGCCACCAGCCGGCCCAGCAAAGGTGCGTAGGTCGCGCCCCTGGAGCCCAGCGCCGTCAGGACAAACAGCCCCGCTTCGCGTGGCAGATCCTGCAACCGCGACGTTGGACCTGAACCAGTCGCCGTTGCCGCACCAGCCCGCAGTGGCTGCCAGCTTGCAAGCTGCCCGGCGGTCTGACCTGCAACCTGGCCCGGAACCTGACCTGCAACCTGTCCAGCAATCCGTCCAGCAACTTGTCCAGCAATCGGCAACCGATCGACACTGCGCAAGCGGGTCCCCGCCCAGCCCTGCATCGAGCCATCGGCTGCTGCCAGTGGAGCCGGCAGCCCTGTCAGGTCTTTGAGTCTTCGCAGGTTGTGTTGATGGTCTTCGCTGCGCAGCGCTGACCCCAGCACTGGGTGGCGGGTGTCGTGGGGCGCGTCGCTGCGGTTCTGGCGCTGCGCTGCAACCAGGGCCGGGCCATCGCCCCATGGCAGTGGCTGGTCGGTGGCACCAGACATCAGATAGCTCTGGGCCCGACCGGCAGCCGTGCCGTGAGCCTGCACCACGTAGCCACCGCCTGTGACCGGCAAACGCAAGGCGCAGGGCTGCGCCAGTGGCCACAGGCCGAGTTGCCCGCGGCTTTGCTGCAGTGGCCACAGGGGGTGCCCCAATGCCCCCAGCAACGCTTGGGCAGATCCGGTGTTGGCCAGCACCACATGGTCTGCTTCAGCCAAGCAGGCGCCTTGTTCATCCAGCACGGACCACCGCGCTCCGGCAGGTGCTGTGCTTTGGCCGTGGGTGGCCTGTCCGCCCAGGCCCAGACCGCGGGGGTCCGGGTTGCGCTGCAAGCTGGCCACGCGGCGACCCGTCAGGACTCGGATGCGGGCGTCCTGCAAGATGTGGTGCACCCACTCTGGCAGTGCCACCCAGCCGCCGCCGGGATAGAACCAGACCGGGCTCGCGATGGGCACACCCGCCCGTGCCGATGCTTGTGCGCTGGACAAGGGCTGCACCCAGTCGTTGGTCAAGCCACTTTGCGCGTGCAGCTCTTGCATCGCTTGCCACAACAGGGCTGCGTCGCGTCGGCCGCGGCCACTGCCCAGTCTCAGCAGGCCTGCGGTCTGGCCGGCCACTGCGCCGCTCGCCACCGCCTGGCCATAGTCGCGTCTGGCCTGCAGCGCCGCTGAGCGCAGCAGCCGGCTGTAGCGGTTGTCATCGCGGTGCACGGTGCCGTGGAACAGCGCAGCAGGAACGCCAGAGCCTTCCAGCGCAACCTGGGGGTGTTGCTCGAGCACCGTGACAGCCGCGCCTTGCTGCGCCAACGCTTGGGCAACCGCGGCGCCTGCCACACCGGCGCCCACGACCACGACATGAACTACAGAGCCCGCAATGCCTGCAGCCCGGGATGCCTGAATCGCTTGAGCAGCCAAGGCGCGGCCATGGCGTTGCGGCTCAAAGCTGGCCAGCTGCGGGTTGAAGCTTGGCGCGGGTGTGGGTGTGGGTGTGGATGTGTATGTGGATGTCGGTGTAGGTGTGCCAGCGGGTGCAGATGCGAGTGCAGGTGCGGGTGCGGGTGCGGGCGCAGGCGCGGGTGCGGGCGCGGGCGCAGGTGCAGGCTCGGATGCGCGTGCAGGCGCGGTTGCAGGTGCGGTTGCGGTTGTGGGTATGGCTGCGGAATCGGATGGCCAAGGGCTGGACCTGAAGCCAGCGCTGCGCCAATGCTTCAAATGCTCGGGTGTGCAGGAAGCGCTGACCAGGCTGGCGCCAGGCTGGGCCAGCCGGCCCAAGGCTTTGAGAGCGGCCTGGCTATGCAGCCTATTCACCGCGGCCGGCGCCAGCATTGCCCCCGTCCTCGCCTCCGCTGCAGACTGTGCATGCACGAAGATGGCATCTGCTTTCAGCCGCAAGGCAGGCAGCCATTGCTGCAAAGGGCCCAGCGCCAACAGCAGCCTGACCCGGCCTTGGTCGAACTCGAGTACATGCAAATTGGGGGTCAGCGTTGGCCAGGCGGCCAGCAGCGACAAAAGGCAATTGCGCAGCAGCTTTGAGGGTTGCTCCTCTTCAGTGGTGGGTGTCGATACAGGCGCAGGCGCAGGCGCGTTTGCAGTTGAAAATGCAGGGCGCCCACGGGTCGTCCGGGCTGGGCCCGCCTCTCGCAGCCCCAACCATGCCGCCGCCAGGTGCGCACTTGCCGGCGGGTGCGCCGCCACGGCCACGAAACACAGCCGCTCGCTGCGTTGCGGGCACAACAGCCAGGCATGCCAGCTGAGCAGGAAGCGTTGCCCGAGCGCGAAGTCGGTATCGAGCATGACAAAGTCGCTGCGGTGGGCCCAACGGCTGGACAGTTGATGGCCCCGCAGCAGCTCCTTCTGTTGCGCCAGTTCTGTCTCATCCGGAGCCGGCAACGCGTACGGGCCCTGATCGAAGGCATGCTCCGCGCGGGCCATCTCCGCCCACCCGCCCGATGGACCGTCGCCGTGGGGTCCACACAGCAAGCCCTGCTGCCGCAGCCCATGCACCGTCGCTGGCAGGATCGCGGCGGTCTTCAAAAGCTGTTTGCCGCGCGCATGTGCAACCAATCCAGAAGGAGCTGGCGCACGGGGTGCAAGCCGCGGTAACGCAGCACGGCCTCACTCATGCTGGCCACGGTCTGGGCCAGCAACCGGGCGCGTGCGGGCGTGTTCAACACCTCGACCAAGGGCTGCAAGCCGACTTCGATGGTGAATACCGATTGTTGCAACCCCGGCACCTGGATGAAGCTCTGGCGCTCACTGCGAAACCAGCTCTGCGCCACAGGTGTGTATCGCCAGCGTTCGGGGTCGACCCGCTGGGGGTGGGCATGCAGGCGTGGATGGGCGGTGATGTTCCAGACAAAGCGCTCGAGGAAACCGAGGCTGCGCTGAGACTCGGACTGCGCTGCCGGTGCAGCGTAAACCAGTCGCAGCAGCGCAGCAGAAGCCTGCAGCAGTTGCTGGTTGTCGGCCACAGGCGCGTGCACGGCATGAAAGGGCAAGCCCAGTTTCTCCTCAGGTGCCCAGTGGCTGGGCAGCGTCACGGCCAGCCAGGGCAAGGTGCCATGAGGACCATCGATGATGGCCAGGTCTTCGCAAAAACTCAGGCTCAACAGGCCTGTCAGACGCCAGGGTGCCGGCAGTACCGCCAGACAGCGTGCCACTTCGTCGCCCAGGCCGAACTGGCCAGCTGCCACCTGCTCGACTTTGCCGTCTGCGCAGCAGGCTGTGCCCAGCAACTTGGCATGGGCTCGCCGGCCATCCCAATGCCAAGCCAGGGGATGGGTGTGGGCTGCCAATTCGCAAACCGCGCGCAGCGCGGGTGCGGCGTCGAAGCCGCTTTGCGCCAGCAAGGCCTGGGGCCAGAAAGCAGACAACACCGCCAGCTTTTCTCGTTGCTGCGGCGAGCCGGGTCGCAGCAGCGTGAGCTGCGGTGCTGCGACTGGCGAGTCAGGCCCCGGAACATCTGGCGCGCGTCGCAAGCCGGGCTGCATGCGAAACGGCGCCCTGACTGCGGCTTCAAAGTCAAATGATGACACGGTACATGTCATGTGATCGATCATCGCTGCTCCAGCTCAGGCACGGTGCTGCCGCAACGATAGTGGAAGAAGCCGATCACTCAGTCAGCACGCACGCGTGGGGCCAGCAGGGCCAGGAGAGCGCGAACCAGAAATCAGCCACTGTGCTGTCGCCGACAAAGTTCATCCAGGCATCAAAAAGGCACCCGCAGGTGCCAGTCTGTGGCCCAGCCCAACCGAGCTTCAGATCCGCTTGCGGTACTCGTGCGTGCGGGTGTCGATCTCGACCTTGTCGCCGCTTTCCACAAACAACGGCACGCTGATCTCAAAGCCAGTACCGACCAGGGTGGCTGGCTTCATCACCTTGCCGGAAGTGTCGCCCTTGACCGCCGGCTCAGTGGTGATTTCACGCACCACCGCGGTGGGCAGCTCCACCGAGATGGCCTTGCCGTCGTAGAACACCACTTCGACCGTCATGTTGTCCTCAAGGTAGTTGATGGCGTCGCCCATGTTCTCGGTTTCGACCTCGAACTGGTTGTACTCGGCATCCATGAAGGCGTACATCGGATCGGCAAAATAGGAGTAGGTGCACTCCTTCTTTTCCAGCACGATCTGCTCCATCTTGTCGTCGGCCTTGAACACCACTTCGGCGCCGCCGCCGTTGAGCAGGTTCTTCATCTTCATGCGCACGGTGGCTGCGCCCCGGCCGCCACGGCTGTACTCGGTCTTCAGCACGACCATCGGGTCCTTGCCTTGCATGATGACGTTTCCGGCGCGGATTTCTTGTGCGAGTTTCATGGCGATTCCGAATTCCAAATTCCAAATTGGTGTGGCCCGGCAGTTCGGGAGCTTGGCGACGAGGCAGCTTCAAGCCACCGGGTTTGAAGCCGTTAACGCCATCTGGGCGCTTGAGACAAGCGCCGGGCAAAGCCCACTATTCTAGCAGTGCGTTATGCGTTACAGGTTATGCGTTGGCAGCCGGCACAGTTTGCTGTTCAGGCATTTGCTGCCTGGACGCCACAAAGGCCAACAGCCTGCCAAGCAGATCACTTGGCTGCTGCATCAGATCACGCCGCAAGAGGCTGCTGTCGCGCCAGGTTTGCCAGCCCAGCACATCGTGCCGACCCGGCAAACCGGGCCAGGGGCATCCAGGCAGGCCGTTCCAGGCGCGCCACACAGACGCCATTTGCTGCAACGCTGCCTGCTGGTGGTTGAGCGGTGCAGGCGTGCGGGCAGGGTCGGGCTTCGCATGCACACGCACATGTGCCGCAGGAGCCTCAGGAGCCTCAGGACGGGCATCGAGTCGATCCAAGCCGTCCAGCCAATCCAGCAACGCCAGCACCTTGGCATGGTGGGCTTGATCGCGCTGCACATAGGCTTGCCAGATGAATGGCCGCGCGGCCCACAGTGCGCGCACCAGGGAGTCTTCGCCGCGCACCACATTGAGCTCGCTGGCCCAGAGCAAGTGATCGAAGTCGATCTGGCTGAGCAGCGGCAGCCCATGCACTCGCAGCGCGGGATGCCTGAGGGCAGCAGCACTCAGCATTTGCCGCACAGCAGCCGGCAGCGCGGCGGTAGCCAGCAACAAGGTCGGCCCGCCGCGTTGCGCAGAGTCGGCCAGGCTGGCCAGCAAGGCCGGCAGATGATCGTTGGCGTAGCAAAACAGGCTGACGAGCTTTTCATGCGGCCGCAGTTGCAGACCCTGGCTCTGCAGCCAGGCCAGGCGATCGAAGCTGCGCTGGCGCGCCTGCAGGTCCGGCTCGCGCAGCAGGCCGCCCGTGCGCCGGCTGAAGCCTGGGTAGAAGAACCACTTCGGTGGCCCTTCGCGTTGCGGTGACAGCAGCCCGTGCGAGGCCTCAACGTAGGGCTCTGCGCTGAGATGTTCCAGGTTGAGCCAGACCGGCAAGTCGCCGGGTGCGGGTGCGGGCGCGGTGGCGGGTGCGGTGCCGGGTGCAGCATCCGGCGCAGCAGCGGTAGAAGTGGGAAAAGTGGGAGAAGTGCCGGGGGCAGGAGCAGGAGCAGGAGCAGGAGCAGGAGCAGGAGCAGGAGCAGGCTGCTGGCGACTTTCCGCCATCGGCACAGCTTGCGGCTGCTGCTGCGCCACGCGCTTCGCCAAGGCTTGCAGGACAGCCTGAGGCAGGCTGCAGCCAAAGGCCTCGATGACCACGTCGCCAAGTTCATCCGGACCCGGCCAGCGGTGAACCTGAACCTCGGCAGTTGCCCCGGCCGCCAGCCACTGCAGCGCGCTCGGGTCGTCGATCACCAGGTGCACTTCTTGCCCGCAGCCGCTCAGCGCGCTGGCCAGTCGCCAGCACACGCCTACGTCACCCAGGTTGTCGACGACGCGGCAATAAATGTCCCAGCGTTGCCTGCTTAGCTGGGTGCCAGGTGGGGTGCCAAGTGGGGAGCCAAGCGGGTCGGCAAGCGGGTCGGCATGATGGGCCGCAGGTGGCGTCTCGGGCGGGCTTGCTGGCGGTCGCGCCGGGCTTGGCGCTGGGCTGAAGTCAGGGCACATCGGGGGATTATCAAAGGCGGTGAAAATTGCGTCCCATGAGTGCGACCGCTGCCCCTGTGCCTACAGACCCACCCCAGACACCCGACGCGCCTGCAGCGCCTGACAGGCATGCTTTGCTGACAGAGGTGGCTGCACTGCCAGCGTTGCCTGGGGTCTATCGCTGGTTTGATGCCCAGGGCGGGCTGCTGTATGTGGGCAAGGCACGCAACCTGAAGAAGCGTGTTTCAAGCTATTTGCAGCGTGACCATGAGGGCACCCGCATTGGCCAGATGATCAGCCGCATCACGCGACTGGAGACCACGGTGGTGCGCACCGAGGCCGAAGCGCTGTTGCTCGAAAACAACCTGATCAAGACGCTGGCGCCACGCTTCAACATCCTGTTTCGTGACGACAAGAGTTACCCCTATCTGAAGATCACTGGTGCACGAAGCGGTCAAACGGCCGGTCAGCAGCGCCCGGCGCTGTCAGCCAGCCAGAGCTTTCCGCGCATGGCCTACTTCCGGGGTGCGGTGGATCGCAAGCACCGCTACTTCGGGCCCTATCCCAACGCTTGGGCGGTCAAGCAGACGATTCAGCTGATGCAAAGAGTGTTCAGGCTGCGCACCTGCGAAGACTCGGTGTTCAACCACCGCTCCAGGCCTTGCCTGCTGTACCAGATCCAGCGTTGCTCCGGCCCCTGCGTGGGGCTGATATCAGCCCAGGACTACGCCCGGGACGTGGCCACTGCGGAGCGCTTTTTACTCGGCGAATCGCATGAAGTGGTCGAAGACATGCAGTCGCAAATGATGGCTTGTGCCGAAGCGCTGGACTTTGAGCAGGCGGCAGCCTTGCGCGACCGCATCGGCTCGCTGTCGCGCGTGCTGCATCAACAGTCGGTGGACGCCAGCAGTCTGTCTTCCGGCGACAAGGACGTGGACATTCTGGCCGTCAAGGTGGCGGGTGGGCGCGCCTGCGTCAACCTGGCGATGGTGCGCGGCAGCCGCCACCTGGGCGACCGGGCCTACTTCCCCAGCCATCTTGAAGACGCCGCTGCACTGACGGCGTCATTGCTGCAATCGATGGCGGAAGATCAGCAGGAAGCTGCACAGCCGCCGCCTGCGGACAGCCAAGGGACCGCTGCAAGTCAGCCCGAGGCGCGCGCAGACACTACGGCGTCAAGCCCGGTGCCGGAACCCATCGCGCCGGAGCCGATCTTGCCGCAAGCCATGCTGCCGGAAGTCTTGGTACTGGAAGCTTTCATCGCCCAACACTACATCGGTCAATCGGTGCCACCGTTGTTGGTGACCAGCCATCCTGTGGACGCCGAGTTGCTGGAAGCCTTGGGCCAGGCGGCTGGCACCCGCGTGCGGGTGCAGCACCAGCCGCGCGAACAGCGCCGCATCTGGCTGGAGATGGCGGCCAAAGGCGCCGAGCTGTCCCTGGCCCGCTTGCTGGCCGAAGAAGGCTCGCAACAACAGCGCACGCGGGCCTTGATCGAGGCCCTGGATCTGGACGTGGCTGATCCGAACAGCTTGCGCATCGAGTGTTTTGACATCAGCCACACGGCGGGCGAGGCCACACAGGCATCCTGTGTGGTCTATGAGTCACACCAGATGCAAAGTGCGCAATACAGGCGCTTCAACATCGAAGGCGTCAAGGGTGGTGACGACTACGCCGCCATGCGCCAGGTGCTGACGCGTCGATATGCGCGTTGGGCCCAGGGGGTTGTCGACGCTGACGCTGAGGGTGCAGCTGAGGTTGGAGTTGGAGCTGCTGATGAGGGTTCAGCCGAACTCGCCTCGACTGCAGCGCAGGCACAGGAAGCAGCGCTGCCGACAAAGCCACATCCGGTTGCAAAAAAGCGCGGTGGCCTGGCGCGCTTGCCGGACCTTGTGCTGGTGGA
>JBBQIB010000119.1:0-12358 GCA_038324515.1 Burkholderiales bacterium
CGATGCTGGCGGCGCAGTCGCTGGGCGCCGTGCCAGTGCCGCTGTACCAGGACGCAGCAGCCACCGAGTACGAGTTTCCGATCAACAACGCCGAGGTGCGTTTTGCAATCGTCGAGGACCAGGAGCAGGTCGACAAGATGCTGGAACTGCGCGAGCGCTGCCCGCTGCTCTCTCGCATCTGGTTTGACCAAGAACGCGGACTGCGCAACTACGACGAACCTGGGCTGACCTCGTTGGACGCGTTGACCCAAAGCGGCAAGAACTTCATCAGCCAGCACGCTGGCTGGTTCGAGCAGCAAGTCGCCCAGGGCCGGCCCGATGAGGTGGCGGCGATGTTCTTCACCAGCGGCACCACCGGCAACCCCAAGGGCGTGGTGCACACGCACTTCAGCCTGCTCGACCGCGCAGCCGCCGGCAAGAAGTTCGACAAGCTCACGGCCGACGAAGAAGTGCTGGCTTACCTGCCGCTGGCCTGGATTGGCCAGAACATCTTCAGTTATGCGCAGTGGCTGGCCTGCGGTTATGTCGTCAACTGCCCCGAGAACGGCTCGACCGTCACCATCGACCTGAAAGAAATCGGGCCGACCTATTACTTCGCACCACCGCGTGTCTTTGAAGACCTGCTGACTGCGGTGATGATCCGCATGGAAGACGCAGGCAGCCTCAAGCGCGGTTTGTTCAAGCACTTCATGGCGGTAGCCAAAGAGGTGGGCCCCAAGTTGTTGGACGGCCAGGTCGTGGGCTGGCTGGACAAGCTTCGCTACCGGCTGGGCGACCTGCTGATATACGGCCCGCTGCGCAACACGCTGGGTTTTTCGCGCGTGCGTGTGGCCTATACCGCCGGTGAAGCGATCGGCCCGGATCTGTTTACTTTTTACCGCAGCATCGGCATCAACCTGAAGCAGCTTTACGGCAGCACCGAGACCGCAGTGTTCGTGTGTTTGCAGCCCGACCACGAAGTCAGGGCCGACACGGTGGGCGTGCCGATCGACGGTGTCGAGCTGAAGGTCAGCGACAGCGGCGAGATCATGGTGCGCAGCCCGGGCCTGCTGCAGGGCTACTACAAGAACCCCGAAGCCACGGCCGAGGTGCTGACTGCTGATGGCTGGTACCACACCGGCGACGCCGGCTTTCTGGATGGCAGCGGCCACCTGAAGATCATCGACCGCGCCAAGGACGTCGGCAAACTGTTCGGCGGCGCCAACGACGGCGCCATGTTCGCGCCCAAGTATGTCGAGAACAAACTCAAGTTCTTTCCTTACATCAAGGAAGCCGTGGCTTTTGGCAACCGCCGCGACAAGGTCTGCGCTTTCATCAACATCGACTTCGAAGCCGTGGGCAACTGGGCCGAACGCCAGAACCTGTCCTACGCCGGCTACACCGACTTGGCAGCCAAGAAGGAGGTGCTCTCGCTGGTGCGCGATTGTGTGCAGCAGGTCAACGGAGACCTGGCCCACGACCCGATGCTGGCCGGCAGCCAGGTGCACCGCTTCATCGTGCTGCACAAGGAGCTGGACGCCGATGATGGTGAACTGACCCGCACGCGCAAGGTGCGGCGCGGCACCATCGGCGACAAATACCAGGTGCTGGTGGACGCGATGTACGCCGGCAAACATGAGCAGTTCATCGAGACGGCGGTGAAGTTCGAAGACGGCCGCAGCGGCAGCGTCAGCGCCACGCTGCCGGTGGCGGATGCAGAGACCTTTGCTGCTGTGGCCACCCTGAAGAAGGCCGCCTGATGGCTCAGAGAAAAATCGGCGATGTGATCCTGGAGGTCAAGAACATCAGCCTGCGATTTGGCGGCGTCAACGCGCTGACCGACATCAGCCTGGACGTGCGCGAACACGAGGTGCGCGCCATCATCGGCCCCAACGGTGCAGGCAAGAGCAGCATGCTGAACTGCATCAACGGTGTCTACATACCGCAGGAAGGGCAGATCACCTTCAAGGGCAAGAGCTTCAGCCACATGAACAGCCGCCAGGTGGCAGAGATGGGTGTCGCGCGCACCTTCCAGAACCTGGCGCTGTTCAAAGGCATGAGCGTGCTGGACAACATCATGAGCGGGCGCAATCTGCGCATGAAGACCAACATCTTTCAGCAGGCTTTTCGCAACCCCTGGTGGTCGGCAGCAGAACGCGAAGAAGGCGAGCATCGCGAGGTGGTCGAAAAAATCATCGACTTTCTCGAAATCCAGGCCTACCGCAAGACGCCCGTGGGCCGCCTGCCCTATGGATTGCAAAAGCGCGTGGACCTGGGCCGCGCGCTGGCGATGGAACCCAGCGTGTTGCTGCTGGACGAGCCGATGGCCGGCATGAACGTCGAAGAAAAGCAGGACATGAGCCGCTTCGTGCTGGATGTCAACGACGAGTTCGGCACCACCATCGTGCTGATCGAGCACGACATGGGGGTGGTGATGGACATCAGCGACCGCATCGTGGTGCTGGATTACGGCAAGAAGATCGGCGACGGCACACCGGCCGAGGTGCGCGCCAACCCCGAAGTCATTGCTGCTTACCTCGGAACCTCGGACTGACATGGGCTTCTTTCTTGAAACACTGATCGGCGGCCTGATGGCCGGCATGCTGTATTCGCTGATCGCCTTGGGCTTTGTGCTGATCTTCAAAGCCAGCGGCGTGTTCAACTTCGCGCAGGGCGCGATGGTGCTCTTCGCGGCGCTGGCGATGGCGCGCTTTTCCGAGTGGATACCGCAGGCATTGGGCTTCGACAACAAGGTGCTGGGCAATGTGCTGGCCTTTGCCGCGGCGTTGCTGCTGATGGTGGTGGTGGCCTGGATCATCGAGCGCTTCGTGCTGCGCAAGCTGGTCAACCAGGAGGCCATCACGCTGCTGATGGTCACCTTGGGCATCGCGTACTTTCTGGACGGCTTTGGTCAAACCCTGTTCGGCAGCGATATTTACAAGATCGACATCGGCCTGCCCAAAGAGCCGATGTTCTTGTTCGAGAGCGTGTTCCCGGGCGGCATGCTGGTCAGCAAAGAAGACCTCTACGCAGCAGCGATTGCGGCTGCGCTGGTGATCTCGCTGAGCCTGTTCTTTCAGTACACCAGCACTGGCCGAGCACTGCGCGCGGTGGCTGACGACCACCAGGCAGCGCAAAGCATCGGCATCTCGTTGTCGCGCATCTGGGTCATCGTCTGGAGCGTGGCCGGTTTCGTGGCGCTGGTGGCCGGCATGATCTGGGGCAGCAAACTGGGGGTGCAGTTCTCGCTCAGCCTGGTGGCGCTGAAGGCCCTGCCGGTGGTCATCCTGGGCGGGCTGACCAGCGTGCCCGGCGCCATCATCGGCGGGCTGATCATCGGCGTCGGCGAGAAGCTCTCCGAAGTCTATATTGGGCCGATGCTGGGTGGCGGCATCGAGATCTGGTTTGGTTATGTGCTGGTGCTGTTTGTGCTGCTGGTGCGCCCCCAGGGCCTCTTCGGCGAAAAGATCATCGACCGTGTGTAAGAGGACAAAATATTTGATGCATTACGGAACAATGAACCAAGCCGCATGCGCAGAGCCGGCTCCGCCGGTCCGCTGCATGAGCCCCCTTGGGGGGCAGCGACCAGCGGCAGCGTGGGGGCACAATTTCTCATGATTTACCGTGAGAACGGCCAGTTCAAGACAAGTTACAGCAGCGACCAGCAGGTCTTCGCCATCGCGCAAGACCGCTGGGGCATCCTGCTGCTGCTGGTGTTTGCAGTCGTCGGCGTGCCGTTGCTGGCTGACGAGTACATGTTTCGCGCCATCCTGATCCCGTTTCTGATCCTGTCGCTGGCAGCACTCGGTCTGAACATCCTGGTGGGTTATTGCGGCCAGGTGTCTTTGGGCACCGGTGCCTTCATGGCGGTGGGCGCTTATGCGGCCTACAACTTCATGGTGCGCATCGATGGCATGCCCTTGCTGGCGGCCATCCTGCTGGGCGGCTTGTGTGCCACCGTGGTGGGCGTGCTGTTTGGCATCCCCAGCCTGCGCATCAAGGGGCTGTATCTGGCGGTGGCCACCTTGGCAGCGCAGTTCTTTGTCGATTGGGCCTTTCTGCGCATCTCGTGGTTCACCAACAATTCCACCTCGGGCTCAGTCTCGGTCTGGGGGCTGGAAGTGCTGGGCTTCAGCATTGCAACACCCCAGGCCAAGTACCTGTTCTGCCTGGCTATCCTGGTGGTGTTTGCGATCCTGGCCAAGAATTTGGTGCGCAGCCACATCGGCCGCGAATGGATGGCCATCCGCGACATGGACGTGGCCGCTGCAGTGGTCGGCATCCGGCCGGTGTACGCCAAGCTCACGGCCTTTGCGGTCAGCAGCTTCATCGTCGGGGTCGCCGGCGCGCTTTGGGGCTTTGTGCACCTGGGGTCGTGGGAGCCGGCAGCGTTTTCGATCGACCGCAGCTTTCAGTTGCTGTTCATGATCATCATCGGCGGGCTGGGCTCGATCATGGGCAGCTTCTTTGGCGCCGCCTTCATCGTCATCCTGCCGATCTTCCTGAACCAGGCGCTGCCGGCTTTGGGCGGCCTGGTGGGCATCGACATCAGCACCGCGATGGTGGCCCACACCGAGCTGATGATTTTTGGTGGCCTGATCGTTTTCTTTCTCATCGTCGAACCCCATGGCCTGGCCAAGCTGTGGTCGATGGGCAAAGAAAAGATGCGGTTGTGGCCATTTCCGCATTGAACAACGTTAAACATCAATGAGTGATCGGCCGACGGGCCTGTGGCTGAAATGGCACTGACGAGTGCTTGTTCCTTTGACATTCGCTTCTTTGACATTCGCTTCTTTGACCTTCGCTTCTTTGACACTTGATTGGAGACACAGATGAAATTCAAGACTTATGCAGGTGCCGTCACCTTGTGCGCCGCCGCCGCAGCAGCCCTGATCAGCAGCGCTGCGATGGCGCAGGAGAAGGTGCAGTTCTTCCCCAGTCTGACCGGCCGCACCGGCCCGGTGGCGCCCAACGCCACGCCTTTTGCCAACGGCTATGCCGACTACATGAAACTGGTCAACGCACGCGGTGGTATCAACGGCGTGAAAACGCTGGTCGAAGAATGCGAGACCGCCTATGCCACCGACCGCGGTGTCGAATGTTATGAGCGGCTCAAAGGTAAACACGGCGGCGCCACCGTCTTTCAACCGCTGTCGACCGGCATCACCTTTGCGTTGACCGGCAAGGTCCCTGCCGACAAGATTCCGATGATCACTTCCGGTTACGGCCGCAGCGACAGCGCAGATGGTGGCGTCTTCAAGTGGAATTTCCCACTCATCGGCCACTACTGGGTGGCTGGCGACACGGTGCTGCAGCACATCGCCAAGACCCAGGGTGGCTGGGACAAGATGAAGGGCAAGAAGATCGCCGTCGTCTACCACGACAGCCCCTTCGGCAAAGAACTGCTGCCCATCATGACCGAGCGCAGCAAGATGCATGGCTTCGAGCTGCAGTTGCTGCCGGTGCCCGCGCCTGGCGTCGAGCAAAAGGCCATCTGGCTGCAAGTGCGCCAGCAGCGCCCCGACTTCGTGGTCATGCAGACCTGGGGCGTGATGACCGCCACCGCCATCAAGGAGGCAGTTGCCACGGGCTACCCACGCGAAAAGATGTTCGGCACCTGGTGGAGCGGCGCTGAACCCGATCTGCGTGACGTGGGCGCCGGCGCCAAAGGCTACAGCGCGGTGATGATGCAACACGGCGCAGAACCCAACAGCGCGGTGGTCAAGGAAATCCTGGCCAAGGTGCACGACAAAGGCCAGGGCACCGGGCCCAAGGACGAAGTGGGCCAGGTGCTTTACATGCGCGGCGTGGTCGGCGCGATGCTGTCGGTTGAAGGTGTGCGTGCTGCGCAAGAGCGTTTTGGCAAGGGCAAGCACATGACTGGCGAGCAAGCTCGCTGGGGCTACGAGAACCTGAACCTGACGCAGGCCAAGCTGGATGCGCTGGGCTTCGGTGGCGTGATGCGGCCGGTGTCCACCAGCTGCGCTGACCACATGGGTTCGGCCTGGGCGCGTGTGCACACCTGGGACGGCAGCAAATTCACCTGGGCCTCCGATTGGCTGCAGGCGGATGACCAGATCATCAAGCCGTTGGTGCGTGCATCGGCCGATGCCTATGCAACAGAAAAGCAGATCACTCGCCGTACGCCAGCGGACTGCCAGAGCTGAACTGAAAACACCTGTCTCTGCGACTGCCACTGCACCCTCATGTCCAACATCCTGCTCAGCGTCAACGGCATCGAGGTCATCTATAACCATGTGATCCTGGTGCTCAAAGGCGTCAGCTTGCAGGTGCCTGAAGGGGGTGTGGTGGCTTTGCTGGGCGGCAACGGCGCCGGCAAGACCACCACGCTGCGCGCCATCAGCAATTTGCTGGAAGGTGAGCGGGGCGAAGTCACCAAAGGCAGCATCGAGTTGCGTGGTGAACGCATCCAGAAGCTCAGCACTTCCGACATGGTGCAGCGCGGTGTGGTGCAGGTGATGGAGGGCCGGCACTGCTTTGCCCACTTGACGATCGAGGAAAACTTGCTGACGGGGGCCTACACCCGCAAGGACGGCAAAGCAGCCGTGGCGCAGACGCTGGAGAAGGTCTACAACTACTTTCCGCGCCTGAAAACACGCCGCAGCAGCCAGGCGGCGTACACCAGCGGCGGCGAGCAGCAGATGTGCGCCATTGGCCGCGCCTTGATGGCCAGCCCGAAGATGGTGCTGCTGGATGAACCCAGCATGGGTCTGGCACCGCAGTTGGTGGAAGAAGTTTTCGAGATCGTCAAAGACCTCAACAGCAAAGAGAACGTGACCTTTTTGCTGGCCGAGCAGAACACCAACATGGCGCTGCGCTATGCCGACTACGGCTACATCCTGGAAAACGGCCGCATCGTGATGAATGGTGAAGCCAAGTCGCTGCGCGAAAACGAAGACGTCAAAGAGTTCTATCTGGGCATGGGCGGTGGTGATGCCGATAACCCGCGCAAGAGCTTCAAGGACGTCAAGAGCTACAAGCGCCGCAAGCGCTGGTTGAGCTGAGGGCCTGACGGAGACAACACCGGATGGCCGATGACGACTGGGGCTTCGCGCCGCCTGCCTTTGATGCCACGCAAGCCATGGCGCAAATCCGCCGCAGCCTGCGTGACCTGCGGCTGACCGAAAGAGACAACGGCTTTGAGCTGGGCGGCAAGCCCGTGTTGCAAACGCTGCCGGCGGCGCCCGATGTCGGCAGCGAGACCTCGGTACTGCACTTCAAGTTGGCGCGCCAGTTGCGACTCAGCCCCGATTGGGACCGCATGGAGCTGCGGTCCCCAGCGGATCAGCGCAAGCTGCTGGACGAACTGAAACGCCGGCTGGCACGCTGGGAACATGAAGATTGACAACGCGCCTGCCGCAGATTACGCCCTGAGAGGGTGGAGATGACAGCAACAATGCACAGCCCTTGGGACCGCCTGGAAACACGCAGCGCTGATGAGCGCGAAACAGCGCTTCTGTCGGCCCTGCCCAGCGTGGTGCAAGCGGCCAAGGCCTTGCCTGGGTGGGCGGCCAGCCTGGCCGACATCGATCCCGCAGCGATCAACACGCGAGCAGCCCTGACAGCCCTGCCCGTCTTGCGTAAGAACGAGCTGCAAGCCTTGCAGCAAGCGGAAAGCGGTAACGACCCTTTCGCCGGCTTGAGCGCCCTCGGTTGGCGGCGTCTGGGCGCAGCGCGCAGGGCCAGACGCGTGTTCCAGTCACCCGGGCCGATCTACGAACCTGAAAGCGCAGCCACCGACTATTGGCGCGCTGCCAGGGCGCTGCACGCTGCAGGTTTCGCTGCCGGCGACCTGGTGCACAACAGCTTCAGCTACCACCTGACACCCGGCGCCTGGATCATGGAAAGCGGTGCCCAGGCACTGGGTTGCACGGTCTTCCCGGGTGGCGTGGGCAACAGCGAGTTGCAACTGCAGGCCATGCGCGATTTGCAGCCCGACGGCTATGTCGGCACCCCGAGCTTCTTGCGCATCCTGCTGGAGAAGGCAGAACAAATCCAATTGGCCTTGCCCGGCCTGAAAAAAGCGCTGCTCAGCGGCGAAGCATTCCCTGCCGCGCTGCGCGATTGGCTGGCGCAGCGCGGCGTGCAGGCCTACCAAGCCTATGCCACCGCTGATCTGGGCCTGGTCGCCTACGAGACCAGCGCGCGTGAAGGCCTGGTGCTGGATGAAGGTGTGATCTTGGAGATCGTGCGTCCGGGCACAGGCGACCCGGTGCCCGAGGGCGAAGTCGGTGAGCTGGTCGTCACGGTGCTCAACCTCGACTACCCTTTGCTGCGCTTTGGCACGGGCGATCTCAGCGCCGTGCTGCCGGGCCCCTGCCCCACGGGCCGCACCAACACCCGCGTCAAGGGCTGGATGGGCCGTGCCGACCAGACCGCCAAAGTACGCGGCATGTTCGTGCATCCCAGCCAGATCGCAGAAGTGCTCAAGCGCCACCCCGAAGCGAGCCGGGCGCGTTTGGTCGTCGAAGGCGAAATGGCCAACGATCGCATGACCCTGCATGTGGAGAGCAGCTCCAGCACCCCCGGGTTGCAGGAAGCGCTGGCGCACTCGCTGCGCGAGCTGACCAAACTGCGTGGAGATGTGGTGCTGCACGCGCCCGGCGCCTTGGCCAACGACGGGCGGGTCATCGAAGACCTGCGCAAACCGGGCTGAGCCGTACCACTGACAGGGTCTAGGTAATTCCCACCTGGAAAACTGCTTGCGCTGCACTAGCATCGTGGCCGGAAACTCGATATCACAAGCATCGATATCACAAGCATCGACATCACAAGCATCGATATCAAAAGCAACCAGCGGTCTCATGGCTGTCCGGAATCTGTTTAAGAATTTGCCTGTCCAGCACTCATCTCAAGGAGACGATCGAATGAAAAAAGCCCTGTTGGCCACCGCACTTGCTCTTGCAGCAACGGCAACGATGGCCTTCCCTGACAAGCCCATCACCTTGGTGGTGCCTTTCGCTGCCGGTGGCCCCACCGACAAGGTTGCGCGCGACTTCGCCGAAGCGCTGCGCAAGCCGCTTGGCGGCGCCACCGTGGTGGTTGAAAACGTGGGTGGCGCCGGCGGCACGCTGGGTGCGACCAAAGTGGCCAAGGCTACGCCCGATGGCCACACGCTGCTGCTCTTTCACATCGGCATGTCCACCACACCGGCGATGTACCGCAAGCTGAGCTACAACCCGCTGCAGGACTTCGAGTTCCTGGGCATGATCAACGACGTGCCGATGACCTTGCTGGGCCGCAAGACATTGCCGGCCACCAACTACGCCGAGCTGGTCAAGTGGCTCAACGACAACAAAGGCAAGATCAACCTGGCCAACGCTGGCTTGGGATCAGCTTCGCACCTGTGCGGCTTGATGTTCCAGAGCAGCATCAAGGTGGACATGACCACCGTCCCCTACAAAGGCACGGCACCTGCGATGAATGACCTGTTGGGCGGCCAGGTCGATCTGATGTGCGACCAGACCACCAACACCACCGGTCAGATCGCGGCGGGTACCGTGCAGGCTTACGCCGTGTCGACGATGCAGCGCGTCAACACGCCCGTGTTGGCCAGGTTGCCGACGCTGGACGAGTCAGGCCTGAAGGGCTTCAACGTCAGCATCTGGCACGGTTTGTACGCGCCCAAAGGCACGCCGCAGCCGGTTCTGGACAAACTCAACGCGGCCTTGAAAGAAGCGCTGAAAGACGCTGACTTCATCAAGCGCCAGACCGATCTGGGCGCCGTCGTGGTCACCGACAACCGCACCAGCCCGGCCGAGCACAAGAAGTTTGTTGCGTCAGAGATCGACAAGTGGGGCGCCGTCATCAAGGCAGCCGGTCAGTACGCTGATTGAGTCGGCCGTTGCGGATCGATGGCTGCAAAAAAAGGGCCCTCCCGCCGGGCCCTTTTTCTTGAGCTGCAGCGGCGTGGCTCATTCAGGGTGGGTGACTCACATCCCGGCTGCTGCCTTGGCTCTGATCTTGGCGTTGATGTAGGCCCCGTGCGGTACATGCAGCAGGTCTGCCACGCGCCACAGCACATGATTTTCATGGCTGGCCAGATCGCCGTCAGCATAGGCCACCTCCCACATCGATTCGATCACACGTACTTTCTGCGCATGGTCCAGATGATCGTTCAGGGCGGAAGTGAACTGGTGAAAGTCGGTGGCCTGGCGCTGGGTCTGCGCGGCCAGTTCCAGCAAGCGCGCGACCTCGTCTTCGGTCAAAGAGAACTTGCGGCGCAACACCTGCAACACCGCCTCACGTTCGGTTTTGCCGACATCGCCGCTGGCGCACATCACCTCGGTCAGCAGCACAGCCGTGGCGAGTTGCAGCCGGTGCTCTTCGGCGGCTGAGCCTTTGGCGCCGGCGCGCGGCAGCAAACCCTGCGCAGCCGGAGCAGCGCCAGAAGGCGCAGAAGGGGACGCCAGCAGGCTGTCCAGCAGGTCTTTCAAATTGCGAAGCATTCTGACCTCATCGGTTCCACAGGGGTTGATCTTTTCATGGGCTGGGCATCCATGCACGGGGCGCGGTTTCGAGCCATTCTGTCGCCGGCTCAAGCGATGCGCAGCGGCAAGGTCACCGGCCCGTCGTTGATCAGGTGGATCTGCATGTCAGCACCGAAGACACCCGCAGCGACCTTGGGGTGACTGGCCCGCGCCTGGCGCAGCAGTTGCTCGTACAAAGCGCGGGCCAGCGCAGGCGGCGCTGCAGCACTGAAGCCGGGGCGATTGCCTGAGCTCAGGTCCGCGGCCAGCGTGAATTGCGACACGATCAGCAGGCCCCCCTGGATGTCCTGCACGCTGCGGTTCATCTTGCCTTGTTCGTCGCTGAAGACGCGCAGCTTCAGCAGCTTGGCCAACAGCTTTTGCACCTGGACATCGGTATCCGCGGGTTCGGCGCACACCAGCACCAGCAACCCGGCATCGATTTCGCCCACGATCTGGCCGCCAACCTGCACGCTGGCCTGGCTGACCCTTTGCAGCAACGCGATCACAGCGGCTCTTCCTCGGTGGCTGTGGCCACTTCGGCATCGCTGGGCAGCAACTGGATGGTGGCGCGCAATCCAGGCACCGCATCCATCAGCGCTTGTTCGACATTGGTACGCAGCGCCGCAGCGCGGCCCAGCGACCAGGCGGGCGGCATGTGCATGTGCAGGCTGACGAAGCGACGCTGCCCGGCCCTGCGGGTCGCCACATGATCAAAGCGAATCGCGGGGTGCTCGAAGCCGTCCAGGACGCGCTGGATGCTGGCCTGCACCTCGGGCTCCAGTGCCGCGTCCATCAGGCCAGCGGCCGAGCGTTTGATCAAACCAGCGCCTTCACGCAGGATGTTCAGCGCCACGCCAATCGCCAGCGCCGGATCCAGCCACCACCAGCCGGTGGCTGTGGCCGCCAGCAGGCCGATGACCACGCCGCCGCTGGTCCAGACATCGGTGTACAGATGTCGGGCATCACCTTCCAGCGCCACCGAACGCACAGCCCGCGCCTTCTTCATCATGCTGAAGGCCAAAGCCCAGTTGAGCACAGAGCTGAGCACCGACAGCAGCAAGCCCAGGCCCAGGTCTTGCAACGGCTGCGGCGTGATCAGCCGCGACACTGCAGCCCAGATGATGGCCAGTGCTGCTGCAAAGATCAGCACACCTTCAAAACCACTGGAAAAGTACTCGGCCTTATGGTGGCCGTAAGGATGGTCTTCGTCAGGCGGGCGCGCCGCCACGGTGACCATCGCCAGCGCAAACATCGCGCCTGCCAGGTTGACCAGCGACTCGAGTGCGTCGCTGAGCAGGCTGACGCTGTCGGTGACCCACCAGGCGCCGGTCTTCAACGCCATCGTGGCCAGGGCCACCGCAATCGACAACTTAAGGTAGGAGCTGACCCTCATCGCTGCGCGAGCCGCCAGCGCGGCTTGGGACGCCTGCGCACTGCAGCTGACCTGCCCCTGCGCTCAAGCACCCAAGTGAACACGCACAAACTTGCGTTTTCCCACCTGCACCACGCGGCTGCCTGCAGGCAGTTTCAGGCCCTTGTCGCTGATCACCACGCCGTCGATGCGCACGCCGCCTTGCTCGACCATGCGCAGTCCTTCGCTGCTGGACGGCACGAGGCCCGCAAGTTTCAGCAAGCTCCCGATGGCCAGCGGCGCGCCTGCCAGATGCACCTCGGCAATCTCGTCGGGCACGCCGCCAGCGGCGCGCCGCAGAAAGTCTTCTTCGGCCGCGTTGGCAGCAGCCACACTGTGAAAGCGCGCCGTGATCTCCTTGGCCAGCAGCACCTTCGCTTCCTTGGGGTTGCGGCCAGCCTCGACTTCGGCCTTGAGGCTGGCGATCTCGGCTTCGCTGCGAAACGACAGCAGCGTGAAGTAGCGCCACATCATC
>JBBQIB010000120.1:0-12357 GCA_038324515.1 Burkholderiales bacterium
CACCGTGGGTCCTGCCGGCAAAGGTGCCGTCACCCACCCGGGGGCGGGCGCGGAGAATGGCTCGTATGCCGACAGCTGAACGGCGGCCTGTGCTTCTGGAGCCGATCTGATGGCTTCGCAGCGCGTGTACGCAGGCCAAAGGGTCGCCTTTCTGACCCAGCATGGCAAAGAACAAGTCGTTGCTCCGGTTCTGGAGCACGGTCTTGGCTGTCGCATCGAGCACGTCACCGGGTTTGATACTGACCAACTCGGCACCTTCACCCGAGATGTGCCCCGACCCGGCAGCCAACTCGACGCTGCGCGGCGCAAAGCCCGCAAGGGCATGGAACTGTCGGGGCTGTCGCTGGGCTTGGCCAGTGAAGGCAGCTTTGGCCTCGACCCTTTCAGCGGGATGTTGCCGTGGAATTTGGAACTGCTGGTGTGGTTGGATGACAGCCTGGGCATCGAGGTCGTGAGCATGGCCCAGGGCGCTGCGCGCAGCGCTCATCTTCAGAGCGGCGACTGGTTGGAGGTAGCAGCCTTTGCGGCACGCATAGACTTTCCATCGCACCAATTGGTCTTGCGCCCGCAGAGCCAGGACGACCCGCGCATCCATAAAGGCATTGCAGATGCGGACCGACTCAGGGCCTGCTTCGACGAATGCCTTACGCAGTCAAGCAACCGGCAGGTTTTCGTCGAGACGGACGTTCGGGCGTTTGCCAATCCGAGTCGCATGAACCACATCGAGCAGGCCGCGCGCGATCTGAATCAGCGCATCCAGTCTCGTTGCCCCGATTGCCAAACCCCGGGCTTCAGGGTGACCGAGCGACTGCCAGGACTTCCATGCTCGGACTGTGGGCTACCGACCGCCAGCTATCGCGATGAGGTGTGGAACTGCCTGCGTTGCCACTACCAATCCGTGAAGGCCAGGAAAGACCGTGCTGTCACGGAGCCCAGACACTGCTCGTATTGCAATCCTTGAGAGCATCCCAGGCCCCTGTCGGCGCCCGGCGTTCGCGAAGAAACGGTTTGCGTTACAAGGTGAACGGCAGCGCCGAGATGACCGACACGTCAATGGTGCGAGCGTCGCAGCGGTTGTAGCCGCTGTTGCGCGAGCCTGCACATGAGCATGGTCCGGGAATCGTCGGCGACAGTGGCGAGCGGCGTGAGCCGCATCCCGTTTGAGAGAGTGAGTCGAATTCGCCGGCTGGGTGCAGCGCATGCAAAAGGCGCTGGTGCAGATGAATATCCAGCTCACCGAGGTGCTCACCGACGTGATGGGCGCCACCGGCCAGGCCATCATCCGCGCCATCGTGCCGGCAGCAAGCTGCGCTCTGAGTTCGATGTTCGCCAGATCCTGGCCAACTGGGCCGGCGTTGACCTCACCCGCATCAACGGTGTGGCGGCCACCACCGTCATGAAGTTGCTTACGGAGATCAGACCGGACTTGAGCCGATTTGCCGACGTCAAGCACTTCCTCCTGGCTGGGACGGTGCCCGGCCACCAAGATCAGCGGCGGCAAAGTGCGGCACAGCGGCTCGGCGCTGGGCGCGTTCTACAGGCGACTGTGCGGCCGCATGGACAAGCCTCGCGCGAACACCGCCACCGCCCATCAGTTGGCGCGGATGGTGTACTTATGCTCACGCGTGGTGAGAATTCCGTCGACAAGGGCCAGCAGCACGACGAAGAGCAGCAGCGTCAGCGCAGCATCGCCGCGTTGAAGCGCCGGGCTGCTGACCTGGGATTCACGGTCGCGCCATCAGGCGCCGCCGCACAAAACAGCCCCAATCGGTTAGGAAACTTGGGGCGGCCCGGCGTTTCGTCAAGAGCGCCCCCAGACCTGTCGCTGCGCGTCAGGCCCCCCGAGGGGGAATGAGGAAACCTGGGGCGGCCCGGCGTTTCCTCATGAGGCCTGCGGCTCAGCTCGGCCTTTGGCTGGCGCCGAGGATGGCGCACGGGTCAGCGCCTGCGCGTTTTTGGCGGCTGCCACAAAAGCCGGCCACCAGCCCCGGTGGGGCATGCGCCCTGTGCCGCCGCCATAGCGCAGCCGGTCCAGCGCATCCAGGCTGTTGGCCAGTTCTTCGCCCGCTGCACCCAGCTGCAAGCGCACCCGGTCGGCGCGCGCGCGCGGCGCATGGTGTTGCGCCACGGGCACGCCCAGCAGCAGCAGTTGGGCAGCCACACGTTGCTGCAGACGTTGCCAGGGGTCTTGGCGGCGGCGGTCCCACCAGGCCCAGCCGGCGCCGCCCAGGGCAGCAGTGCACAGCAGCAGGATCAGCGTCGTGGCCAGGTCTTGCCAGTCGGGGGATTCGAACCCCAGCGACTTCAGCAGGTCCATCTGCTGGCCGCGCGAAAAGTTCAACACCCACTGGTTCCAGCGGTTGTTGACGCTCTCCCACTGGCTGCGCAGTTTGGCCGCGAAGGCCGGGTTGATGCTGTTGAAAGCGCCCGCCATCAGTCCCGGCGGGCTGCGCAGGCTGCGCCCGCTGATGACGCGGTCGGGGGCCACGGCGGCGGTGGGGTCCACGCGCACCCAGCCGGTGGCGGGCTCCCAGTACTCGGCCCAGGCATGGGCGTTGCGCTGACGCACGATCCAGTAGCCGTCGTCGGTGGGCTCCGCACCCTGGTAGCCGGTGACGATGCGGCTGGGCACGTCCAGCGCCCGCATCACCACCACGTAGGCGCTGGCGAAATGCTCACAAAAGCCGAGCTTGCGGTCGAACCAGAATTCGTCGATGGCGTTGCCGTCGTAGGGGCCGGGCTCCAGCGTGTAGGTGAAGCCGGCCGTGCGGATGTGTTGCATCACGGCGTTGCTGAGCTCGCGCGCGTTGGCTTGCGCCAGATCGGGCCGCTGGCGCAGCTCGGCGGCCCATTGCAGCGTGCGAGGGTTGGCGTTGGGCGGCAGGTCGACCAGGTCACGCAGGCCCAGTACGTCCTCACTGGGGCCGTGGCGGTGCGCCAGCGCCGCGCTGGCTTGCAGCCTGATGCGCTCGCTGACCGGGCGGTCTGTTTGCCACTGACCGTCAGGCCGCAGTGTCAGCAGCCAGCCGGGCAGGGTGGGCGCGTCGGGGCCGCTGTTGGGGGTCATCTCCAGCAGCGGCAGCAACGGCAAGCGGCTGGGCTCCAGCGTCACCTCGTAGCGCAGCAACTCGCCCTGAGTCTGCAGGTTCAGGCGTGGCCTCATGGCCACCGGGAAGGTGGATGCCAGCCGCGTCCACTCGCGGCCGTCGAAGTTGCTCAGCACCGGGCCGCGAAAGTAGAGTTGCTCTTGCGCAGGTGCGGGGCCGAAGAAGCGGATGCGCATCGCCACGCTGTCGTCTTCGGCGATTGAGGCGACATTGCCCAACAGCATCGAGCCCGACAAGCCGGTCTTGCCGGCGGCATCCTGCGGCAGCCCCCACAACGGCCCGATGCGTGGAAACAGCGTGAACAGCACCAGCATCACCGGCAGCCCCAGCGCCGCAGTGCGCGCTGCCACGCCGCCCGCCTTGGCCAGGCTGGGGCGACCGACCGGCATGTTGGACAACGTCAGAGCCGTCAACAAGCCCCACACCGCCACCAGCAGCCAGACGCCGGTGGTCAGTGATTGCGAATACAAGAAGTGCGTCAACACCAAAAAGAAGCCCAGGAAAAACACCACCAGCGCGTCGCGCTTGGCGCGCAGCTCCAGCGTCTTCAGTGACATCAGCACCACCAGCAGCGTGATGCCGGCTTCCTTGCCCAGCAGCGTGCTTTCGGTCCAGAAGGTCAACCCGCTGGCCAGCACCAACAAGGCGGTGATGGTCCAGCGGCTGGGCAAGGCGCCGCCACTGAAGGCCAACCAGGCGCGCCACAACAGCAAGGCGGCCACCATCGGCGGACACCACAACGGCAGATGCAGCAGATGCGGGGCCACCGCCCAGCCGATGACGGCCAGCACGAACAGCGTGTCACGGGTGTCGCGTGGCAGCGTGGCCAGGCGCTGGCGAAGTCTGGGCCAGGTGCTGGCATTTTCTGCCGCTGCGCTGGATGCCATGCTGGCTGTTGCCGTCGTTTTGGCGGTGTTCATCGGCTGAGGGGCTCAGGTGCTTGTGTGTTCAAGGTTTCAAGGGTTCAAGGGCATTGCGCCAGCGCGTCCAGCGCGGCGCGCCGGTGCGCGTCACCCTGGCCGGGCGGCAAGTGGTGCTGCGGCAGGCGCAAGCCACAGTCCAGCCCGTCGCGTTCGGCCCGCAGCACCCAGGCCGCCAGCCTGGACAGGCGCAGCTCTTTCTCGGCGCCATGCGTGCTGTCCCAGTCCAGCCACAGCTCGCGGGTGGCGGTGCCTGCGGTTTCGCGGCTGACCATCTCGCCGCTGCGGGCCACCTTTTTCCACACCACCTGGCGCATCGTGTCGCCACGGCGCCAGGGGCGCACACCGTCGAGCTCGCTGCCCACGCCACGCTGGCTCAAGCGCTCGTCGCCCGGTGCGCTGGCCGACTGCGGCAGCGGCGGGGCTGGACTCTCGGGTTGCGGCCAGGCCAGCACCCTGGCGGCCGGCCGCCACACCGTCCAGGCGCGGAACAGGCCAAACGGAAAGACCGTGGACAGCACCAGCGTAGGCACCGGATGCCAGCCGCGCTTGGCCGGCACAAAGCTGATCTGTACCTGCGCTTGGCCACCCGCAGGTGCGTCGCACCAGGCGGCTGCGCTGCTGTGCCGGCGGCCGTCTTCGAACTGCAGCATCAGCGCATGCCGCGCGGCGCCGGGGTTGGTGATCACCACCTCCAGCATGGCCGGCTGACTGGCGAAAGTCGTAGCGCCTGGGCGCAGGTGCAAGGTCAGCCGGCGTAGGTTGCCATGTGTCGTGTGCATCGACACCAGGCCGGCGCCGGCCAGCAAGAACGTCAAGGCATAACCCAGGTTCAGCTGGTAGTTGATGGCTGCCACCAGCATCACCACCAAGGTGCCGGCAAAGGTCACCCCTGCTGCCGTGGGCAGGATGTAGACGTTGCGCTGGCCCAGCTCCCAGGTGTCGGTCAGCGGCAGGCGCGATTGCAGCCAGCGCTGGAACCACGAGCGCGGTGGCTGGTGGGGGTTTGCTTTGGCCGCGCCGACGGGCCCCGTCGCAGCCGTCAAACCCGCATCGCTCATGGAATGGCAGTGGCCTCGATCATCGCGCGCACCTGTTCCACCGGCCCGCGCCCTGAAGCAGACACCGGGATCAAACGGTGCGCGATCGCTTGCGGCAGGATGGCTTGCACATCGTCAGGGGCCACATAGTCGCGGCCGGCCATCAGCGCACGGGCGCGTGCCACACGCAGCAAGGCAATGCCGGCGCGCGGCGAGATGCCTTCCAAGAACCAGGTGCCGGACCGGGTGGCGGCAATCAGCGCCTGCACATAGTCCAGCAGCGTGTCGGCCACCCGCACGCGCAGCACGGCCTGCTGCGCCAGCACCAGTTCTTCGGGCACCATTACCGGTTGCAGTTGCAGCGCGGCCTGGCGGCGGTCACCACCGGCCAACAGCTCGCGTTCTGCGCGGCGGTCGGGGTAGCCCAGCGTGATGCGCAGCAAAAAACGGTCGAGCTGGCTCTCGGGCAGTGGGTAGGTGCCGAGTTGGTCGCTGGGGTTTTGCGTGGCGATCACAAAGAAGGGCTGCGGCAGCTTGCGGGTTTCGTTTTCGACCGAGACCTGGTGCTCTTCCATGGCTTCGAGCAATGCGCTCTGCGTCTTGGGGCCGGCGCGGTTGATCTCGTCGGCCAGCAGTACCTGGGCAAACACCGGGCCCGGGTGGAAGACGAACGCATCTTTGGAGCGCTCGAAGACACTGACGCCGATCAGGTCGCTGGGCATCAGATCGGCGGTGAACTGCACCCGTCTGAAGTCCAGCCCAAGAGACACCGACAGCGCATGGGCCAACGTGGTCTTGCCCACACCGGGCACATCTTCGATCAGCAAGTGGCCGCCGGCCAGCAAACAGGCCACCGAATCTTCGATCTGGTGGCGTTTGCCGATGACAATCGTGCTGATCTGATCCACCAGTCGGGCGAGCTGGCGCGTAAGGCTTGATTCCATGCGTGGCACCATACTGGATATTTCTAATCGAGAAGCGCAGATGAGCACGGTCTTCTACAGCCATCCCGATTGCCGGGCCCACGACATGGGCCAAGGCCACCCCGAATGCCCTCAGCGGCTGGACGCCATCCACGACCATCTGCTCGCCACGGGCCTGGACATCGCGCTGGAGTTTCGTGATGCGCCCGAAGCCACTGCAGAGCAGATCAGCCGTGCCCACACCTCCAACTATGTGAGCGAAACCCAGGACCTGCTGGGCCGCTTGCGCGACGAAGGCGGTACCAAAGCGATGGACCCCGACACCATTGCGTGCCCGGCGACATTGCAAGCCGCGCTGCGAGCGGCAGGCGCTGCCGTAGCGGCCACCGACGATGTGATCGCCGGCCGCGCCAGCAACGCCTTCTGTGCCGTGCGGCCGCCTGGCCATCACGCCACACGCGATCAGGCGATGGGCTTTTGTTTCTTCAACAACGTGGCCGTGGCCGCCCGCCACGCGCTGGACGTGCACGGTCTGCAGCGGGTGGCGATCATCGACTTTGATGTGCACCACGGCAACGGCACCGAAGACATCATCGCTGGCGACGAGCGGGTGCTGATGTGCAGCTTCTTCCAGCATCCGCTGTACCCGTACAGCGGAGCAGTGCCCAAAGGCACCAACATGGTCAATGTGCCGCTGGAGCCCTACACGCGCGGCCCGGTCGTGCGCCAGACCATCGAGCAGATGTGGCTGCCGGCGCTGGAGCGTTTTGCGCCGCAGATGATCTTCATCTCGGCCGGCTTTGACGCCCACCGCGAAGACGATCTGGGGCAGATGGGCCTGATCGAAGACGACTACGCCTGGATCACGCAGCAACTGTTGACTGTTGCCCGGCGCCATGCCCAAGGCCGCATCGTCTCGTGTCTGGAAGGCGGCTACCACCTGGGCGCGCTGGCGCGCAGCGTCGCAGCGCACCTGCGTGTCTTGGCTGACGTCGCCTGACGATGCGTTTCCGGCCCGCCCGTCGACCGCCTTCACTTTGACATCGCCTTTGACGCCTGCTTTGGCAGAGCCTCTACCGCCAGCCGAGAAGTTCGGCTGGTTGATCGACCTGTTTGGTGCACCCACGTTGTGGCTGCAAGCGCTGGTGTTCGTGGGTTGCCTGTTGTTGGCAGCCGGATTGGTCCGCCTGCTCAGGGGCCCCGATCCCGAGCGTACCCTGGCCAAGTCCATCTGGTTTGGTCGCAACATCATCGACGGCGTGTTGTTTCCGCTGGTTTCGCTGTTGCTGGTGTTGATCGCCCGCTGGCTGCTGCGCAATCTGCAGCCGATGGCGGTCTTTCAGCTGGGCGTGCCGATCCTGGTCTCGCTGGCGGCGATCCGCGTCACGGTGCGTGTGTTGCGCAGCGCCTACCCCGATTCGCGGCCAGTGCGCATCATCGAGCGCAGCGTCTCCTGGGTGGCCTGGATCGCCGTGGTGCTGTGGATCTCGGGCGCCTTGCCGCTGATCATGCTCGAGCTGGACAGCATCAGCTGGAACCTGGGCGGCAAGCAGGTTTCGGTGCGCAACTTGCTGGAGGGCGCCCTGACAGCGGTGGTGGTGCTGATCGGGGCCCTGTGGCTGTCGGCAGCGCTGGAGGCGCGGCTGCTCAGGGACGCGCGCGGCAATGTGAGCATCCGCAAGATGGCGGCCAATACGCTGCGGGCGCTGTTGCTGTTCATCGGTTTGATGATGGCGCTGTCGGCCGCCGGCATCGACCTCACGGCCCTGGGTGTGCTGGGCGGCGCCATTGGCGTGGGCATCGGCTTTGGCCTGCAAAAGCTGGCTGCCAACTACATCAGCGGTTTTGTCATCCTGGCCGAGCGCAGCATGCGCATCGGCGACACCGTGAAGGTGGACAACTTCGAGGGCCGCATCACCGACATCAGCACCCGCTACACCGTGATCCGCGCGCTGGATGGTCGCGAATCGATCGTGCCCAACGAGATGATGATCACGCAGCGGGTCGAGAACAGCTCGTTGGCCGACCCCAAGTTGCTGATCACCACAGACGTGCAGGTGGCCTACGGCACCGATCTGGATACGCTGATGCCCCGCCTGGCCGCTGCCGTCGCCTCGGTGCCACGGGTGCTGCAGGAAAACCCGCCGGGCGTGTTGCTGACTGGCTTTGCGGCTGACGGCCTGGCGCTGCGCATCACCTTCTGGATAGCGGACCCTGAGAACGGCCAGGGCAACGTGCGCTCGGCCGTCAACCTGGAAATCCTTCGTGTACTCAACGCGTCGGGGGTGGAGATACCGTTTCCGCAGCGGGTGCTGCACCAGGCAGCTGAAGCAGCGCCGCCTGCGCCAGCCTGAGGCGGGTGGCGCAGGATGGCGCTGCTCAGCGCTTGTGGACTCGCCGCCGCAAGTCCAAACCGATGAACCGGTCGCCTGGGGCCAGCCCTGAAATGGCCACCCGGGTGGCAGCGCCGATATTGGCGGTGTCGATGCGGGCGATCTCGTTGCTGCTGGTCAGGCCGACCAACGTGACGGCCTGGGCGGCGGTGTTGAAGGCAGTCAAGGTGGCGAGGCCGAGCGTGGCAAGGCAAGGCTTGAGGCTGATGTTCGCGGCAAATGACCGGGACATGCGTTTCTCCTGAAGTTGCACAGGCCCGACAAGAAACGGCCTACGAGAAACGGCCTGCCGGACTCAGGAGCAAACCGCCCATGCGGCCAGATCGGATGCAAGCTGGCTGCGCGCACTGGCGCCTGCACCTGCACACTCGAGTTGCTGGCGCACACCAGAAGCCTGTTATCAGTTCACCCGCCGGGGGCGATCGCCTGGCTTTGGTCCTTCAGCCCGACACCGGGGTGCAGCCCAACTGCTGTGTCAGGCCCAAGCCTTCGATTGCGACGGGGCGCGCAGACGCGGGGAAGCGACGCATGACGGCACCGACTGCGCTCGCTGACTGTGCCGATGTCAGAGCCTGTACCAGAGCCTGTTGCCGATGCTCGAAGATCTCGTGCGCGCAGTCCAGACAGGCTCCACACCCGGTAGCCACATGCGTTGCTCTTTGCAGCGCCATGAAGTCGGTGCAGCCCTGCGAAACTTCGCGGGCGATATCGCGGTCAGAGACCCTGTGGCACAGGCAAACAATCATGGACTGGAATTTAATGCGAATCGTTCCTATTTGCAAGAGAATCTCGACAGCAAGTCTTGACAGCGACGGGACCAGGGACAGGACTGATGATCCAACTTTGAACCTAGGTTGACGCGTGTGCGCCTGCTGAACTGAGTGCTGTGTCGCCGCTTGCGAGCCACTGTCTGGGTGACCTTAGACTGTTGTGTGTTGAGTCGTCGGAACCACCATGCCACCCACCCACGCGCTGCACATCACACCCCCCGGCTCTGCAGACGGCGGCAGCCCCGAACACAAGCGCTTCAAAGTGCTGATGGACAAGATCGATCGGGCGCGTCAGCGTTTGCAGCAATGGCAAGAGCAGCTGCCCCTTTTTGCGCAGAGCTATGCGCAGCGTGTCAAGCCAGAACTGGAGTCTTTGCACAAGGTGCACCGCCAATGGTTGTTTGACATGGAAGAACTGCTGCTTCGCGGCCGCTGGTCGCGCTCAGACCGCGAAACACTGACTGAGCACTTGCTTGACGCTTGTGAGCGATTGATGCTCGACACCGCAGGCGAGATCGATGGCGAAGTCAAAGCGCTGCATGACCGTCACGCAGAGCTTGACTTTGACAGTGCCGAACGTGAAGACGCTGAAATGATGAAGGCTTTGCTGCAAGAGGTGACGGGTGTGGATCTGGGCGACCAGGACTTCGCCAGCGCCGATGATCTGATGCGTCATGCACAAGAGCAGTGGGCTCGTGCGCGCACTGGCGAAGGTGAAACGGGCGGGGAGGCCGGCCCGCAACCCGACATTCACGCACCAGGCTCAGGCCGCAACAGAAAAAAAGGCCCCCGCCGACAGACCGCCGCACAAAAGCGCGCAGAGGCCGAAGCCAAACAAGGCACGCAGACTGTGCGTGAGGTCTACCGCAAGTTGGCCGCCGCATTGCACCCCGACCGCAGCACCGCTGGCACGACACCCGAGCAGCAGGCCGAGCGGACCGAGCTGATGAAGCGCGCCAACGGCGCCTACGAGAACAACGACTTGTTGGCCCTGCTGACGCTGCAACTGCAGATCGAGCAGGTGAGCCTGCAACAGGCGCAAAGCATGGCCGCCAGCCAGGTGCGGCAGTTCAACAAGCTGCTTGCCGAACAATTGCGTGAGATCGAAGAGCAGGTGCAGCAACTGATGGCTGCGTTGGAGGGCAGTTACGGCCTTGAGCTCCCAAGCCGCCAAGACCCCATGGGCTTGGGCAAGGTGCTGACGATGGAGCTGTCGGGGCTGCAGGCGCAACGGCTGCTGCTGGACCGCGAGCGCCGTGCCCTTTGCGGGCCTGCTGCGAATGCCAAGCGCTATCTGAAGAGCCTGCGTGCGATGCAGCGCAGCTGTGACGATGATCCGTTTTTCTTCTAGCATCGGTGTCGCCCGCAGCTGAGCATCTCCGTTGCAGATTTCCCGCCACCACCGCAAAGGCGTCGAGCGATGAAACTGACCCGCACCACCCCCATCCTGCGCAGCTTTGACGAAACCAAGGCGCGTGAGTTTTATCTGGACTATTTGGGGTTTGAAGTTGTCTTTGAGCACCGCTTTGAGCCCGGGCTGCCGCTTTACATGGGCTTGCAGCACGGCGATTGCCACCTGCATCTGTCCGAGCACCACGGGGACGCCAGCCCGCATGCCGCGATGCGCATAGAGGTAGACGACATCGACGCCCTGTGTGCAGCATTGCTGGCCAAGCGTTATGGCTTCTCGCGCCCACACATCGAGGCCCAGCCCTGGGGTACCCGCGACATGACGGTCACCGACCCCTTCGGCAACCGGCTGACCTTCACGACGGCCATCAGCACCTGATTCCCGAGTGCGGGTGAGAAGGGCAGCAAGCGGTGTCGCCCCCAGTGGGTGGGTTGCAGGCAACAAGCCAAGAGTGTAGGATGTGTATTCAAATTCAATATAGGTACACATCATGCGCACCAACATCGAAATCGACGATGACTTGATGGCTGCAGCCATGAAGGCGGGCCCCTACCAGACCAAGAAGGACGCCGTAGAGGCTGGACTCAAGCTGCTGGCACGTCAGGTGGCTTACCGGGAGATTCTGAAGTGGCGCGGCAAACTCCGGTGGGAGGGTGACGACAGCGTCGACTGGTCGCAAAGCGCTGGGGAGCAGGGTCACGCTGCTGCTGATTTGGCGAATGATGTTGCGACTGATGCAGCTACCCCTGACCCGGTCAAGTACCAAGACCTCCCTGGCAGGCGCCGGCCCGCGAGCACTGTCATGGCCGCTGAGCCTGATCCTGCTCACGGGCTCGGCAGGCAGCCTCGAGCGGCTGCAAAAACCTTGGCTTTTGAACCGTCACCGCCCTCACAAGCCACCCAGTCCAAAGTGATGCCCCAAGCTGCCAAGCGCCGTGCTGGTCGTTGACTCTTCGGTCTGGATCGGATTCTTCAACGGTGCAGACACACCCGCGGTTGAACTGCTGAGCCATTTGCTGGATCACGCTGAGGTCAGGCTGGTGGTGCCCGATCTGGTGCTGTTTGAAGTGCTGCGCGGTTTCAGGCACGAGCGCGACCTGCGCGCAGCCCGGCAACTGATGTTCAGCTTGTCAGTAGAGCCGACTTTGGGGCCGACCTTAGGCGGGTTGGACACCTCCGCCGACCTGTGTTTGCAAGCTTGCGACCACTACCGTGCACTGCGTGGCCACGGGTTCACCATCCGCAGTGCCTTGGATGTGCTGGTGGCCAGTTTTTGCATTGAGCACGACTACGCCCTGCTGCATCACGACCGCGACTTCGATGCCTTTGAACAATGGCGGGGTTTACGCGTCTGGCGCCATTGAAGCTTGGCACAATGGCCGATTGACCATGACGCCAGGAGCACCGCCATGAAAGGTGACGCACAAGTCATTGCTTTCCTCAACGCGCAATTGAAGAATGAGCTGACCGCCATCAACCAGTACTTCCTGCACGCCCGCATGCTCAAGAGTTGGGGCTTCGATCGCATGGCCAAGCATGAGTACGAAGAGTCGATCGAAGAGATGAAACACGCCGACCTGCTGATCGAGCGGGTGCTGATGATCGGTGGCTTGCCCAACCTGCAAGACTTGGGCAAGTTGATGATCGGTGAGAGTGCTGTCGAGACCTTGCACTGCGACCTGAAGGCTGAAACCACCTCGCAGACCTTGCTCAAAGAAGCCGTGGCCCATTGCGAAAGCGTGCGCGACTACGTCAGCCGCGAACTGTTCGAAAAAATCCTGGAAGACACCGAA
>JBBQIB010000121.1:0-12314 GCA_038324515.1 Burkholderiales bacterium
GTGGCGGCTGTGGGCAAGGGCTGACCGCGGTTGGACTCACCGCCATCGAAGGCGGCCTGCCCGAGCACCACGTCGGGCCGTTGGTTCGAACGGGTGGGCCTGTGGTGCCAGATCAACACGCGGTGGTTCCAGGCGTCGGCCACCGCCAGGCCGGCACCCTGGGGCCCGCAAGCGCAGATGCCGGTGGGCACATTCAGGGTGTCGGCCGTGGCGCTGCCGCCTGCGTTGCGGCCCTCGCGGTCGAAGCTGGGCTGGCCGAGCAGGATGTCGGCCTGTGCGTTGTCGGCCAAAGGTGTGCTCAGCCAGCCCAGAACCCGGTGGTGGCCGGTGTCGGACACCCACAAGGACCCGTCGGGGGCGGCACAAGCCCCGCGCGGGCCGAACATCGCGCGCGCCGACGGCACGACCGGCGCGGCCATGCCCAGCACGTCGTCGGTGGCCCCCAACACGACACGCGCGCCGCGTGGGTCGAGCAACGGCGCGCACGGCACGGCCGCAGCAGGTGCACGGCGGGTCGCAGGGGCCAGCGACACATGGGCGGTGGTGGTCATGGGGGCGCCGATCATGCGTGCAGGCCGTTGGCGGGGGGCATGTCAGCGGCGCAGCCGAACCGAGACGCGATGGCCCACGACCTTGACGGCATGCACGGCCAGTTGCACCTCGGGCACCGTCAGGCACTCTCCCGTTTCAAGCAGATAGACGAAGCCATGGAACGGACAACGCAAGGTGCCCCCATCCACCTGCCCGCCATCCAGTGGCATGCCCATGTGCGCGCAGGCGTTGTCCAGGCACGACACGCTGTCGCCGTGGCGGTACAGCAGCACCTCTCGGCCGTCGACGCTGCGCGTGGCGATGCCGCCCTCTTCAAGATCGGTTAGCGCGCACACATCGGCCCAGCCCGCATCTTGCTGGCGCGCGAAGGGGCTGACGAAGCGCACCACCTGGGCGCCGTCGGCAGTGACCTCGGGCGCGCCACGGCTGACGCGGTTCACGGTGGTGATTTCGGGGCACAGCGCCTTGATCGACTTCTCGACCCCTTCGCTGAGTGTTTCGCCCGACGATGGGCAAGACTGACACGAACCCACCAGCCGCACCTCTACCGTGTCGGGCAACTTCACGGCGACCAATTCGACATCGCCCCCATGTTCCTTGAGCGAAGGCCTCACGTCATCGAGCGCACGGCGAACACGCACTTCCAGTGGTTCCTTCACGAGGCCGTGAAACAGCAGCAACTGGTAAACGAACGGGTCTTGAACAGCGCTTCGCAGACAAGCGCTGGCCGCCGCATCGCCCTTCAGCGCCAGGATGAGTCGCTTGAAGGCTTCGGCGTTGAGCTGCTCGATGCCGGTCTTGATGGCAGACAACACGCCCTGCTGCTGCGGCTCCCAGCTTTGCGCCAGGATTTCCAGCCGCGCCAGTTCCTGCACGCGGCGATCGAATTCGGAGGCAGACTCCGCGCGAGCGGCGTCGAGGTCGGCTGGGGTGTCGCGGGCGGTCATGTCGGTCAGTCGTACTTGAGATCCTTGAACAGCACCGGCTGCAAGAGCCCGCCAACCAGCGACGCCACTACAACACCTGCCAGCGGCGACACCAGCCATCCGAGCACCAGCAAGAGCGCCAGCGTCAAGCCAAAGCCCTTGGCCCACTGAGTGAACGCAGCACGGTGGTCGCGAAAGAGTCTTCCGGCAAAGAAGAGCTTCACCGAATTCATGAACATGTCCAACATGGTGGGGGCCTTCAGCGCACGAAGTACAGGATGGCCAGACCCAACGCCGCCGCCGGCAGCACGGCGGTCGGGCCGTAGAAGGCGCCCATCATGGCCGCCAGTTCCTTGCCCAGCGCTTCGGCGCCGATCTTGACGCCGCTGGCGGCACCGGCCGCCACGGCGACAACGAGAGCCAAGGCAAGCAGCCCCAGCAGATTCAGGAATGTCATGCGTATCTCTCCAAAGTCAGTGACGGAAATTCAATTCGGCAACGCGCGGCGCTGCGCCAGCTCGGCCGCCATCTCAGTGGCGGTTTCCTGCATCAAGCTGGCCTTGTCGGGTTCGCCATGCAGCGCGAACAGGGCCTGCGCTTCGCGCACCAGCGCCAGTGCATCAGACAGGGGATCAGCCAGAAAGGCGGATACCGGGTCGCCCGGGCCAGTGGCAACGCCCGCGGCTGCTGCAGGGTCGGGCACCAGGCTGCGCAATACGTTGGCCTTGTTGGCGATCGTGTTGGCGTACTCCAGCGGGGTGTCGCGCGGGTTGCGCACGCGCAGCGCTTCGTCGTAGGCAGCCAGGGCGCGCAGGTTGTTCTCCAGCACATGGCTGCTGCTGGCGTATTGCAGCGCGTTGCCCAGGTTGTTCTGGATCATGGCGTACTCGCTGGGGTGGTCGATCAGGTTGATGACCTTCAGCACTTCTTCAAAAGACTGCACGGCCAGCGCCTCGCGCATGCGACCCCTTTCGTCGGCAGCGGACATCGACAAGTAGCAGATGGCCAGGTTGTTGTGCAGCACCGCGTACTCTTGCGCAAAGCGTTCACGCGTGAAGGTGCGCAGCGCGCGGTGGTAGGCACTGATGGCGTCGGTGATGCGGCCGCGGCCCAGTCCGGTCAGGGCCTGCATCACCAGTCCCTGGTTCAGTTCAGCTTCGGCCACTTCTTCGGGCATGCCGTGAATCTGCAGCACGTCGATGGCCGCCGCAAAACATGCCTGCGCGCGCTCAAGGCTCTGTGCGCCGCCGTCGGGCAGGGCTTGCAGCGCCGTGCCCAGGCGGGCGCCGATGCGCGCGCGCAGCAACTTGGCCGCCTCGGGCGCCAGGGTCAACGCGCGTTCGTAGAGCTGCACCGAATCCAGCAGTTGTTGGGCCGACTTGGGCCGCTGCTGCAAGCCCATGGCGATTTCCATCAGCATCTCGGCGCGCTCTTCGGCCGAAGCGTCCGCGTCTTCGGCGGCGCTCAACGCGGCTTCGAGTTGCGATTGGGACAGGGTTTGCAAACGAGGCTCCATCCAGGCAAGGAACAAGCGGCCCCCGAAATCTAGGGCCCAGCCCACACACCGTCAATCTGGTTTGCACGCGCAAAGTTAGTTTGCACATGAGGCGCGGCTCCCGCTCTGGGGGTGCGCCTACGTCATGCCTTCGATCAGCAGCCCACCGGCCTCGGCCACCCAGCGCACGGCACACGGCCGCTCCGGCGTGAAGCGGCCCAGGCCGCGCTCCGCCAGAAAGTCGGCAGCCAGCAGCACACGGTCGCCCAGCACATTGCGCTGCTTCAGCAACATGCCCCCGGCCGTAGGGCCGTGCAGCGGCACAAGGAAGATCTGCCCATCCCGCTCCACCAGCGCGGCCGAAGAAGCGCCGGCCAGATACAAATCGTATGTGGCCACGGGCACCACCACCCGGCCGTCGCCGATGAACACGCTGTGCGTCATGCGTCGGCTGACCCGTCGTCAGACGACAGGCTGCCGCAGCTCCGCTGGTGGCGCCGCCAGGCCAGCGCACCAGGCGCGGATGCGCGCTGCCACGAGAACACAGACCTTGTCCGCCGCTCGCGCCACCGCCTCGCTCAGCTCGGTGCCAAGCTCCAGCGACCCCGCTTCCACCAGGAACACGGTCAGATCGTTCGGGAAGGCGTCGCCAAAGATGCGCCGGCCCGCGTACACGGCATGGTCCCAGCGGAAATCATGCAAGGTGTAGCCGGGTTGGTGCGCGGTATTGATTTCGCTGCCGGGCAGGCAGAACACCGCGCCGGGGTCGGAGCCCGAACGGCAGGCATCCACAATGAGCAGGGCGCTTGCGCCCCGGGCCTGGAACATCACTTCCATGCCCGCCGTTCCGGCGTCGAACAGCTTCACACCCGGCGGCAGTGCGCTGCCGAACTCGGCGCGCAGGCGATGGATGACGCGCACGCCAACAGCATCGTCGCTGCGATTGAGGTTGCCGCAACCGATGACGACCATCATCGGCGCGCCACTGCCCGTGCTCAGATCCGCCACAGGATGCATGACCACTCCGGTTTGACCGGCAGCAGCAGCTCCGGCAAGTCACACACGCCGCGGTGCCGCTCGAAGTACATGCACGTCGCGCAGGACTGTTCGATGGCGTCGGGGTCCTCCGGCCCGACATAGGGGTGGAGTGTGAATCCCGCCATGCGCAGACGGCCCTGAAGGTCGCCAGGCGACACCTGCTGCAATGCCGCGATGACCGTGCCAACCTCGTTCGACGAGTAGGCGCGCGCGTGCCAGTCCGTCTGCAGCCCGCCGCTCAGCAATTGATCGATACGCTGCAGAAGTTCAGCGTCTGCCATTGGAAGCGGGCCTCAGCCTTTCAGATGCGCCACAGGCGACACCACCAGTCGGGCTCGGCGGGGAGGTCCAGCTCAGGCAAGTCGCACCACTTTCGGTGCACAAGGTAGTACATGCACTCCTGGCAGCGCATGCTGTCTTCGCCATAGGGTTTGTCGATCCACCCGGTCAGCACCAGCTTGCCGACGAGATCGTCGACAGGCAGGGCGGCACACTGATCCACGAGCGCCGTGAATTCTGCGGTTGTGTTTGGAAACGGCTCGGTCTGGGTCTTCAGCCCGTCGGCCATCAACTTGGCCATGCGGGCTCGCAGGCTACCGTCGCGGTCACTTGTCATGCCGGCTGTCTCCATGGATTCTGCGCCGGCAACTCGTGGCTGCCGACGTCAGCGACATTTTCTGTGCGTATCCCTGGCGTGGTCAGGCGGTGCGGAAGCGTGCAAGTTCCTGACCGCTCTTGGCATCATGGGCGTGCACGGTGCAAACCAGGCAGGAGTCGAACGAACGCGCCACGTGGCCCACTTCCACGGGATCGCTGGCGTCCGCAATCGGTGTGCCGATGAGGGCCTCTTCGATCGGCCCGCGCACATGCGCGCCGTCACGGGGACCTACGTTCCAGGTGGTGGGGGCAATGATCTGGTAGTTCTTGATCTTGCCGTCCTTGACTTCGATCCAGTGGCACAGCGCGCCACGGATCGCTTCAGTGGCACCCCAACCCCGGCCGTCGCGCTCGCGAGGTTTGATGTACCAGGGATCATTGAGTTTGAATTCCCGCAGGCAACGTTCGGCCTGGCGGTAGAGCTTGATGGTTTCGTGCATGCGTGCGATCTGCCGCAGGTGCACGCTGGCGCCACCCATTTTCTTGAACATGTCGAGCACCAGCGGGTCGTAGTGTTGCCAGGCCTCGCCATGCTTGCCGCCGGCGATCAATTGCCGCGCAAATGGCCCAGCCTCCAAGCGCCCGAAGTCGGAATGGCTGACGGCCGACGACCAGGAATACTTGCCGGCGTGGTCGATGGTGTTCTTCTGAATCGGCTTGGTGGTGCGGTCAAAGGGATGGAAGTCGGCCGTGCCTTCGTCGTACCAGCCGTGGCTGAGGTTCTCACGGACAAACTTCTGGTCCATCGCCGTGTGGACGTCGGTGGCCGAGTCATAAACCCCGCCCTTCATGATCACGGCGGAATTGCGACCCTCGATGGTCGGCTTCTGGTACTTGTCTTCGTGCGGCAGGTAACCCCAGCTGATGTACTTGCCGACGCCGGCACCGTATTTGTCCAGACCCACGTCCAGACCCATCTTCCAATAGAAACCCAGGTCGGAATTGGCGTGCGCGGGGGACTCATCGAGCCAGACCATGAAGTCGTCGTAGCTCTTGATCTGCTCATAGCGCTCGAGCGTGCAGCCCAGCCACATCGACTCGAGCCAGTTTTTCTTGAAGTACTCGAGAATGGCCCAGGCGCGTGTCACGTCGGTCAGCGTTGGCGCGCACATCACGCCACCAGGCACCATGTAGCTGGAATGCGGCCACTGACCACCCAGCAGCGCATAGATCTCCACCGGCTTGCCCGAGATCGTGACGCCGCGTTCATACGATGAGCCCGTGAAAGGCGCGAAGCGCTTGCAGGCCTCCTCAAAGTACTGGCTGTGCTTGTACTTCTTGTTGGTCAGGTCAATGGCATACAGGCCGTAGAAGTAGCGCGGCTGGCTTTGCAGGCTCTCCACGATCTGGCCCAGGTTGCGCGCCAGGATGGCATTGCGTGGCACTTCGGTTTGCCAGGCAGTGTCGAGCGCCCAGGCTGCGCAAGTCAGGTGCGAGGCACCACAGATGCCGCAGGCGCGTGGCGTGACCACCAATCCCGCCTGCGGGTCTTTGTCGCGAAGGATGACTTCGAAACCGCGGAACAGTTCGGCCTGCGTCCAGGCATTGACGACATGGCCGTCTTGGATGTCGACGCGGATGTCGAGGTCGCCTTCGACACGTCCGACGGGCGAGATATCGAGTGTTTGAACGGTGGACATGATGTCTCCAGGAAGATGCTGCAGTGGGCGCGCTGGGGGCAGCGCTGTCGTTCGGTTGGGAGTCGGGAGGTGGCCGTGCTCAAGCCATCGCCGACGCGATGGCCGGCAACAGCAGGGTCATGCCCAGCGCTGCAGTGGCCACGCCTGCGGTCCGGGTTGCCCATGCAGTGCGGCTGCGCAGCGCGTAGCCGAGCGCCATGCCGCACAGGTGGAGCAGGGCCGTCGCCAGCACCATGCCAAGCAACGCATAGCCGGCATGCGGGCCAGCCAGCTGCTGCCCGTGTGCAGCACCGTGGAACAACGCAAACACCCCAGCGATGAGGCCGCCCGCCAACAACGGCACCGGCGCCCGGCTCGCGAGCAGCAGACCCAGCACGACCAGCGAGGCCGCGATCATGGGCTCGACGGCCGACAGCTGCAGCCCCGACATCCCCAGGCTCGCGCCGACGATCAGCGCGCCGATGAACACGGCCGGCGCGAGCCATGCCCTGCGCAGGGCCAGTGCACTCCACGCGCCCACGGCGAGCATGGTCGCCAGATGGTCCCACCCGGTGAACGGATGGACGAAGCCTTGCATCCAGGCCTGCAACGCGCCATGGTCGTGGCCCACTTCGCCGGTGTGCGCCAGCACGGCCATCGGTGCGCCGATCAAAGCGATGCAAAGCAGGGGCAGTTTCGCTGACCGTTGCGCCGCCTCAAGGAATGACTTGAATGAGTGGTTCACCCGTTTCTCCTGTGTTTGTTTTCGAGGCAACTTCAAACCACGAAGATGTCTTCTTCGGCCCACTTCGGCGCTGCGTTCTTCGCCGCTCCGGTGAGTGCGATGTAGCCCTTCTTGTCGACACCCGTCGGCAGCTCCTTGGGCACGCCCATCATGGTCTGGGTCTTGAAGACGGTTCCCGGCGCCAGGTCGAAGAACGGGAACTCGGGCTCGGTGCAGCCCAGGCACGGCATGCCGGCGCGCGTCTTGGAGGACTGCCGGTTCCACAGGATGCGGTTGCAGGGCGAATGCGTCATCGGGCCGCGGCAGCCGAGGTCGTAGAACAAGCAGCCCTTGCGCTGGCCGAAGGCGGTAGCGGACACCTTGTAGGCGAAGTGCATGTTGCGCGTGCAGCCGGTCTGCGTGAAGCTCTGGAAGAAGGTCTTGGGACGCTGAAACTCGTCCAGGCCAATGTCGTCGGCACGGCCGGTGGCCACGGCCACGACGATCTGCGTGATCCAGTCGGGATGCGCCGGACAACCAGGCACGTTGATGACCGGCAGGCCCGACTTCGAGACCCAGGTCTTGCCGAGGAAGCCACCATGCGCACGCTTGAGGAACTGCAGCCCTTCGGACTGGCTCGGGTTCGGAGCCATCGCGGGAATGCCACCATAGGTGGCGCAGTCGCCGATGGCCACCACGAACTTGGCCGCGTTGCAAAGCTCCTTGACCCAGTCCTTCATCGGCCGCCCCGCGAACCGGTTCCACTCGCCGGTGCCGTTGGGCGCGTTGACCACGCTGCCTTCAAAAACGAAGATGTCGAGGGCGATGGCGCCGGAGACGCAGTCGCGCAGCAGCTTCTGCAGGTTGTCGCCGAGCTCCACCCCGAGCGAAGGGTGCCACAGCACGTTGATGCCGAAGTCGGTGACCAGGTCACAGGCGCTCGGCTCCTCGGCGTTGAGGAACGACATGGTGTTGCCCGAGCAAGCACCGCCTTGCAACCACAGCAGATTGGCCATCGAAGAACTCCGGGTTCAGGACTTGGGTTTGGTGAAACAGCGACGAGCCGACTGAGCTGTCGTCACTTGCGTGACGCGTCGGCGTGCCTGCCTAGATGCACGTCGTGTGCCAGTTGACGGCCAACGCGGGTATGTCCTAGTTCTGCCGGGCTGGAGAGAGAACTCCGGCCTCTTGGAGATCAGTACGCCACCGCAAAGATGATTTGCACTTGGGCGAAATGCAAACAAAGTTGACGCCGTCAAACGTGCCCAGCGAGCGATTGCGGCTGGGTGACTCAACCCTGGCGATTGCCGCAGGCAGGGCATTCCACCTCCAGCATGCAGCCATACCAGATGCCTTGGCAGCGACTGCACCAGTGGCCACCCAACTGGTCGTCCTTCAGGCCGAGCCGACGTGCCAGTGCCGTGATGCCCAACTCGCGGTGGCCTGCGAGCGGTCGGCTCGGCGACACCAGGGCTCGAACGAACGCGGCGGCCTTGTCGTGGCTTTCCTCAGGGTCATCGGCGGGCGGATGGGTCACGTTCTCGCGGCCTCAGGTTCGCCAGCACGGCCAACGTCATAGCGCTTGAGCTTGTTGCTCAATCCCACGCGCGACAGACCCAATTCTTCGGCCGCACGGGTGTGGTTTCCGCGATGCAGATCCAGCGCCGCGCGCACCAGCGCCACCTCGAGCTGTTCGACACGGTCTTTCAGGCTGCGGCCATCCAAGGCGACGGACTGCACCTGCGTGCGGTCATGACGCGGCCGAGCCCTGGCGATGTCGGCCGACAGATGCTGCACGGTGATGAACTCGCCGTTTTGTACTACGGCGACGGTGCGCCTGATTTCGTTTTCAAGCTCGCGCACGTTGCCCGGAAATGCATACGAACGGAGCTTCTGTTGCGCCTGACTGGCGACGCCGGGGATCTTTCGGCTGAACACCTGGCAATACTTCTTGATCAGGTAGTCGATCAGCACCGGGATGTCCTCGGGGCGGTCGCGCAGCGGCGGGATCGCGATCTCAAAACCTTTCAGCCGGTAGTACAGGTCGCGCCTGAACTTGCCTTCTTCCACCAACTGGCGAATCGGCCGGTTGCTGGCCGCAATGATGCGCACGTTGGTCGCCTTCGTGCGATCACTGCCGATGGCCTTGACCTCGCCGTCCTCCAGGAAGCGCAACAGGCTCACCTGCACCAACGGGGAGATGTCGGCGATCTCGTCGAGAAACACCGTGCCTTTATCGCTTGCGACGAACAGGCCCAGCCTGTCGCTGATGGCGCCGGTGAAGCCGCCGCGCTTGTGGCCGAACAGTTCTGAAAGCAACAGCTGGTCGGCGATGGCGCCACAGTTCTGCGCAACGAAGGCTTCCTTGTGCCGGTTGCTGAACATGTGAATGGCTTTGGCCATCAACTCCTTGCCGGTGCCCGTTTCGCCTTCAATCAACACCGGCAAGTCGGTGACTGCCGCCTTGCGGGCGAGATTGCAGACCTCGGCCATCTTGTCGCTGATGAAAACGAGCTTGTCGAACTGATAGGTCTCTTGCAGCGCCCGCACCATGGAGTCGTTTTCATGGCGGATCACGTCGTCGGCAAACTTCAACTCACGGCTGAGGTAACGGTGAATGCGCGACAGCTCGCGACTTTCCAACGCGCGCTTGATCACCAAGGCCAACTGCTCAGGCTCGAAGGGCGGCGAGATGACCTGGTAGACGGCGGCATCGTTGATCGCCCGCGCCATCTCTTCCCGCCGCGCGCTTTGCAGCGCCAGCACGCGCACCGCGTGGGGCTGCGCAAAGCGCAAGTGGTGAAGCAGATCCACGCCGCGCCCGTCTGCCAACTGCTGCTCGCACACAATCACATCGGGCCGGTTCTGGGCGGCCACGCGTTCGACGTCAGCAGCATCGGACATGCGGTGAACCGCATACTGCGTTTGCAGGTGCTTCTGAAGCGCTCGATCGGCCAGCGCGCCTGTGCCAACCAGAAAGATGCAGAACTCCGGCGTCGACAACATGACAACCTTCTTTGCGATGTGCAGAGAAGGTTATCACCGGATTTACCCAGCGACTGCCCGGATTGGCATCGGCGCAGTGCGGACAAACCCGAGTTCCTTGACTTGAAGTCGTGATCGGGTCTGATTGAGGTCCCCTCTGGGAGCCGGCGACTGATCGTCGGCTCATGGCCGGGAGCGCGAATCCAAAAGAGATCCAGGAAGCTGACTTTCGACTTGAGGGCTCCGCCAGGCAAGTCCGCTGACCAGGCCGCCCCCGCAAGCGGGGGGACTTCCATCCTGGAACAGCTCCAGCGCTGCGGACTCCGCCGCCCACCGGATGACCAGCCGCTTGCACTCTGTCACAGTGCGGGCTGCCGTCCTGCCCCGGGCCATGATGCCCGGCTCGCACCGACGGCCGCAGCAAGAGGCCTGGCCATGACACGCAAATCCCGAAACTTCCGGCTCACGCTGGCTGCCTTGTGCATCGGCCTGATGCATGGCGGCGGCGCGGCCTGGGCCCAGGGCAGTGCCGGCACGGCAAATTCCGGCACTGGAACGGCCGGCCCCGCACCCGAGCGCAAGCTCGACCCGGCCAGGCTGGGCATCAGCGTGCCGGCCAATATCCAGACCCTGACCGATGCGCTGGGCCTGGGCCGGCAGCGGCTGGCTTTGGTCATCAACGCCGGGTCGGTTCGCGGCGAGCGCGTGGTGGACAGCGCACCACGCGACAGCGAAGCCGTCGCCGCGGCGCTGCGCAAGGGCGGCTATGTCGTGATGAAACGTTCTGACGTGCTGCTGGCCGACATGCGTGCGGCGCTGCGCGAGTTTCGCGCGCGGCTGGAGCCGGGTGGCCTGGGCATCATCTATGTCGTCGGTCTGGGCGTGCAGGTCGAGGGCCAGAACCTGCTGCTGCCGCGTGACGCCACGCTCGACGAAAAATTGCCGCCCGAGCAACTGATCGCACAGCTCAAGCGCCGCGGCCTGCCGCTGAAGGAACTGGCCGAGGCGCTGGCGAGCACACCCGAAAGCTCGCGCCTGCTCGTCATCGACGCGGCCTACCAGCACCCGGCGCTGGCCGCACTGCCGCAGCGCGGGCTGGCCGAACAGCCGGCGCCGCCGGGCGTGGCGCTGCTGCTGAGTGCGGCGCCGGGCACCGTCCAGGAAGTGCCGGCGACAGCGCCGCTGCCGACGCCACTGCCGACCGACCCGCGCCAGATCGCCGCCACCCCCTTCGCCAGCACGTTCGTGGGGGCCTTGGTGACGCCGCGGCTGAAGGGCCCGGAGATCCTGCGCCGCACGCGCATCGCCTTGTTCGACGCCAGCAATGGCGAGGTCGCGCCCTGGATGTCGGGCACCAGCGGCGAACGCGACGACTTTGCCGTGGCGCCTCTGACCGACCTGGTGCCGCGCACGCCCGAGGAGATTGCACGCGAGGCCGTCCGCCAGGCCGTGCGGCAATTGCGCGACGGGCGCACCGCCGCCGCCGCGGCGCAGGCCGTGGGCGGCAGCCCGGTGCCGGCCACGGCCACCATCGGGGGCACGACGGCAGGCGCGGCGGCGCCCGCGCCGGTCGCCGGCGGCTCGGCGGTCGCGGCGACCAGCACCGGCAGCGGCGAGGGCAACGCGTCCAACACCCAGCCGTCCACCGCGGCACCCGACGGAAGCGGTACGGCCCAGCCGGGCAATGCCGCCAGCTCCATCGGCAGCACGGCTGGCACGTCGGCGGCAGGCAGTGCCGTCAGCGCGGTCGCCAGCACAGCAGCCGGCGTGGCCGGCTCGGTGGCCGCCACCGCCGCCACGCTGGTCGTGGCCTCGCAGGTGGCGCAGGCGATGGCCGGCACGCAGGCGGCGGTGGCGACGGTGTCCACCGCCACTTCAGTCGCGGGGGCGGTGGGCTCGGCCGCCAGCAACCTGGTGTCGCGCCTGAGCGCCGCCGGCGGCGAACAGCCCGCGGCCGCGGCGGCACAGTCGGTGTCGTCGCCCGGCGCGTCGGCGCTGCGGGCCACGGCCACCCCGTCGGTTGCTGCGCCCGCAGCAGCGGCTGCAGTTCCGGCGGCCATCACTGCCCCCGGCACTGCCGCGGCCGCAGCCACACCGGGCGCCGCGACAGTGGGCGCAACGACAGCGGCGGCGGGCGAACTGGCCACCGCCGGCGCCCTGCCCGCAGGCACGAGCGCCGCAGCGGCCGCAGCTAAGCCCGCCGCATCGGCCCCCGGCACAGCAGCGGCCGGCGTGACGGGTTCAGTACCGGGTTCGGTAACGGGCGCTGTACCGGGCACAGCGGCAGGCCCCGTACTCGGTGCCGCGGCCACTGCCCT
>JBBQIB010000122.1:0-12200 GCA_038324515.1 Burkholderiales bacterium
CTCTGGGCCTGGGCTGTGCCTGCGGTGGCCGCAGCGGCGAGTGCGGCGGCCAGCAGTGTGGTTGCGGCGCGTGCCGAGAGAGTTGAATTCATTCGAATGTTCTCCATGACAAAACCGTGACACTGAACACGGCGGCGCGGAGCATGGCAGTTTGGCTGGCGCTTTGCCAGTGGGTAAACACCCGGGGCTGACGCAGACCCCTGATGCAGGAGGAAGGCCACAGCTCGGACCTGGGCGCCGGGGCGATCGTGTTGAAAGCGAACACCCGAAGGTGCACCCTGATGATTTGATGTCGAAATCGTTGATGCTAAGATGTCGAGCGATTTGAAACATTGGCAGCCATCAGACATGCGCACCACCATCACCCTCGAGCCCGAAGTCCATGCCCTGCTGCAGGATGCAGCCCATCGTCGCGGTCAAGCTTTCAAGCGGGTGCTCAACGATGCGGTACGGGCCGGGCTGGCACCGCAACGCAGCTTGCCGCAAGCGCCACCCCAATGGCCCGTCTTTGACATGGGGCAGTCCATGGTGGATCTGACCAAGGCCTTGGCGCTGGCCGACGAGCTGGACGATCGCGCCCGGTGATCCTGCCCGACGTCAACGTGTTGCTCTATGCGGTCAACAGCGCGGCGCCGCAGCACCAGCAGGCCGCTTCAGCGCTACAGGATGCCTGGGATGCAGGGCCTGTCGCACTGCCCTGGCCCGTGTTGCTGGGCTTCTTGCGCTTGTCCACCCGCCCGGGCATCTTTGCCCGTCCACTGCAGGTCGAGCAGGCCTTGCAGGTGCAGCAGCAGTGGCTGATACATCCGCGCACGGTCCAGGTTCAGCCCTCCCCTCAGCACGCGGCGATCCTCGGGGCTTTGTTGCTGGCAGCAGGGCAGGGCGGGCCGCTGGTGTCAGATGCCCACCTGGCCACGCTGGCCATCGAGCATGGCGCGGTCTTGCTGAGTTACGACCGCGACTTCGAGCGTTTTGCTGGCCTGCGCTTGAAGAGGCTGCAGTGTTGAAGTGGTGCCTGCTGTGGCCGGCCCTGCTGTGTTTGTCGATGGCGCAAGCAGCGACGCTGGTCGTCAGCGCCGACGGCTCGTTGTTGTCGCTGACCGAGGCCCTGGCCAAGGCCCAGGACGGCGACACCATCGAGTTGCTGCCGGGGCACTACACCAGCGGGCGGCTGTTGATCGACAACCGCCGTCTGAGCTTCAAAGGTGTCTCTGATGCCGCCGGCAGAAAGCCGCGGATCGACGGCGAGAGAACCCTGGTCGGCGACAACGCCTTGTGGACCGTGCGCGGGGGTCAGGTCAGCATCCGGAACCTGGAGTTTCGCGGTGCTCGGGCGGCCTCTGGCGAGGGCTCGGGGGTGCGGCTGGAAGGTGGCGAGTTGCAGGTGCGCGACAGCGTGTTCCAGGACAACGAATACGGCATTCATGCGCTCAACGACCCGCAAGCCAGGCTCAGCATCGCCAACAGCGAGTTCGGGCTGGCGCCCAAGGTGGTGGGGGCGCTGTATCACCTGCTCAACGTCGGCCGCATTGCCAGCCTGGAGGTCATCGGCAGTCGCTTTCAGCAAGGCTTTGAAGGCCACTTGATCAAGACCCGGGCGCGTGAAAACTCGATCCGCTACAACTTCATCCACGACGGCCGGCGCGGCGGTGCTTCGTACGAGATCGAGATTGCCGCTGGTGGTCTGGCCACCGTGCTCGGCAACGTCATCGGCCAGGGCTCGGAAACGCAGAACCCGGTGATGGTGGCCTACGCCACCGAGTTGCCGGTTTGGGACCAGAACCGCCTGCATGTGGTGCACAACACCTTCATTCACTACGGCTGGGTGCCGGCCTGGTTTGTGCGAGTCATCGACAAGAACCTGCCGCCGCAGACCGAGGTGGTGGCGCTCAACAACCTGCTGGCAGGGTTCGGGCTGCTGTGGCCGGCGATCAGCGGGCAAACCGGCGGCAACCGCCATGTGTTCATTGGCGCGTTGCGCGATGCCTCGACCTACTCTTTTGAGCTGGATCTGGCCTCCAGTCGGCGTGGCAGCGCGGTGGATCTGCTGTCCATGGGCCTGGCCCAGTGGGTGCCCAGAGGCGAGTTCGAGTGGCCGGTCGGGGTCACACCGCTGCAGCCGGCGCCGTTGCGTTGGTCGCCTGGGGCCTATCAGCGCTGAGTTGCGGGGTGTTGGGTGTTGGGTCTTGGGTCTTGGGATTTGAGGTCAGCCTTGCCTTGGCGGGCGTTAGCATCTGCTGAACAGCAGCGCAGGCAATCCCATGGACTATTCCCACCCCGACACCGTCGCCGCCCAAGCCCTGGGCTGGATCGACGAGGCCACGCGCGCGATCACGCCGCCGGTGCATGTCTCCACTACCTACCTGCGTGACGCAGACAACGGCTACAGCAGCGGGCGCGTCTACGCTCGCGCCGACAACCCGGCCTTCGACCAGGCCGAAGCGGTGTTGAAAGTGCTGGAAGGGGGCCACCAGGCGCTGCTGTTTGCCAGCGGCATGGCGGCGGCCACGGCGGTGTTCCAGGCCTGCAAGCCGGGCGACCATGTGCTGGCGCCCAAAGTGATGTACTGGTCGCTGCGCAACTGGCTGCTGGGTTGGGCCAAGGATTGGGGCTTGCAGGTTGAACTGATCGACATGACCGAGCCGGCTGTCGTGCAAGCTGCGCTGCGGCCGGGGCAGACGAAGCTGGTGTGGGTCGAGACACCAGCCAACCCGATGTGGAGCGTGACCGATATCGCCGCCACCGCGCAGATGGCGCACGCCGCAGGTGCGCTGCTGGCCGTCGACTCGACCGTAGCCACGCCGATATTGACGCGGCCGCTGGCATTGGGCGCAGACATCGTGCTGCATGCCGCCACCAAATACCTCAACGGTCACAGCGACCTCATCGCCGGTGCGCTGGTAGCGCGCGAAGGCGGCCCTTTCTGGCAGCGTGTGCGACAGATCCGCGCTCAGATGGGTGGCACACTGGGCTCTTTCGAGGCTTGGTTGCTGCTGCGCGGCATGCGCACCTTGCCGCTGCGGGTGCGCGCTGCAAGTGCTTCGACGCTGCAACTGGCCAGCCACTTCGAGCGCCATCCGCTGGTGGCCGAAGTACTCTACCCGGGCTTGCCCGGCAACGCCGGCCATGCGGTCGCTGCAGCGCAGATGCAGGGCGGTTTTGGCGGCATGTGGTCACTGCGCACGCGCGGCGGCGCAGCGGCGGCGATTGCAGTGGCTGCGCACACCCAGCTGTGGAAGCGCGCAACGTCGCTGGGTGGCGTCGAGAGCCTGATCGAACACCGCGCCAGCATCGAAGGCGCGGGCACACCGGTGCCTGCAGACCTGTTGCGACTGTCCACCGGCATCGAGCATGTGGATGATTTGATGGCCGACATGGAGCAGGCGTTGAAAGTCGCCCACGGTTGAGCGCGGCGCCCGCGTTCCATTGCCTGAACCCGCGCAGAAAGCAAAGTTCCACTGCGCCTTGCGACAACGTCACCCCGCCGCATTGACCCCACCCTGAAACATCTGCATCATCGTGACGGCAACAAAACTACAAGAGGAAATCCCTGCCCATGTCTTTTGACCTCGTTCTTTTTGGCGGCACTGGCGACCTGACCTGGCGCAAGCTGATGCCGGCGCTGTTTCAGGCCTTTCGCCACGGCAAGCTGCCTGCAGATGGCCGCATCCTGGCCGTGGCGCGCGACGAGCGCAGCGACGACGACTACCGCGCCTATATCCACGAGCGCTTTGCTGAGGTCGAGGCCGACAAGCGGCCCAACGACGAAGAGTTCGGCAATTTCGCCAAGCTGCTGCATTACAGGCGCATGGACTTGTCCAAGCCCGAGGATTACGCGGGCCTGAAACGCTGGCTCGACGAGCCCACCGCCGAAGAAGGCCGCAGCAACGGCCGCGCCGATTCTGCAGTGCTGTTCTTGGCCACCAGTCCGCATCTGTTTCCGGTCATCTGCCAACAACTGGGGCATGCCGGGCTCAATGGCGACCATGTGCGGGTGGTGCTCGAGAAGCCATTGGGTCACGACCTGGCCAGCGCAAAAGAGATCAACCGTGCGGTGAGCGAAGCGTTTTCCGAGTCACAAGCGCTGCGCCTGGACCATTACCTGGGCAAGCCGGCGGTGCAGAACCTGATGGCGCTGCGCTTTGGCAACGCTCTCTTCGAGCCGCTGTGGCGCCGCGAGAGCATCGCCAGCATCCAGATCACGCTGGCCGAGCGCATCGGCGTCGGCAGCCGCGGGGACTTCTACAACCGCACCGGCGCCTTGCGCGACATGATCCAGAACCACGCGCTGCAGTTGTTGACGATGATCGCGATGGAGCCGCCCTCCACCAGCGATGCCGACGCCATCCGTGACGAAAAGCTCAAGGTGCTGCGCTCGCTCAAGCCTTTCACGCCTGAGAGCGTGGCGCGCGACGTGGTGCGCGGCCAGTACAAGGCAGGCACGATGGACGGCCAGCCGGTGGCGGGTTATCTGGATGAAGTGAAGGTGCCTGCAGGCAGCACCTGCGAGACTTTCGTGGCGCTGCGCACCGAGGTGCAAAACTGGCGTTGGGCGGGGGTGCCCTTTTATTTGCGCACCGGCAAGCGGTTGGCTGCGCGTGATGCGCACATCGTGGTCACTTTCAGAGAAGTGCCGCACCCGATTTTCCCGGGCACGCGGCAGGCCAACAAGCTGGTCATCAAGCTGCAACCCGAAGACGGGCTGGAACTGCATCTGCTGGCCGCCAAGAGCGGCGGCGGCAACGAGGTCTTGTCGCCAGTGTCGCTGGACCTGGACTTTGACAAGGCCTTTCCGACCGAGCGGGTCGGCGGTTATGAGCGGCTGTTGATGGATGCCCTGGCCGGACGCCTGAACCTCTTTGTGCGCAGTGATGAGCAAGAGCAGGCCTGGCGCTGGGTCGAGCCGGTGCTGGAAGCCTGGGCGAAGGACCCCACCGGGCCGCGCAACTACGCACCCGGCAGCTGGGGCCCCGCAGCAGCCAGCGCATTGGTGGCCCGTGACGGCTGCACCTGGGCTGAAGAGCAGTGACGGGTGACAGCAGGCGGCTGGCGCTGCAACACAGTGTCGACGCTCGCCGCTGCTGAACGGCTGAGTGGCTACGTGGCTGAGGGCCCCGACTTGCGACGTCGGGCCTGCCTGTCAGCGCTGATGGGTGCCAGCTGCCTGAGCTCGACCATGGCCGGCGCCACGACCAGCAGAGCCTGGCCGGTGGCACCCGGCGAAAGCCTGGCGCAGGCCATTCAACAAGCGGCAGACGGTGACGTGATCGAACTGCTGGCCGGTGAGCACCGGGGTCAAAGCGCGGTGATCCTGCAGCGAAGCCTGACGCTGCGCGGCGTGGGCGGCCCGGTGGTGATGCATGCCGATGGCCAACATGCCGAGGGCAAGGCGCTGCTGGTGATCCGCAACGGCGATGTGCGCATCGAGGGCCTCGAATTCAGGGGTGCGCGTGTGCTCGACGCCAACGGTGCCGGCATCCGCTTCGAGCGTGGCCGGCTGGTGGTGCAGCGCTGCGGCTTCTTCGACAACCAGATGGGCTTGCTGAGCGGCAACCACCCGGACGCGGAGCTGCAGGTGCTGGATTGCCGCTTTGGCGCAGCGCCCGCCAATTTGCAGTCGCTGGCGCATCTGCTGTACGTCGGCCACATCGCGCGTTTGACGGTGCAGGGCAGTCGATTCGGTGGTGGCCACCGGGGTCACCTGCTGAAGAGCCGGGCGCGCGAGAACCATGTGCTCTACAACCATCTGGTCGATGGTCCGCAGGGTCAGGCCTCGTACGAGCTGGAATTCCCTAACGGCGGATTTGCACGCGTGGTGGGCAATGTGCTGAGCCAGGGGCGAGCGACCCGTAACCTGACGATGCTGGCCTTTGGCGCTGAAGGCATGGGGGGCACTGCGGTGCCGGTCGGTGGCCCGGCGGGTTCCGCAGAAGTGGGCAATTTGGTGGGCTCAGGCCGTTCTCAAATTCTGCTGCTGGCGCACAACACCTGGATCAACCACAGCCCTGAGCCGGCCCGCTTTGTCAGGCTGCACCGCCTGGGTCTGGGTCAGCCGCTGCGTGTGCTGGCGCAAAACAACCTGTTCATCGGTGCGGGAGGCGCTGATTTGGCCTGGCGCGACGAAACCCTGGGCAACCATGCGCTGGAGCTGGCGGCTGATGCCGGCTATGAAATGGCGGCTGCAGATGAAACCGGGCTGGCTGGATTGCCCGCCTTCTTGCGCGGCAAAGCTGTTCCGGCGGCGCAAGAGCAGGGTTGGCTGCTGCGACCGACCGGCCAGTTTGCAGCGCCTGCAGGGGTGCAGCCGCTGGCAGCAGGATTGCAGTTGACACCCGGAGCGCACCAGCCTTGAGCATGCTGGAGCGCATCCGCGCCTGCTTGGCCGCGCTGCCGCCGGCTGAGCAGAAAGTGGCAGCGCTGCTGCTGTCCGACGCGCGCGCCTTTGCGCGCTTGCCGGTGGTCGAGTTGGCAAGCAGGGCCGGTGTCAGCAAGCCGACGGTGGTGCGCTTTTGTCGCAGCGTGGGTTATGCCGGTTTGGCCGACTTCAAGATCAAGCTGGCTGGCAGCGCCAACGAAGGAGTGCCTTTCGTGCACCGCGCGGTGGCCGAAGACGACAGCGCTGGCGATCTGCTGGTCAAGGTGGTGGACAACGCAGTGGCCGCGATGTTGCGCTACCGCGATGCAGCATCCGGCCCGGCGGTGGAGCGCGCCATCGCAGCGCTGGCTGCTGCGGGCGTGGCTGGACATCGCATCGAGTTCTATGGCGTCGGCAACTCAGGGATCGTGGCGCAGGATGCACAGCACAAGTTCTTCCGCCTGGGGGTCAGCGCGGCTGCGGTCAGCGATGGCCACGTGCAGGTGATGAGTGCGACGATGCTCAAGCCAGGCGACTGCGCGGTGGTGTTCAGCAACTCGGGCCGCAGCCGTGATCTGATGGACGTGGCCGAGATTGCGTACAAGCAAGGCGCCACGCTGATCGTGATCACGGCCAGCGGCTCACCGCTGGCGCTGGCCCGGCGCGGCCGTCACCGCAGCAGCGGCATGCACAACGGTGGCGCTGCGTTGGCGCCGAATGAGCCCATCCTGTTGGCAGCCGATCACCCCGAGGACGCCGATCGCTACAGCCCGATGGTCTCCAGGCTGCTGCATCTGCTGATCATCGATGTCCTGACCACGGGTGTCGCTCTGCGTCTGGGCTCGCAGCGGTTGCGGCCGATGTTGCAAGACATCAAGCGCAACTTGCAGCAGCGGCGTTATGTGGCCAAAGCCGAAGCTGCTGGATCCTCTGTTGCCTCTGAAGCTTCTGAGGCCACCGCTGGAGGCAGCGACAGCAACTCGGCCACACCATAAAGCCTGGCCAGTTGCGCCAACTGCTCGGGCAGGCCTTCGATTTTCAGTGGGCGGCCCAGGCTTTGCGCCAGTCGCGTGGCCTGCAGCAGCAAAGACAGCGTGGCGCTGTCAAAGACCTTGAGTGCACTGGCGTCAATCAGCAACTCGCTTTCACCTTGAGCAGCCCAGGCGGGCAACTTCGCGGCCACGGCGGCAGCTTCGGCCATCGTGGTGCTGGCTGGCAGTTGCAAGCGGGGCCCTTGTGCGATCGCCGTCATGATGGGCTCTGCTCAGGCTGTTTCAGCTCTTGCCGGCAGACTTGTTGCGCTCGGTCAGCGAAGCGATCAGGCCGTCGATGCCGCCCTTGGTCAGCTCTTGTGCAAACTGCGAACGATAGTTCTGCACCAGCCACAGGCCGCCGACGTTGACGTCGATGATCTTCCAGGCCTCTTCGCCCTTTTTGTCCAGCCGGTAGTCCAGCTTGATCGGCTCGCCTTTGCCACGTACTTCGCTTTGCACGATGGTCTGTGTGCTGCCGGCCACCGGTTGCGTCTTGGTGACTTGGACTGTCTGGTCTTTCAACTGCGCCAGCGCGCCTGAATAGACCCGCACCAACAGAGTCTTGAACTCGGCTTGCAGCTTGCCGCGTTGCTCGGCATTGGCTTCACGCCATTTGATGCCGACGGCTGAGCGTGTCATCACTTCGAAGTCGACATGCGGCATGACCTTGGCTTCCACCAGCGCCAGTACGCGGCTCAAGTCGCCGTCCTGGATGGCTTTGTCACCCTTTGCCGACTCGAGCACATCGCCTGAGATTCTCTGCACCAGCGCGTCGGGCGAGGTGACAGTGGCGGCGCTGGCGGGCGTGGTCAGTGCCGCTGCCGTCACGGCCAGCACGGCGCAAGACAGGGTCAGCGCCAAGCTCAGGCAAGCGCGGGAGATGAGTTTTTTGATCACGAAATTTTCCTTTTAGATTGCGGCAGCATCAAGCGCCGACTGAGCTTCAACGCGCGGGGCGCCCTGAAGGTTCACAGGCTGGTCCATTGCAGCTGCCTCGCTGGTCACTGGATGTAAGTGCAGGTCTGTGTCGGTGCGAGCCTTCAGGGGCGCGATGCTTTGGCTGCAAAAACGGCAACAAGTTCACTGGGGGGCTGGCTTGGCAGGCGCGGGTGGGCTGTCGCCGGGGTCGCCCGTGTCCATCGCGGCCGGGGCACCCGCGCCGTCCAGCACTGCGGCCTGGCGACGGGCCAGATATGCGCCGCGCACAAAACTGTATTGGTCCAGCGCCACTTGGTCCAGCAGCCTTGTGGTGGCGAGCAAGTTGGCGCGCAGGTTCACCAGTTCAAGACCCGTGAAGGCTGCGCTGCCTGCAGAAGTGGGCGGCAGGTTGGAGGCCGACGCTTGCCGGTCGACCGGCAGCGCAGCGGCGTCGCGCAAGGTCGAGGGGCCCAGAAGCGGCAGCACCAGATACGGCCCCGATGGCACCCCCCAGCGGCCCAGGGTCTGGCCAAAGTCTTCCTGGCGTTTGAGCAGCCCCATCTCGGTGGCCGGGTCGAGCAAGCCGCCCAGACCAAAGAAGGTGTTGGTCAGCACGCGCATGCCCATGTCCAGGCCAGGGAAGAGCTTGCCCTGCAGCAGGTGGTTGGCCGCAGACCAGACGTCGCCGATGTTGCCAAAGACGTTGGTGACGCCGGTGCGCACCAACGCCGGCACCATCGCCTGGTAGGCCTGGGCCAGCGGCTTGAGCACGGCTTTGTCCACCGTGTCGTTGAAAGCATAGACCTTGCGGTTGAAGTTCTCAAACGGGTCGGGGTTGATGGCTGCAGCGCTGCTGGAGTTGCCGGCGTTGCCGACGCCCGGCGCGGTGGCGCAACCGGTGGCGAGCACCAGCGCGCAACCGGCCAGCAGCAAACGCAGGCTGAGGGCCCGCTTGCGCACTGGCTGATACGGGTCTGCTTCAGGATTCGGGTGGCTTGAAAGTTCGACTGCTGTACAGCTCATTTACTGCCCTCGGTGGCCGTGCCGGCGCTGTCTGCGCGGCCAGTGATGAACTGCCCGATCAGGTTTTCCAGCACCACGGCCGACTGCGTCTGCGCCACCGTGTCGTTGGGCTGGAGGTTCTGGTCGTCGCCGCCAGGCTGCATGCCCACGTACTGGTCCCCGAGCAGACCCGAGGTGAGGATCTTGGCTGCTGAGTCTTTGGGGAATTGGTAGTCCTGCTCGATGGTCATCGTCACCACACCCTGGAAGGTCTTGAGGTCCAGGCTGATGGCCGTGACTCTGCCCACCAACACGCCGGCGCTGCGAACCGGCGCCCGCGGCTTGAGGCCGCCGATGTTGTCGAAGCGTGCGGTCAGCGTGTAGGCATCCCGCCCGCTGACGCTGCCCAGGTTGGCGGCCTGCAATGCCAGGAACACCAGGCCCAGCATGCCCAGCAGCACGAAGCCGCCGACTGCTGTTTCTATCGTTCGTTTTCCCATTTGTGTCGACTCCGGCTGCTCAATCTGGTGAGCGAGTGAAAACTGAAGATCCTGACTGCGAGACGCTCAGGGCGTCGAGAACATCAGCGCAGTCAGGATGAAGTCCATGCCCAGCACCCACAGCGAGGCAATGACCACCGTGCGCGTGGTGGCGTAGGCCACGCCTTCAGGCGTGGCCTGGGTTTCGTAGCCCTGGTACAGCGCGACCACGGTGCAGGCCACGCCGAAGACCACCGACTTGAGGATGCCATTGCCGACATCGCGCCAGACATCGACCTGCGTCTGCATGATGGACCAGAAGTTGCCGCTGTCCACACCGATCAGCTTCACCGCCACCACCCAGGCGCCCAGGATACCGACTGCTGAAAAAAGAATCGCCAGAATGGGCATTGCGACGATGCCGCCGATCAGCCGCGGCGCCAGCACGCGCGCCTTGGGGTCGATGGCCCTCATCTCCATCGCCGACAGTTGCTCGCCGGCTTTCATGAGCCCGATCTCGGCCGTCAGCGAGGTGCCTGCACGGCCGGCAAACAGCAGCGCAGTCACCACCGGCCCCAGCTCGCGCACCAGCGCCAGGTTGACGATCAGGCCCAGGCTCTCAGCGGCGCCGTAAGCCACCAGCGCGTAATACATCTGCAGTGCCAGCACAAAGCCCACCGCCAGGCCCGAGGTCATGATGATGATCAGCGAGCGGTTGCCGATGGCGTAGATCTGCGCCACCACCAGGCCGAAGCGCCGCAGCGAAGCCGGCACGGCCCACAGCAGCTCGCCAAAGAAAAAGGCGGCGTGGCCCCAGCCTCTGAACTGGTCCAGCGCCGCCGCGCCCAGGCGTTGCAGGAAACCCATCAGCTGACCCGCTCTTCGGTGGTTGCCGGGGTGGACTGCAGTGGCTCGACGCCAAAGTCCGCTGCGATCTCGGGCGCAGGGTAGTGAAACTTGACCGGCCCATCGGGCTCACCGCGCACGAACTGTCGTGTCTCGGGATCCTGGCTGTCCATCAGTTGCTTGGGCGTGCCCTGGGCGACGATGCGCCCCTGGTTGGCCAGCAGGATCACATGGTCGCTGATGGACATGCATTCGGGCACGTCGTGGCTGACCACCAGGCTGGTGGCGCCCGTCACATCGTTGAGGGTGCGGATCAGCTTGGAGGCCACACCCATGCTGATCAGGTCCAGGCCGGCAAAAGGTTCGTCGTACATGATCAACTCTGGGTCCAGAGCAATCGCGCGCGCCAGCGCGATGCGCCTGGCCATGCCGCCCGAGACCTCGCTGATGCGCAACTCTGCAGCGCCACGCAGGCCCACCGCGTTGAGCTTCATCAGCACAATGTCGCGGATCATCGCTTCGGGCAACTCGGTGTGCTCGCGCAGCGGAAAGGCGACGTTCTCGAACACCGTCAGGTCGGTGAACAGGGCGCCAAACTGAAACAGCATGCCCAGGCGGCGGCGCAGGGCAAACAGCTGCTTCTTGTTGCGGGTGTTCACCTGCTGCCCGTCGACCACCACGCGGCCGCTGTTGGGTGCATGCACGCCACCGATCAGGCGCAGCAGCGTGGTCTTGCCGCAGCCCGACCCGCCCAGGATCGCAGTGACCTTGCCGCGTGGGAAGGCCAAAGAAGTGTCGCTGAGGATCAGGCGGCTGCTGTCGTAGCCGAAGCTGACGTGGTCGATCTCGATGAAAGGGGTGTTAGCACTCAAAGCGCGCGAATTCTCGCACGCAGCCTGTGGACGCGCAGGGTCGCCCGCTGCTTGTCCCGGCTCACACGGTTTCAGACGACAAAGCTCAGCATGCCGGCCAGCGTGAATGCCAACGCATCAGCCCATGCAGAATGGAGCCGGCGCCAGGCCATTTGCAGCGGCCGGTGGTCGTCCCTGGCCTGCGTCTTCCATGACGAGACCTCTTCCGGCGCACTTGCGGCATCACCAGGGCAGCCTGTGGCGGCGTGGTCGCCGAGCGCGTCGGCCGCAGCAGGTTCAGGCGATTCCCGGGGCTTTCAGGCGCCGGTACAAGGTACGCTCGCTGAGCCCCAGAGACTGGGCGAGTTCGCGTCGCGTGCCGTCGAAGCGCACGGCGATCTGCGCCATTTCGGCGTCGGTGACGATCTGGCGCCGGGGGGCTGGGGCCATCTGCACCACGGCCGCAAGCGTGCTTGTCGGGTCGAAGCCGAAGTCAACGGGCAGGTACTCTGCCCGCACCACGCCATCGTCGGCAAACAGCCGCGCCCGGTCGAGCACGTTACGCAACTCGCGGATGTTGCCTGGCCAATGGTGCGCGCGCAGCCGGGCCAGCGCAGCCGCTTCGACCATGATGCGCTGGCGGGCTGGACCACCGCGCTGCAGAAAGGACTCGACCAGCACGGGGATGTCTTCGAGCCGTTCGCGCAGCGCCGGC
>JBBQIB010000123.1:0-12166 GCA_038324515.1 Burkholderiales bacterium
CACTTTGGCGTCGCCGCAAGCCACCGCCTGGCAAAAGGCGAACAGCAGCGTCAGGTTGCAGTGGATGCCGGATTTTTCCAGAGTCTGGGCGGCCTGGATGCCTTCCCAGGCAGCGGCAATCTTGATCAGCACCCGCTCGCGCCCGATGCCTGCGGCCTCATACAGGCCGATCAGGCGCTGCGCCCGCTGGATCGTGGCCGCGCTGTCAAATGACAAGCGGGCATCGACCTCGGTGCTGACGCGGCCGGGCACGATCTTCAGGATCTCCAACCCAAAGCGCACCAGCACCTGGTCAACTACCGCGTCCAGCGCAGCACCTGGGTGTCTGGCCACGGTCTCCTGCAGCAGCGGCGCGTAGTCCGGTTGCTGCACGGCTTTGAGGATCAGGCTGGGGTTGGTGGTGGCGTCTTGAGGTGCAAATTGCGCCAGCTCCTTGAAGTTGCCGGTATCGGCCACAACGGTGGTGAACTGTTTGAGTTGGTCGAGTGGGTTCATCGTGTTTCGCCTCAGAGTTGCAGCAGCGGCGGCTGGTGATCTGCTCAATGGGCCCGGACCCAGAGCGTGGCTGGTGCTGCTGGGGCGTGGCTGTGAGCAGGGCTTGCAGAAGGGATTAGACCAGCGCGGCGCTACGATGTGGCGGCTTCCATGTACACGCTGGCCCCTACCTTAGCGCCTTGGCCGCTTCCGAGCTGGTCTGCCGGCGCCTGGCCGCTGCCCAAGGGCAGCCACGACTCGCTGCTGCGCTGTTTGCTGCTGGCGCTGTTGCTGCACTTGTGGCTGGTGTTGATGGTGGGCAGCGCCCCGGGCGGTACCGCCGAACCCGGGCGAGGCGTGGGCGGCAGCTTGAATATCCGGCTGCAAGGGCCGCCGACTGTGGCTGCCGCAGATGCAACCGCCCAAGCCGACCCGCTGCCCGTGGTGGCCACCGGCCCTGCGGGTCCGGCCGTTGTTGAGCGTTGGGGCGGGGCGGTGCGGGATGCCGAATCAGCCCCGTTGCCGGATCAGCCGGGCACTGCCAGACTGGGCCAATGGGCGAGCCGCGCCGGCGTGACGGCCACGCCCGAAACGGCGCAGGCGCTGACCCCAGGGGCCAGCGCTGCAGAGCAGGTGGTGCTGCCGCCTCTGCCGCCGCCTTTGTCGCCGCCTTTGTCGCCGTCACCCGTAGCGCCAACAGCAAACCCGGCGCCCCTTGCGGCTCTGCGTAGCCTGGATGCGCCAGCGCCTGCGGTCTCGCCTGCATTGGCACCCTCGCTGCAGGAGACCCTGCCTGCAGCGGTGTCGCCTCTTGCGCCATTGGCGCCTGCACCTGCACCTGCACCTGCAGCCGTGCCACCGCCACCGGCGCCCTCGCTGCGGAGCCTGCAGGTACCCAGCGCTGCTGCATTGCCCGTGGCGCCGCCACTGGCCCGTTTGCCCGCACTTGTACCGACGGCGCCAGCGGCTGATTCGCTGCCGGCGCTGGCTGCGCCTTCGGCGGTGGTCGCAGTCCAGCCCGCATCACCTGCACCAGCAGCACCAGCAGCACCAGCAGCACCAGCAGCCGAGCTGGCGCAAATGCCGCCCGGCCTGCCCGAACTGCAGGCTGCCCCGCCAGCCCGCAGTGCCGGGACTCCGTCACCCCGCGCTGTCATGCCGCCCGCAGTGGGACTGACGGGCGCGCCAGACGCCGGTACGCGCCTGGGTCAGGACGTCGCCACACCGCCTTCGGCCGCCGCCAGCGCGCCGCCGCGGCTGAATTTGCAACTGGCGCGGCCGCGCGGCGGCGAGTTGTCGCGCTTGGCGCCTGCGGGCGTGTTGCAGTTGCTGCCGCGCCCTCCCGAGTTGCCGGACAAGCTGGGCGATGAAATCAGGAAGGCCGGCCGCGCCGATTGCAAGGACGCTTACGCAGGGGCAGGGTTGCTGGCCGTCTTGCCGCTGGTTGCAGATGCACTGAAGAAGGACGGCGGCTGCAAGTGGTGAAGGAGTCAGGTGCGAAGGCTTCAAGGCTTCAAGGCGTGGAGGCGTGAAGGCTTGCGACCCGGGCCCGAGAGCGGCTGCTCGGATCGCGGTTGCAGCCCTCGGCTGCCGCATTCAACCCCAGCATGCAGCCACAACCTTCAGTTGCCCGAAGGTTGCGCTTCTGCCACCCCATCGGCCGACAGCAGAGGCGGCTGCGTCAGGTCGTTGTCCACACCCATCAACACGCTGGCCAGCTCGAAAGCCCGCCACAAGTGCGGCGGCATCGCCAGGATGCCTTCGGGGCTGCCGTTTTCGCGAATCCATGCAGCGATTTCGACGTGCTGTTCGGCCGTGATGAGATGAAGACTGCGCATCTCTTTCAACGTCTGCATGCTGGGCACCTGTCGGTTCAAGTGGATGGGCAGGCCGGTGATCCGAGTCTTGCTGAACGACAAAAACAGCGACAAAACAGGATCGGCGGCATCACTGCTTGCATGATGGCATGAAGTCGCCAGGCGTTGGCTCGGTCAAGCCGGTCTTGGTCTGACGACCCGGACACCGCCCTGGACCGATTGGCAAGCACCCGGCATTCAGTCTTCGGCGCTTGTCAGCGGTGTCCGCCTTTGAATCATCACGCGAAAGCCGACTGACCTGCAGTCATCAAAAGAATGCAAATCTCGGTTGCACTTTGCCTTCGATCGCGAGGCTCTCAAAGAACATCGCGTATGGACGGACCCACAAACCAGACCCCGCGGACAGGGGTCGATACAAAACCAGCGGCTCCAGCGTCTCACTGTGCCGGGCGACGCCCAAGACTTCATGTTCACCGCCCTTGTAGTGGCGATACTTGCCAAGTCTTGCCTGCGGCACCGGAGGTAGATCGTTCATGGATCGGGATGGCAGCGGTGCTCCGATTCATGGCAGGCTCTGGATCTGAGGCTGCGGTTGCGACAGAGCCGGCCTTTGCGCCAGCGGCGCAGTGCAGGTCGCGGCCAGGGCGCAGCCTCGCTGGGCAGGTCTTCGGCGATCTGCACCCGGGGCTTGGCGTGGCGCCATGGCTGTTGCGCGTGTCCGATGCCGGCGTGCACCGGTTCGACTTCGCCGCAGTCCAGCCGCAGGCCCACCTGGATCGGCGCGGCTGAATTGCGCTTCGGCTCCTGCGTCGAGATCGACGCGCGGCTCGGGTGCCGCAGCATTTGTCACAATTCAACGATGAAGCACAGATCCCTACAACGCAGTCTCTCCACAGAAGCGCCGCCTCGCAGCGCGCCGTGGGCCAGCGCCGATGGCATGGCGATCGGCCACCGCTTTGCGGAGCTGCGGCAGCGCACGATGGCCCTGGTGCAGGGGCTGAGCGAGGCCGATTGCCAAGCCCAGTCGATGCCCGACGCCAGCCCCTTGAAGTGGCATCTGGCCCACGTCACCTGGTTTTTCGAGACCTTTGTGCTGGAGCGTTTCGAGCCTGATTTCAAGCCCTTCCACCCTGCTTTCAGGGCGCTCTTCAACAGTTACTACAACGGGGTCGGTGCACAACATGTGCGGACACAGCGGGGCTTGATCACGCGGCCTGGGCTGGCCGAGATCAAGGCCTATCGGGCGGCGGTGGACGAGCGGGTGCTGGCGGTCTTGACGCGCTTTGATTTGGACGAGGCTACAAGTGCCAAACTGCTGCCGCTGATCGAGCTCGGCCTGCAGCACGAACAGCAGCATCAAGAGCTGATGCTGACCGACATCAAACATCTGCTGTCGTTGAACCCGCTGGCGCCAGCCTTCAGAACACGGCGACCTTTGGCGTTGTCGTTTGCGGTCTCGTCTACGCTGTCGTCTGCGCTGGTGCGGCCGGTCGAGCCGAGCTGGACCGGCTTTGAGGGTGGGCTGGTCGAGACCGGCCATACCGGCGACGGCTTTGCATTCGACAACGAGTCCCCTCGTCACCGCGTCTGGCTGGAGCCTTTTGCGCTTTCCAACCGCCTGGTGACGCATGGGGAGTGGGCCGAGTTTGTGGCTGCCGGTGCTTACCGTGATCCCCGCTGGTGGTTGTCGGCGGGCTGGGACTGGGTGCAGCGTGAGGCGATCTCCGCGCCGCTGTATTGGTGCGGCGCAGGGGGTGAGGCTGCGGGCGACACCGCAAAGGACACGGCAAAGGACACGGCAGAGGACTGGCACAGCTTCACGCTGCACGGCCTGTTGCCCATCGACCCGCAAGCGCCAATCGTGCACATCAGCTATTTCGAGGCCGATGCTTACGCCCGCTGGCGCGGCGCCCAACACAGCCGGACCTGGCGCTTGCCGACCGAGGCCGAGTGGGAGCACGCAGCGCAGCTGCATCGGGTGGCTGCACGCTCATTCGGCAACTTTGCCGAATCCGAAGCCTGGCACCCGCTGCCCGTGTCTCGGACCTACCCCGGGCCGATGCAGTTGCTGGGCGATGTCTGGGAGTGGACCCGTTCGTCCTACCAGGCTTACCCGGGCTACCAGCCCTGGGCGGGTGCAGTGGGCGAGTACAACGGCAAGTTCATGGTCAACCAGTACGTGTTGCGCGGCGGCTCCTGCGCAACAGCCGCTGATCATCTGCGCACCAGCTACCGCAATTTCTTCCCGACTGAAGCGCGATGGCAGTTCAGCGGCTTGCGGCTGGCCAGATCAAGCGGCTGATTTTGGTGCTTGGTCTGGCGCGACAGCACCGCATGATTGGATGGCCAGCCCAAGCCTGTCGATGCCCAGATAGAACACCCAGCTCAGCCAGGCGGCCCAAGCCGTGTGGCTGGGGTAGTGCGCACCGCGCACGGCCTGTGCTGCGCCGAAGAGGATGCCCAGCATCAGCACCGCCGCAAGCCAGGCCCCTGCGCGCCCGGGGCGGTGCTTGCGCCACAAGAAGTACTGGCTGAAGAAGCAGACCGCCGCCACCGCATGCCCGGAAGGAAAGCAACGCCCCGGCCCACCGTCGTGGGTTGGCGTGATGCCGAACAAGCCCGCCAGCTGCGGGTTCAGTTGCCAGTGCGAAAGGTATCTGGCTGTGCCACCAAACTCTGCCAGGTCCCACGGGCAACTGGTGCTGCTCCGGGTTTTCAGCCCGGTGATGAACAGGGCGCAGACCACCGTGGCTGCAAGCCAGAAAAACCGTTCGCCCCGGTTGGGCAGATTGGCCGTGGCAGCGCTTTGCCGCGGCGCACGCAAGGCCGCTGTGAACAGTGCCACAAACAGCCCCCACGCAACGATGCGGCCACCGCGGTGCAGCAGCTCTGCCGCCACAAAGCTGTCGCGCCAGGCAAAGCCTTGCGCATCACCCAGGGTGCGCATGACCGCCATGTCGGCGCCGCTGAAGTCCCAGCCCAGCAGCAACACAGTGCAGACCATCAGGGCCAGGCGCGCCCTCAAGGCTTGCAGCCTGCGCCCAGGTCCCAGGCTGCTTCGTGCAGCGTGGTCTGCACATCCAGCAAACCCAGCAGAGTGTGGAACAGATGGTCGTGTTTGACGGGGGCACTGGCCTTGTTGCGCAAGCACGCCAGATCCAGGCCGACGGCTTGTGGCGCGGCTGCAGACAGCCACATCAGCATCGGCACTTCGCGTTGCACAGCGGGTGCGATGGCAAACGGCATGCCGTGCAGGAACAAACCGCTTTCGCCCAATGACTCGCCGTGGTCGGACATGTAGACCAGCACCGAATCCACGCTGCCGGACATCGATTGCAATTTGCCGATCAGCGTGGCGAGAAAATGGTCGGTGTACAACAGCGCGTTGTCGTAGGCGTTGACAATCTCCTCAGTGCTGCAGCGTTGCAGATCGTCTTGCTGGCAATAAGGCGTGAAGCGGGCAAAGGCCGGCGGAAATCGTCTGTAGTAGGCTGGGCCATGGTTGCCTATTGGGTGCAGCACCAACAGGCTTGTGCCCTGCATGGAGGCCATTTGCGCCTCCAAGCCACTGAGCAGCGCTTCATCCATGCAGTGCCCGCCCTGGCACAGGCCGGGTGGGTTCAGGCTCTGCACCTCTTCATAGGGCAGCCCATCGCAGATGCCTTTGCAGCCGCTCTGGTTGTCGCGCCAGCGCACCTGCACGCCTGCGCGCGCCACGACATGCAGCAGCGACTCGCTGCCGCGGATGCGGCCTTCGTCGTAGTCGCGGCGGCCCACGGGTGCAAACATGCAAGGCAGCGAGACTTCGGTGGCTGTGCCGCAAGCCTCGGCCTGGCTGAAGTTGATGACCGGCAGCTGGGCCAGCAGCGGCGTGGTCTGGCGGCTGTACCCTGACAAGCCCCAGTTGGCTTTGCGGGCGGTTTCTCCCACCACCATCACCACCAGCAGCGGCTTCTTGCGCGCTGTCGTCAAGGGCCCGGGTTTGGCGTCCAGGCCAATGGCTTGCCTGGGCTTGGCGGCGCCGCGCAGGTCAGCCGCCAGCACCGCGCCGCTGGACCACATCACATTGGCGGGGGTGACCTTGTAGCGCAGATCTTTGTGGTTGCGCATCAGCGAGGAGAGAGGCTGAAACACCGCCCACAAGGCACCCACAGCCACCACCGCCGCCAGCGCCATGGACAGCAAACGCATGCTCAGCGCCCGGGGCAGGCTGCGCTGTCGCAACGGCGTGAGCCAGATCAGCGCTGCAGGCAAGGCAGCAAACAGCAGCAGCTGGACCGCGAAGGGCCAGGACATCAACTCGCGTGATTCGTGCAGGTCGGTTTGCAGCACGTTGCGCAGCATGCCGGGGTCCAGATAGATGCCCAGCGACTGGATGAAGTGGCTGCTGGCAGCCGCGGTCACGAGCCCCAGCGTCAGCATCGGCTTGGTCCAGCGGCCCCAGGCCAGCGGTGCCCACAGCAGATAGTTCAGGCTGACCAGCAACACCAGCAAGCCCAACCCGAAACCCCAGGTCGAGGCGAGCGAGCCGTCGCTACCGTGCATCGCTGCACCCAGAAAACTGCGGTTGCAGGCCAACGCCCAGAAGACGCAGGTGGCGAGCAGCAGGCTTTCGCTGCTGAACTTTTCTCTGCTCGACCCTTCTCCGCTGGAAGTCTCGCGCCCAGCTGACAAGCCGCCTCGTTGTGTTGCCTTGGGGCTATGGCGAGGATTTGCACCGCCGCAGACCGCCCAAAGCAGGGATGCGGGCGCCGCGAGGGACTTGTTCAGCGTTGCCTTGGGTGCCGGCGGAGTTGCAGGCGTGGACTGCTGTCTTGTCTTCACGGGTTGGGCCGGGCCGTCGCAAGCGCAGCCTGTTTGTCTCTGGATGCGCGCATTGGAACCGCCCGGCCTGAAGCCTGCGCCCCCGTTTGCTGAAGCCAGGCTGAAGACAGGCTGAAGCCGGCAGGTGCTGCGGGGTGATACCGTCACTGCCCATGCGAGTGCTGCTGATCGAGGACGATCCGACCCTGGGCGAAGGCCTGCGTGATTACCTGGGCAGCGTTGATGTAGCCGTGCATTGGTGCCAGGATCTCGCTCTGACCCGGGTTCTGGACCTGGACAGCTTTGACGCCTGGCTGATCGATTGGCAACTGCCCGATGGCTCGGGTCTGGACTGGTTGCGCCAGCTGCGCAGCCAGGGCAAGGACACACCGGCGCTGATCCTCAGCGCGCGTGATTTGCTGGAAGACCGGGTGCGGGGCCTGGACGGCGGTGCCGACGACTATCTGGTCAAACCTTTTGCGCCCGAAGAGCTGGCGGCGCGCTTGCGCGCGCTGCTGCGCAGGCGTGCCGGCAGTGCGCAAGGCCGGGTCAAGGTCGGGCCGGTGCAGGTGGATGTGGCTGCACGCGCGGTCTGGCTCGATGGGGAAAAGGTGGCACTGACAGCCCGTGAATGGTCGGTGCTGGAAGCCTTGGTGCTGCGCGCCGGCCGCATCGTGCGCAAGTCTGAACTTGAAGCGATGGTGCTCGGGCAAGAAGCAGAGGTCAGCAGCAATGCGCTGGAAGTGCATGTCAGCGGCTTGCGCCGCAAGCTCGGCCATGCCCTGATCGAGACGGTGCGCGGCCTGGGCTACCGGCTCGAGACGGATTGAATGTGCCCACCCTGATGGCGCAACCTGCTGCGGCACCGCCTTCGGTCCGCCTGCGTCTGAGCCGCGCGATGTGGGTCTGGGCGCTGATCTGGGGCCTGGTTTTGAGCGGCGTGGCGTGGGTGTCGGTGTCTGGCGAGGTCAACGAGTTGCTGGACGACAGCCTGCTCAGTGCTGCGCAGGGTTTGTGGCGACCGGTTTCGGAGTCAGTGGCAGCTGCAGAATCTTCAAGCCTTGCGCCGGTTGTCCAGACTCGCGCTGCGACGCCGCTGGCTGGTTTGCCAGGTTTTCCAGGCGATCCGCCCAGCTACCGCATCGTCTGGCAACTGGTGCAACATGTGCCCCACACGCAGTTGCTGCAGGCCTCACCCGGGGCGCCCTCCGAGGCCTTTTTTGCGACAGCCACTGCCGGCCTGTCTGACTTGCCCGGCTGGCGCGTAGCCGGTGTGGCCACGGCACGCGCGGGCGAAGTTTTTTACGCCGCTCAATCGCAGGCCGAGCGTGCTGAAGCGAGCACCGAGACGCTGTTGGCGCTGGGCCTGGCGATGCTGCCGATGGCGCTGCTGGGCGTGTGGTGGTTGCGCAGGCAGGTGGTCGAAGAGCTGCAACCACTGCAGCGCTTGAGCCAGCGCCTGGACCAGTTCGACCCGACGATAGGGGGCGCCTGGCTGGGCCCGCCAGAGCGTGCTGAGCTTCAGCCGGTGCATCATGCCATCGAGGCGCTGGCGCACAGGCTGGCGCAACGCATGGCACACGAACGTGCTTTCAGCGCCCATGCTGCGCACGCCTTGCGCACGCCGCTGGCCGGCATCGACGCACAACTGGCAGTGGCGCTGCAGCAAGCGCCAGCCGAGTTGCGCCCGCGCCTGCAGCAGGTGCGCGGCGCAGGCCAACGGCTGCAGCGTGTGCTGGTGGCGTTGCTGGGGCTTTTTCGCAGCGGGGCAGGTGTGCACCTTGCCCCGCTGGAGCTGGCAGAACTGGTGCGACGGCTGCCGGTCGATGGGCTGCAGGTGCAAGTGCGTGAACCTTCGCGCCTAGTGGCCGATGCAGACCTGGTCAGTGCTGCGCTGTTGAACTTGTTGGACAACGCACTGCGCCATGGCGCCAAGCAGGTGTGGATTTCGGTGCCGCGGCCTGCGCTGCTGCGGGTCGAGGATGATGGCCCTGGCGTGGACGCTGCCCGCCTGGCGCAGCTGAACCTGGCCTTGCGTGACCCGCAGCCGCAGCCGCAGCCGCAGCCGCAGCCGCTGGCACAGGCACAGGCACAGGCACAGGCACAGTTTCCAGACGCTGGTGCCGCTGCACCGCCAGGCCGCCTGCTCGGCTTGGGCCTGACACTGGCCGCCTTTGTGGCGCGCGCTCATGGCGGAGGCGTCAACCTGCAAGCGGCTGCACGCGGTTTTGTGGTCGAACTCGAGCTGGCGCCACAGCGCGGCCAGCACTTTCAGGACATCGCATGAAAAACGAACCCCGCAATGCCGCCAAGACCAAAGGCTCGCCCCCTCAAAGCGTACCGGATGCCATGGTGCAGCAACGGCCGCAGCCGCAGCAAGAGTCGCCTTTCAAGAGCCGCGGCGGGTTGCGCCGCGTTCTGGCTGCGGCCACCTATTCGTGGTCGGGCTTGCGCTTGGCGCTGAAGCACGAAGCCGCCTTCCGGCAAGAGCTGTGTCTGGGCTTGCCGCTGATCGTTCTGGCCTTGTGGCTGGCGCCCACGCGTGTTCATGCGCTGCTGCTGGTGGCCAGCGTGGCGCTGGTGTGGGTGGTGGAGTTGCTCAACTCCGCCGTCGAGGCGGTGGCCGATGCAGTCAGCCTGCAGCAGCACCCGCTGATCGGCCGCGCCAAGGACATGGGCAGCGCTGCAGTGATGGTCAGCCTGTTGGGCGTACCGCTGTGCTGGGCGGTGGTGTTCTGGCCTTGACCGCCGGGCCTGCAGCAGCGCAGCGGGCGCGTGCAAGGCCACTCGGTTGCGGCGCGGCAGACAGGCCTGCCACCTATACTTCTGATCATCTCGGGCAAGGCACTCTGCCACGTTGATGTCTTCAGACCCCATTACTCTGGTTGGCCGATCCCTGGGGCGCTACCAACTGGTGCGCGTGCTGGGCCGTGGTGCCATGGGCATGGTCTACGAGGGCGTGGACAGCCGACTGGGCCGCACGGTGGCCATCAAGACCGTGCTGCGCAGCATCATGACAGACGATGCGACAGCCAGCGATTACGCGCGCCGTTTCGAGCGCGAGGCACAGGCTGCGGCGCGGCTGCATCATCCCCACATCGTCGCCCTGTTCGACTTTGGTGAGCACGGTGATGTGTCGTACATCGTCATGGAGTTCATCCGTGGCCGTGAACTGGCGCAGGCTTTTAAGGCGGGCGAAAAGTTCACACTGGCGCAGACCCAACGCCTGATGACCGAATTGCTCGATGCCCTGGGCGCAGCCCACGACCATGGCATCGTGCACCGTGACATCAAGCCCGCCAACGTGTTGATTGACGAGCAGGGCCGTGTCAAGCTGGCAGATTTCGGTGTCGCCCGCGTCGTCGATGGGCAGGCCGACCGCACGCTGCCGGGCACGATGGTGGGCACCCCCAGCGCGATGGCGCCAGAGCAGATCATGGGCCTGGCCGTGGGTTCACGCACCGACATCTTTTCTGCTGGCCTCATCCTGTACCACTTGTTGACCGGGCAGCGGCCTTTTTCAGGCGGTGGGCCATTTGGCGTGCAGCGCGCGATCTTGCATGACCATCCCGTTGCGCCCTCGCAGCTCAATCCTCAAGTGCCGGCGGCGATGGATGCCGTGGTGGCCAAGGCGTTGCAGAAGAAGCCTGAAGACCGCTACGTCACCGCCGCCGCCTTTTCGGATGCCATCGTGAGTGCTCTGCAGCCGATGCTGGGCGCGCAGCCTCCAACGCCTGTAGAGGCTGACAGCGGGTTGGACCTGGATCTGGACTTGACGGAGGTCGACCCACGCCCCCTGACGCCCACGGCCACGGCCAGGGCCAGGGCCAGGGAAGAGGCTGCAACCCAGCCGATCGGGCAGTACACCAGCGGGTCTGGGATCAACCCATCCAGTGGCGCCGCAACGGCAGCCTCTGGAGCCAGCATGGGCTTGGCTGGCAGTGCAACGGCGAAATCGACTGATGCGCCAACGGGATCGAAAGCAGGGCCGCAGCCCCCTGCGCCTGTGCCCACACTGACGCCGACAGCGACATCCACACTGACGCCGACAGCGACATCCGCATTGACGCCCACAGAGCAGCCCAGAAGCGCTGCCAGCGCGCGCCCGGCGACACTGCTGCCACCCGCAGCGCAGCCGCCGGCGCCGCGGCAACCGGGCAAAGCGGCCATTGCCTCATTCGCGCTGCCGGCCATGCGCAGCGCCAAGCTGGCGGGCGCTGCAGGACTGGGCCTGCTTTTGTTGGGCTTGGCTTGGTGGTCGCTGCGACCTGCCAGCGAGCCGGCCACGGCCATCGACATCAAGGCAGTACCTGCGCCTGTGGCGATCGAGTCGTCGGCTTCAGCCGCAGCTGCGCAAGGTGCGCCAGGTGCGCCCGTGACGCAGGTCGTGCCGGTCCTGCCGGCTGTGCCGCAGCCCGAGCCGGCGAAGACGCTGGTCCAGCCCGCGACGCCGAGGACCGCCACACTCGTCCCCGCAGTCGTCAACCCGCCAATCCCTGCTCTTACTGGCAATGCAGGCGTTTCGGCTTCGGTGGCGCCCGCTCAAGCAAACGTCAACAGAGCCGCCGGCGCAGCCGCGCCTGCGCCTGTGCCTGCGCCCGTGCCTGCACCTGCACCTGCACCCCCGTCTGTCTCCTCGCCTGCCCCTTTGACTGCCCCCTCAGCCGCTGCCAAAGCCGTGCCAGCAAGCTTGCCAGCGCCCGCCGCAAGGGCAGCCTCCGCGCAGGCGCCCAATGCTTTGCCCGCTAAATTTCCCGTCAAATTACCCGCAACATCGCCCGCCACAGTGCCCGCCACAGTGCCCGCCACAGTGCCCGCGACAGGGCCTGACGCCACCGATCAGCGGGCCGAGATGCCGCCTGTCACGCCGCCTGTAACGCCGAGTGTCACAGCACCTGTCACGCCGCCCGCTGCCCAGTCCAACCCGCCATATTCCGCTGCGCCTGCGCCTGCTCCTGCTCCTGCTCCTGCTCCTGCTCCTGCTCCTGCTCCTGCTCCTGCTCCTGCTCCTGCTCCTGCTCCTGCTCCTGCTCCTGCTCCTGCTCCTGCTCCTGCTCCTGCTCCTGCTCCTG
>JBBQIB010000124.1:0-12137 GCA_038324515.1 Burkholderiales bacterium
GGGTATGGACGTGCTTCAGCTCGACATTTCTGGTCGGCCGCAGGCGTGGATCAGCCCGCGCGAAGCGGCTGTTCTGTACGCCTGCGACGCTGTGGCCTGGACCTTGGGCGACACCTTCCACACCTTGCGCGGCGGCACCCAGCGTAACACCGGGCTGCAAAGCCGTATCGAACTGCACCCCATCGTCGCGGTCAAAGGTGCCATGCCATCGCGGGCCTGGCGCCAGGCACCCGCGCTGTCCAACCCCAAGCTGTTTGCGCGTGACCGCTATCTGTGTGCCTATTGCGGACACCGGTTTCACAGCGACGCGCTGACACGCGAGCACATCGTGCCGGTGTCGCGGGGTGGCGCCGACACGTGGATGAACTGCATCTCCGCATGCCGCAGCTGCAACGGTCACAAGGGCAACCGGCTGCCCGAAGAGGCGCGCATGAACCCGCTGTATCTGCCCTACGTGCCGAGCCTGCACGAGGACATGATCTTGCGCGGGCGCCGCATCCTGGTCGATCAGATGGAGTTTCTGATGGCCAGCGTGCCCCGCACCTCGCGTCTGCTGGTCTGAGAGGCTGAGAGGCTGGGAGTCTGTCTCGCGACCTCGGGCTCAGCGCCCGAACAGCTTGCCCAGCGCGTTTTCGATGACCTTGTCCACCGTCCTGTCGGTGGCTGCATCGGCTTCCTGCTCGACTTTGGCCTCCACCCGCCCCTGTTGCCGCTCCGCCTTCTGCCCCAGGATGGCGGCCAGGCCGCCTGCGCCCAAGCCGGGAATATTGGGCATCGCGGTTGGCTCGGCGGGCAACTTGAAGTTGGCCTCGGCCGGCATGCTGGAGCTGACCCTGATTGCCTTGAGCTCCGTGCCAAAGCGCAACAGGCCCAGGTTGCGGGTGTCGATTTCACCTTGCAGTTTGCGGCTGCCAGCTGGCTCTTGCATGCCCATCGCAGCCAGCATGGTCTTGCCGTAGCTGTTCATGGCGGCAGTCAGCTCACGCACTGCACGCTCATCACTCAACACCACTTCGACCTGCTTGCGCTCGCCCTCGGCCGGGCGATAGTCCAGCAAAAAGACCTTGCCGTTGACGCCCGCCACCGTCTCGTTGCGCCCCGTGGGCTTCAGGCTGTGGAACTCTTGCACATCGTTGCCGGCAGTGGTGGTCTTGCTCATTTCCTTGACCATGCCACCCATCATCTTCATCATGCCCGACAGCTCCATCACCATGGGCTTGCCGTTCTGTACGTTGACGGAGTAGATCTTGCCGTCACGCAGCAGTTGCCAGGCCTGCATGCCAGCAGGCGCGCCTGCGGGCATTGCCATGTCCATGCGCACCGTACTGGCGTCGCGCCACTGCAGTGTCATGCGGGCGCGCTCCTTCCCGGAGTTGACCTCGTATTCCACTGTTCCTGCAGCCAGGCTGGCGCTGCTGAAGCTCAGGCTGCTGCCCGCCACCGCAGCGACGGCGCATGCAACAAGGGCTTTGGATTTGAAAGGTCGGGTGAAAATGCTGCTCATGATGAAGACTCCAGTTCTGCTTGACGATGAAACGGATGGCGCCCACACGCATCCAGATGCGATCCTTTTGACAAACTTCTGCGGCACCGCAAGGTGCCGCAGGCAGTGAGCGCCTGATGGATAGAACGCAGGCCATCGGTCAATCACATCACCGGCCGGACCCCTCATTCGCGGGGTGCGAGCGATGCAGGCTGCAGCCAGAGCAAAACGACGCCGGCTGATCTACGATGCTGCGACACGGATGACACCCAACGGGGAATGATCCTGTAGTTCACAGGCTGTCTTGCAACCCGGCCTGTGTTTTTGATGTACACCGGTCGCATCCCATGCCTACTCCTGCCGAAAAGCACACGCCAGCTGCAGACGAAGTCGAACAACTTCGGCTGCAGCAGACAGCCGCCCAACTTGTGCCGCTGCTCTACGCCGACTTGAAAAGGCTGGCCCGTTGGATGCGCTACGACAGCCGCGGATCCGAGACCCTGCAAACCACGGCGCTGATCCACGAAGCATTCTTGAAGCTGCAAAGCACGCCGGCCTGGAACGACCGCCAGCACTTCATGCGCGCCGCAGCGATGGCGATGCGCCAGGTGCTGGTCGACGATGTGCGATCCCGCTTGAGCCAAAAGCGCGGCCAGGGTGTGGTGCTGGAGCCGCTGGAACACGCCGAGCATGTTGCCGCCCAAGAGGCTGATGAACGGGTCCTGGCCATCGACAGCGCAGTCGTCAGATTGGCCGAACTCAGCCCGCGCCTGAGCCAGGTGGTCGAGTGCCGCTACTTCGCCGGCTACACAGAGAATGAAACCGCCGAGGTTCTGGGCGTTTCGGTGCCCACCGTGCAGCGCGATTGGGCCAAGGCGCGGGCCTGGCTGCATCGAGAGTTGCAAAACACGCTCTGACTTTCAGCCAGTCCCCTGTGCAGGGTGCGGCTTTTGCGCGTCTGCGCTGAATTCAGCGCAGCGTTTTCATCAACACTTCAGGGCGACGGCCAGGTGGCACGCAACGCCTCGACCTGCGCCAGAAACGGCGCCATCGGGGCGCCCCCCTGTTGCCATGCGGACTCAGCGTCATCGGCGCTGAGCCGAGCTTGGGGCCAATCCTGCTGCGCGGCGTGCCAGCGCGCCTGCGCCAAGTGCCCCATGCCCGACAAAGGGTGCGCTTTGGGCAGATGTTGACGGATGCGCCGTTGCGCTTCGTCCAAGGACTGGCGCGCCGGCCCGAACTGGGCCAAGGCGATCTGCGCTTCGCCCAGACCCAGCATGGCTGAGAGCGTGTGTTGGCTGTTGGCGCCAGCAAATTTTTCGCCCAGGGCCACAGCCTCGCCAAGCAAGGGCAGCGCTTGCCCGGCCGCGCCCCGCCTGAGCTTGATCTTGCCCAGGTTGTTCAACAAGGCCGCCAAGGCCGCAGAAGGCGGCAAGTGGGCGCGTCGCAGCTCCAGGGCCTGGCTGAACAAGCGCTCGGCCTGCTCGAGCTGACCCTCGCGCAGCTCCAGCGCGGCCCAGTTGTTCAGCGTGTTCAGGCCATCGTTGCTGGCCTCGCTGCCCAGTTGCTGCCACAGCCGCCAAGCCTGCTCGAAGTCCTGCCGGGCAGGGCCCAGTTGGCCCGCGTGGAATTTCGTCAGACCCAGGTTGTTGAAGTGGGTGGCGGTCTCGACATGCAACTCGCCGGACAAGGCGATGCGCTCGGGCAAGGCGTCTTGCAGGATGCGCACGGCTTCTTCGGCCTGGCCGCCGGCACGCGCCGACTGCGCTTGCAGCAACCGGCTCTCCAGCAACTTGCTGCGCCAGCGTGCGGGATCGGTCCGCCAGAAAGCTTGCGACTGCGCCAGGAGACCCTCTACCCGCTGGCTCCGGCCTGAGCGCAACAGGCACTGCGCCAGATCCAGCCGCACCTGGGCCACGGTGTCTGCGGGCAAGTCGGCAGCACGCTCCAGCAAACGCTCGAACAACGGCGCGGCGCCCACGTAGTCATTGAGCTGAAAGTACAACTGCGCCAGCGCCAGCAAGGTGGGCGCGGCAGTGGCCGGGTCGGCATCCAGATCGCGGCTCAAGCGCTGGGCCGAGTCGGCCAGCAGTTGGCGGGCCGTGACGTCCTGGCCAGCAGCGCTTTGTTCGCCTGCCACCCTGAACATCGTCAGCAAGTAGTCGCGCACCGCCTTGTTGCTGGTGGCTTCGGCACGCGCCATGTCACGCTCCAGCCCCGCTTCTCGGGCTTGCCAGGCCACGCCAGCCAGCCCCAGCAGCAAGCTCAGCAACACCGCGCAGGCGGCTGCCACAGCGGTGCGGTGCCGGCGCACCATGCGGCCCAGAACATAAGTCGCTGCGTCACCCCGGGCCAGCACCGGCAGGCCCTGGCGCCAGCGCTGCAGATCCTGCAGCAGCGCCTGGGCGTTGGCGTAGCGGCGCTGTGGCTCGATGGCCAGGCAACGGCCGACGATGGCGTCCAGATCACCGCGCACCTGGCGCGACAGCGGCGCTTTGAGGTGGCTGCTGGGCGGCGCAGGCGGATCGAGCAAGCCCAGCCGCTGCACAGCTCTTTGCACCCCGCTGCCGTGCAGCTGCCAGGGTAACTGGCCGCTGAGCAGCTGGTACAGCACGACACCCAGGGCATAGACATCGGCCGTCGCGCCCAGCGGCCCGGCACGCAGTTGTTCTGGCGCGCAATAGGCCGGCGTCAAGCGCAAAGCCAGCGTGGTGTGGGCCGTGTCAGCGTCAGCAGCCGGGCCCTCGACGATCTTGGCGATGCCGAAGTCCAGCAGTTGCACCTGCCCCCGGCTGTCGACCAGCACGTTGGCGGGCTTCAAGTCGCGGTGCACCACCCATTGCCCGTGGGCGTAGGCCACAGCCACCACCACTTGCTCAAAGAGCGCCACCTTCTGTGCCAGCGGCAGGTCTTGCGCGTACTGGTCCAGCGGCACCCCCTGCACCAGCTCAAGCACAGCGAACAGGCGGCCGCCATGCGCGCCACCGTCGATCAGGCGTGCGATGGCCGGGTGCTGCAAACGCGCCAGCAAACGGCGCTCGGCGTCGAAGCGCTGCAACTCTTCGGGGTCATCGGGTGTGCGCAGCAGCTTGAGCGCCGCCAGTTGCTCAAAGGTACCGTCATCGCGCTGCACCCGGTAAACCTCACCCGAGCCACCCCGGCCGATCAGCGCTTGCACACGCCACACGCCCACCAGATCGCCTTCGGCCAGCGCGGGCCCGGCCACGGTGGACTGCTGCGAATCCGACCGAGCTGCGGATGGTGTGCCAGCGTCGGCGTACGGGGCAGTGCTCAACAGCTCGCGGCTGTCTTCTTCGGCCTGCAGCAGCTCTGCAATTTCGGAGCGCAAAGCTGCATCCGGCAGCTGCCCCTGCAACCAGGCAGAACGTTGCGACGGCGGCTGCTGCAGCGCCCGATCCAGCCACGCTTCAACCGTTTGCCAGTGCGCGCGGGCATCCACGGGGTGGGCAACTTGCGCGGTTTGGGCCGCATCGGCCGCAAGGGCCGCAAGGGCCGCTTCTGAATCAGCCACGGATGGCGATGGCGATGGCGATGGCGGGGGCGGGGGCGACGGCGGTGGCGAAGTCACCTGCCGGGCTCCGGCAAGTCCGGGTAACGCACCTGGTCAACCATTTCAACGCAATCCGGTGGCGGTGCCGGCGTCAACAAGCTGACCACCACCACCACTGCGAAGCCCAGCGGCACCCCGAACACAGCCGCCGAGATCGGCTGAATGCCCCACCACAACTGCAACGGGCCCTGGATACCAAAGAGCTCGCGCAGCCAGGGTTGAGTGGTCACCATGTAATAGCAGGTCATGCTCAGGCCGCTGAGCATACCGGCCACCGCGCCCCATTGGTTGGCGCGCTTCCAGAAAATCCCCAGCACCAAGGCCGGGAAGAATGCCGAGCCTGCAAAAGAGAAAGCCGCCGAGACCAGAAACAAGATGTCAGCAGGCTTTTGTGCCGCCACCAGCGCGGCCGCCAAGGCCACCAACAGCAGCAGCATCTTGGACATCGTCACACGCCGCACCGCAGGTGCCTGCGGGTTGATCATCTTGTAGTAAATGTCGTGCGACAGGGCGTTGGAAATCGTCAGCAGCAGGCCGTCGGCCGTAGACAGCGCAGCAGCCAGACCCCCGGCCGCGACCATGCCTGAGACCACGTAGGGCAGCCCTGCGATCTCTGGCGTGGCCAACAAGATGATGTCGCCGTCGATGCGCATCTCTCCCAGCTGGAAGATGCCATCCTGGTTGATGTCGGCCACCGACAGCAGGTTCGAATCGACCTTGGACCAAGCCGCAATCCAGCCCGGCAGCTTGTCAAAGGGCGTGCCCACCAGCACGTTGAAGATCTCGTACTTGACCAGCACCGCCAGCGCGGGCGCCGTCAAGTACAGCAAACAGATGAACAGCAACGACCAGCTCACCGAGGCCCGCGCGTCTTGCACCGTGGGCGTGGTGTAGTAGCGCATCAGGATATGCGGCAGCCCGGCAGTGCCCACCATCAGGCAGAAGACCAGCGCCAGGAAATTGCGCCGGGACTCGCTGAAGAGTTGTTGCTCGGCAGGCGTGCCGTCGGGGTCGCCGGCGTACTGCGCGGCGTGTCTGGGCATGCCGGCCAGCGGCAAAGTCCTGGCATCTGCTGCGGCTTTGGCTGCGGTCCAGTTTGCGGTGGCTTCTTCAGCGCTTTTGGGCAGGCGGGCCAGTGCGCGCTCTGCAGCCTGCACCTCGGCCAGGGGTGCCAACGGTGTGCGCAGGCTGCTCAGTCGCTGGGTCGCCGCCTCGCGGTCAGCGGCCATGGCAGCCGGCACGTCGGCGAGCTTGGCGGCCAGCGCGTCAGACCTCTGCTGGAAGACGGCGATCACCGCCAGCTCGCCGGGGTCGGTCATCAGCGCCTCTTCTTTGGCGGTGACCTTTTCCAACTGATAGCCAAAGACCGCCGGCGGGATCGGCAAGCCGGTCTGTTTGACGGACAGCCAAACGACCGGCACCAGATAGGCAATGATCAGCACGATGTATTGCGCCACCTGCGTCCAGGTCACCGCGCGCATGCCGCCCAGAAACGAGCACACCAGCACACCCCCCAGGCCCACGAACACGCCGATCTCAAAGGCCAGGCCCGACAGGCGGGTGGTGATCAAGCCCACGCCGTAAATCTGCGCCACGACGTAGGTGAAGGAGCACAGGATGGCTGCCAGCGCCCCCACCAGCCGGGTCAGGTTGCCCCCGTAGCGCACGCCCAGAAAATCGGGGATCGTGAACTGGCCGAACTTGCGCAGGTAGGGTGCGAGAAAAAACGCCACCAGGCAATAGCCCCCCGTCCAGCCCATCACGAAAGCCAAGCCACTGTAGCCGCTGAGGTACAGCGTGCCGGCCAGCCCGATGAACGAAGCAGCGCTCATCCAGTCAGCACCCGTGGCCATGCCGTTGTAGACAGCCGGAACGCGGCGGCCCGCCACGTAGTACTCGGTGGGGTCGCTGGTGCGGCTGAGGATGCCTATGCCGGCATACAAGGCCACCGTCGACAGCAAAAAGACCATGCCGATGGCGGGCCGCGACATGCCCAACTGCTCGGCCAGCGCCAGCAGCCCCACGAAGAGCACAAAGCCCAGCGTGTACCAGCCGTACACCTTGTTCAGCCCACGCTTGAAGGCCGCGCCGCTGCGCGATGTGCCGGTGGCGCCTGCAGAGTCGAACATCACGTCTGTAGCGCCGCCGGCGACGAACCGGTCATTCGGGCTCGACCGCGACAAATTCGCGGTCCAGCCTGCGCATTGCCCAAGCGTAGAACACGACGATCAGCCCATAGACGACCAGCGCGCCTTGCGCAGCCACCCAAAAGCTGAAAGGCCAGCCAAAGAATCTGAAATTCAGCTCGCGGGCAAAGAAGGCCACACCGAAGGTCACCACAAACCAGACCAGCGTCAACCCGCCGGTCAGCCGCAAGTTCTTGCGCCAGTACACAGCGCGGCGCTGTTGCAAGTTCATCGGCGCCCCGCCTGCCCCACCCACTGCGTGGCCACACACAGACTGGCGCGCTCCAGGGTCACCACCGCGTAGCGCACCAGCAGCAGCAGCAGCAGCAGCAGCATCACCAGCAGCAGCAGCAAAGACATGAAGAGAGGCACCCGGGCATCTGAAACTTGCGCCGACGTGACTGTGCACACCCCGGCCGTGAAGGGCTTGCCCAGCAACTGCAGCAGGCCGCGGAAGGAGTTCTGTTGCCGACGCAGGCCGGCCAGTAGATAACACGAACCCTGCCCCAACAGGGCCGGCAAGGCGATGTAGCGCACCAGTTGCATGGCGTTCAGGACCGTAAGAGTTGACACGACAACAGGCGATCTGCCGGCTGGCAACGCACTATAGGCGTCAATCCGGCATCACAAGTGGGGCTGTCCACTGTTGGCCGCAGTGCTTACGACTGTCTGACGCAGACGTTGCAAAACAGTGCGCGGCGCCTAGGCATTTCCCTAGGGCGACGCTGAACAAGTCCCCGCGAGTGTCCGCGCCCTGGTTTGGGATGGGATGCAAGGCGCAAACCGCAGACATAGCCTGGGCTATGACGAGGACTTGCAACGCCGCAGACCGCCCAAAGCAGGGATGCGGGCGCCGTGAGGGACTTGTTCAGCGTTGCCTTAGACGGGGATACCGTCAAGCCGCGCTGCTGCAAGTAATGGCGAATCGGGGGTGGCTGGGTCTGCCATCAGGATGTCGATCTTTCTGCAGAGCCAGTTGGCGCTCAATGCGAGCGCCCAGCTTGTTCGCCAGAGCCCAGCGGTCCGGGAACGGTTGTGCCAGCTCGATCAACAGATCAATATCGCCGCCACGCAACGCATGTTGGGTGCACGCCCCGAAGAGCAGGACACGCGCCGTGGCTCCGGCCACCTCGGTGGTGGCGCGCCTGATGACATCGCGTTCGCGTTCGCTCAATCGCATGGCAAAAGAATATGTGTGAACGTTGTGGCCTCGGCCTTCGCCATGTTCGCTCGCTCTTGCTGACGCGCGCTGCTGTGGCCCGGCCAGGAACGCCTATTTCGGCGCCAACCGGATGGCCCCGTCCAATCTGATCACTTCGCCGTTGAGCATATCGTTCTCGAAGATATGCCGCACCAGCTTGGCGTAATCCTCAGGGGTGCCCAGGCGGCTGGGGAAGGGCACGCCGGCAGCCAGCGCGTCTTGCACTTCCTTGGGCATGCCAAAGAGCATCGGGGTGCCGAAGATGCCCGGGGCGATGGTCATGTTGCGGATGCCGTTGCGCGCCAGGTCGCGGGCAATCGGCAGCGTCATGCCGACGATGCCGCCTTTGCTGGCGGCGTAGGCCGCCTGGCCGATCTGGCCGTCGTAGGCCGCCACACTGGCGGTGCTGATCAACACGCCGCGCTCGCCAGTGGCTTCAGGTGCGTTCTTCGACATCGCGGCAGCCGCCAGCCGGATCATGTTGAAGCTGCCGATCAAGTTGACGGTGATGGTCTTGCTGAACACGGCCAGCGGATGGGCGCCGTCCTTGCCGACGGTCTTGACAGCGGGTGCAATGCCGGCGCAATTGACCAATCCCATCAGCTTGCCCAGTGCCACAGCAGCATCGACTGCAGCCTGCGCATCGGCTTCTTGGCTGACGTCGCAGCGCACGAAAACGCCGCCCAGCTCTTTGGCGATTTCTGCGCCACGCTCGGCTTGAACATCAGCCACGACGACCTGGCCGCCCAGCCCGGCCAACATGCGCGCCGTGCCTTCACCAAGCCCAGAGGCGCCGCCAGTGACGATGAAAACTTTGCCTGTGATGTCCATGGATGTTCCTTTAAGCTTGGTTTGGGTTTCGGTGGATGGTTTCTTTCGAGCGAGCCGATTTCAAAGTCGACGCGAAGCAATTGCATGCCGGCTTGTTGGGGTCCGGATTTGCTGAAATGGCGATTCAGCCTGCTCACCTCTTCGCCGCTGGCGCGTTGCCTTGGCATCACCGTGATCCTTTTGATCGCCTGCTGTTGGCGCAGGTCAAGGTGGGATCCGCTGTCCTGCTGACGGCTGATCGTGGCTTGAAGGCTTACGGCGCGTGTGTTCGAACTGCCTGAACCGCCCGATGTCCAGTCACCGCGAGGGTAGCTTCAGCTAAGAGCTGCCATCACCCTTGAGGTGATTTCTTCGACCGTACCGACACCACTGACGCGGGCACAGCGTGGTGCTGCAGCGTCGCCGCCGGCCGCCCAATCGGCATAGTACTTTATCAGCGGGCGCGTCTGGTCGTGGTAGACGGCCAGCCGCTTGGCCACGGTTTCTTCTTTGTCGTCATCGCGCTGGATCAGCGGCTCGCGTGTGATGTCGTCCAGCCCAGGCTCTTTGGGTGGGTTGTATTGCAGGTGGTAACTGCGGCCGCTGGCCATGTGCACGCGCCGGCCGCTCATGCGTTCGATGATGGCGTCGTCCGGGACATCGATCTCGAGCACGGTATCGAGTTTGACGCCGGCGTTTTTCATGGCGTCGGCTTGCGGGATGGTGCGTGGGAACCCGTCAAAGAGGAAACCCTTGGCGCAATCGGGCTGTGCAAGCCGCTCTTTGACCAGGCCGATGATGGTGTCGTCGCTGACCAGGGCGCCGCTGTCCATGACCTTCTTGGCTGCCAAACCCATCTGCGTGCCGGCCTTGACGGCAGCACGCAACATGTCTCCCGTTGAGATCTGCGGGATGCCAAAGCGCTGGCAGATGAAGCTGGCTTGTGTGCCCTTGCCAGCGCCCGGTGCGCCCAGAAGAATCAGTCTCATCGGGATCCTTATGAATATTTGAAAACGAGAATAGCACGCTGCCCATGGCCTTGGCTGACGTGGGCCGGGCTTGTTCCAGCGCCGCCATCTGCCCGCAGCGAGGGAGTTTTTTTGGAGTCTGCTCTGGCGCGCTCAAGCCATGTTGTCGAGCGCTATCGCGCAGCGGCTGCGCCGGCGGCGAAGATCGCCCTGACTCGCGCGAGGTCGGCCTCGGTATCGACCCCTGGCCCGCCGCCATGCGTGGCCACATGCACGGCAATGCGGTGGCCGTGCCACAACACCCGCAGTTGCTCCAGCGCCTCCAGTTGCTCCAGCGGCGCAGTGGGCAGGGCAGGGAAGCGCTTGAGAAAGCCGGCCCTGTAGGCGTACAGCCCCATGTGCCGCAACGGTGCTGGGCTGGGCAGTGCAGTGACGCCTGCGGCAGCAGAGCCATCGCGCCACCACGGCACAGGCGCGCGGCTGAAGTAGAGCGCCCGCCCAGCAGCGTCGAGCACCACTTTGACGACATTGGGGTTGAGGAACTCGGCCACATCGGTCAATGGATGTGCTGCTGTGCTCATCACGCAGTCGTCGTGCAAAGCCAGCAGCGCTGCGCAAGCGCTGATCAGCGCCGGGTCGATCAGCGGTTCGTCACCTTGCACGTTGACCACCAAGGCGTCGTCGGCCAGGCCCAAGAGCTCGCAGGCTTGCGCCAACCGGTCACTGCCGCTGGCATGGTGCTGATGGGTCAGCAGCGCCTGGACGCCATGGGCTGCGCAAGCATGCAGGATGCGCAGGTCGTCGGCTGCTACCACCACGCGTTGTGCGCCGCTGGCGGCAGCAAGCTCGGCCACCCGCACAACCATCGGTTTGCCTGCGATGTCGGCCAGTACCTTGTCCGGCAGCCGGGTCGAGCCCAGCCGTGCCGGGATCAGCACGGTGAAGTTCAAGCGCGCTCTTCGCTGTCTGCCAGCGGCAAGGCTTCGCTTTCCAGCATCACCGGGATGCCGTCGCGGATCGGGAATGCCAGCCGGTCGGCAAAACAGGCCAGGTCCAGCGGCCGCTGTTCGCCGTCGCGACGCAGTTGCAGCGGCCCCTTGCACAGCGGGCACACCAGCAGTGCGATCAATCGGTGGTCTAGGCTCATGGGTGATGTTCAGCGGTCAGCGGGCAACGGGCAGGGGCCAGAGGGCAACGGTCAGCGGGCAACGGGCGACAGGCAGGGGCCATGTTTGGGGCCGTGTCTGGGCAGGCAATCATTGGCGACCATCAGCTCCGGCGCCAGGACTTTAAAACCAGCACCAACTCGGCGACCAGTTCGGAGGGCAGCTGCAAGTCTAGCGGGACCACCCAAATCTGGGTACTGCCCTGGGTGCTGCCCATCGCTTGCGGCTTGAGCTTGACGGCGTCTTTTTCGGTGACCAGCACGTTCTTGCAACTTGCTGGCCAAGGCAGCCCGGCGCTGAAGTCGCAGTGGTCAGGCAGCGCCAACTCCTGGATCTGCAAGCCTTCCCCCCGGAGCATGTCAAAGAACTTTTGCGGGGCAGCGATGCCCGCCGCGGCCAGCCAAACCGGGCCGAGCATCTTGTGCAACGGGACCACCGCGCTGTGGTCTTGCGCCCACCAGGCAGCCAGAGGCCAGGCTTCCCGCACATGGCGCTGGGCGCAGTAGCCAGGCAATGCTGTGCTGGGTTTGGCAGCGGCATACAGCACCCGGCGCCAGGTGGCAGGCTGCAGCGGCGGGCTGCGCAAGGGTTCACGCAGTGGGCCGGCCGGCAGCAGGCAGCCATTGCCCGCGCCGCGCTGGTCAAACACCACCCACTCGGCGCAGCGTTGCAGCGCGTGGTGTTGCAGGCCGTCGTCGCTGAGCAGCACGTCGACCTCAGGATGGCGGGCGCACAGTGCCCGGGCGACGCTG
>JBBQIB010000125.1:0-12078 GCA_038324515.1 Burkholderiales bacterium
ATTTTGCTAGATCCGGCCCTCCCGGCCTTGTTGACCGCCACGACCGGTTCCTGGGTTGTGTGCGGTTTCGGCGGGCGCCGAAACACGGGGCTTGGCTCGAACGTTAGGCCCGGCAAGCCACCACCTGCAGACCAAGATGCATTTCGAACGCGTCGAAGTCGCGGTCGCTGTGCAGCAGTCGAAGCCCATTGGTCAAGCATCGCGTCGCAATGATCAGGTCGATGGTGCCTCGGATCGTCAAACCCCGAGACCGTAGCTTGCGTAAGTTCTGCGCTGCTTCGACTGCAAGCTCTTCGCCGCACAAGGAAACCTGCTGCAGCCTCCCGAGCAAGCGTCTTGCTTCATTGAAACCACGATCGTCTTTGAACCCTCGCAAAACCTCTGCAAGGATCAAGTCACCGACTACCAAACCCTCAATGCCGAGATTCTTGTCAAGCCACTCGACTTGGGCAGTGGGCCTGTTGCGGAAGAAGTCAATCCAGACACTGGAGTCAACAAGGATCACTTGTCACGCCTCATGGCATCCAGGTCGCCTTCCCATTCATACTTGCCGCGTAGCTTCCGAAGTTCAGTCTGCTGCCTGAGTCGGAGAAGGGTTTGCAGCCCTTGCTCCACTGCTTCACGCTTGGTCTTTATGCCCGTAGCCTTCAAGGTGGCAGCCATAAGCTTGTCATCAATCACAATGTTCGTGCGCATCGGCGAGTCTCCAGTACAGTTGGTACACATCTTACCGCAAATGCTACACACGGCGGGGCCTGATCGGGTAGCCGGGAGTTTCTAACTCCCAGCCCCCACACCACCCACCGTGCGGGTCCGCAGTGGGCGGTTCAACAAGTCGGCGCGCTCGACGAGGCGGTTTCTCAAGTCGTGTACCCCTGGGCCTTGCTCCACAGGTCTTTGACGCTGACCAAGCCTTGCGCTTTTAACCACGCGTTGGACAATGCTTGCTGCACCGCCGGAGTTCTCGCCATGTGCCAGCAGCTCTTGCTGCTGACGCCATGCTGGATTGCCGTCTTCAGGCTCACGCCCAAGGCCAGCAGATGCTTGATCTTCGTGCGAACCCAGCGCCACTGTTTCCGGTAACACATGCGGATTCGCCGCCGTATCCAGTCGTCCAGTCCGGGCACGGGTTGGTAGTACTCGCTGATGCCGAAGCAGCCCACCCACCCCCGAAGGTAGGGGCTTAGCTCGAACGTTGGAACAGAGCAGGAGCAGCGCTGGAGCAGCGCTGGAGCACCATTAGAGTCGAGAGGCCCTGCGCTGGCGCAAAGCCTCGTACAAACATACGCCGGCAGCCACTGATACGTTCAGGCTCTCCACCGCGCCGGCCATCGGCAGACGCACCAGCAAATCGCAACTGCGGCGCGTCAACTGCCGCATGCCGGGGCCTTCGGCGCCGAGCACCAGCGCCACCGGGCCCCGCAGATCGACGTCAAACAAGGTCTGCTCTGCATCTTCTGCCGTGCCGATCACCTGGATGTCGCGCTCTTTCAACTCGCCCAGGCTGCGCGCCAGATTGGTGACCATCAGATACGGCACCGTCTCAGCCGCGCCGCTGGCGACTTTGGCTACTGTGGCGTTGAGCCCGACCGCATGGTCTTTGGGAGCGATCACGGCATGGGCGCCAGCGGCGTCGGCCACACGCAAGCAGGCCCCCAGGTTGTGCGGGTCAGTGACGCCGTCCAGCACCAGCACCAACGGCGCACCGCTGACCAGGTCCAGCACTTCATCCAAGGAGTGTTTGGGCGCCAACGGCGAGACCCGCGCCACCACACCTTGGTGCCGCGTGCCGCCGGCCATGGCCGCCAGTTTGCCGACATCGCTGTCGATCAGGCGCGCACCTGCGTCGCCGGCCCGCTGCACAAACTGGCGCATGCGTGCGTCACGCCGGCTGCTGTCGACGTGGATCTCCAAGACCGACTCGGGGGCGGTCTTCAGACGTACCGTGACGGCATGAAAACCAAAAAGGACTTTGTTGCTCATGCAGCATGCTAACTGCCGTGCCGGCCCCCAGCTCAACGATGCGCAGCGTGCGCAGCATGACCTGGGCCGAGACAGCTGGGCGGGACAGCTGGGCAGAGACAGCTGGGCAAAGAAGGCGACCGCCCTACCAGGCGCCCAGACTGCGGCCCAGCTGCAAACCGCCCAACAGGATAGGCTGGTGCAGCATGTAAAAGAGCAAAGGCCACTGCCCCAGCCGCACCACCGGCAACAGCCAGGCCGGCACCTCAGACAAGCGGCGCACAAGTGCAGCCTGCGCTGGCAAGCGCATCAGCCACTGGCCCGCTGCAAGGCCCCACAGCAGCACACCCAGCCAAGGCAACACCGGCACCCAGTCTTCGGTGCGGGGAGGGCGGGTGACCAGTCCTGCCCAGTGCGTATAGGGCGTGTCGAAAAAGGGGTGGGCCAGCCAGTTTGGCAACAGCATGGCCAAAGCACCCAGCGGCCACAACCAGTTTTTCAGCGGCGCCATCAAGCGCGCCAGGATCAGCATCACGGCAATGCCGTGCAGCACGCCGAAGCTGATCCAGGTGCTGGGAAACATCAGCGCCGAGCCCAGGCTGACCAAGGCTGCACAGACTGCCACCTGCGCCCAGCGGCGCCAGAAGCGCTGCCAGCTCTGGCCAGCGCCCAAGGCCAGCGCCATCGACAGACCAACACAAAAGAGAAACAGACTGACGATGCCGGTGCGCTGCAGGTACCAAAAGGGGTCACGAAAGAACGACTGACGCGGCTCCCACAGGCCCATCAGGTTGAGGTCGAAGCAGAAGTGATAAGCCGCCATCCACAGCATGGCCAGCCCGCGCAGCAGATCCAGACCTTGCAGCCTGACGACAGGGGGGTGGTCCTGGCTGAGCAAGCGACTCACGCGGTCTTTTCGTAAATGTCGCTGAAGCGCTGGCCGTCCCAGGCATAAAGCAGGTAAGCCGCATGCAGGCAAGGGCCGGCCGCCCTGGGTTTGAAGAGCCCCACACATTGGCCGCCAGCATGCCTGACGCTGCGATACACCACACCGGCCGACCCGGCCGTCCGCATTCGCGCACCGAAGGCCCTCGCAGCGCTGTAGTCCTGCGCTTCATGCAATGCCTCAAAGGCCACTTGGCGAGGCCGAACATCGTGCAGGCTGGCCTGGATCGGGACGTGGTACAGCCGCATCGGCAAATGCAACGCAGGCTGCTGCGTGGCGGCCAGGAAGCGTGCATGGTGACAGCGGGTTTCTTCTACCGCCGTGGCCCGCTCCTTGGCGGCGTAGAACACACCATAACTGCCGTCGGAAAAACGGCTGCCCAATGTATTGACGTGCGTGAAGGCGGCCATCACGGGCCCGCTGCCCAGGCCAAAGAGACGGTCGGCTGCCGGCACACGCTCGATCTGGCCGATCTCTTCACGCAAGCGCTCGTTGCTCATGGCTTCGAGCGCATACAGGGCATCGAAGTCGGACGCTTCGGCAACCCGGTCAAAGAGGCTGATCGCCGGGTAACGGGTGGGCACGATGCAGCAGGCTGCTGCCCAATGCAGGGGCCTGAGATTCGCCTGGGCCGATTGCGCAGGCGGACCTGCATTCGCAACCGCACTCAAGACCAACCACCGCCGCACACGCCGTCCAGATAGCGACGCACCAGATTCAGGTCACTGACGTTGCCGGCCAGCATGCGCGCCAACGCCGTCCCGCCGCCAAACGGTGCTGCGCTGTTGGCCTGGCGCACCCAGGCATCGGCATGGACGGGCTCTGGCAGCAGGATCTGCAGACTCTTGTAGATGCCCAGAAGGTTGGACAGCCGCTCCAGCGTGTCGCGCGACAGTTTGGCCTGGTCCGGGCGCTTGCGCCAGGCAAAAAAGGTTGAGCGCGGTGGCTGCCCCAGCAGTTGCAACTGCTCGTCGACCGTCAAACTCCAGGCCTGCGCCATGCCCTCGAAGGCCCGCAAGCCCGCTGCAGCCATCTGCTCCGGGCTGACCTGCGTCGCCTGGGCAGCCCCGTATCCCGCGCTTCGTTCGGCGACTCGCAACTCTGACATAGAAAATCTCTTTCTAGATTATTCTGTAATTTTAGTCCTGTTTCGGACAAATTGTCCAGGCAGAGCTTGCGAGCTTGCGAGCTTGCCAGGCCCTTGTTTGCCACCACTCAACGCGCGGCCAGCTGCGCCCGTACGCTGGCATTGATCAACTGCAACTCGGCCAGCGTGGCATCGATGTGCTCGCGCCGCGTCCGCAGCGCAGCGATGGTCTGGTCGGTGCGCTCCAACACAAAGCGCAGCTGCTGCACCCGCCCTTCGCCACGGGCGCCATACAGGTCCAGGTAATGCTTGATTTCACTCAGGCTGGCGCCGATGGCTTTGCTGCGCAGGATCAGGGCCAACCTGGCGCGGTCACGGCGTGAGTACACGCGCGAGCCACCCACCCGGCGTGGGCTGAGCAAACCCTTGTCCTCGTAGAAGCGGATCGTACGCAGCGTGATGCCGAACTCTTTGCACAACTCGCTGATGCCAAAGAGCTCGACGTTGTCGTCATCACGGTGCGAAGCCAGCACCGCTTGCGCGCTGCTGCGTGCGCGGCTGGCCGCAAAAGCCGCCGCTGCTGGTTTCCTGGTCGCGCTTGGCAAGGTCGGGGCGGGGGCTCGCGCCGAAGCAGTCGCCTTCACACCACGCGCTGCAACTTCATGGCCACGCTCATGTCGCCGCTGACCTTGAACTTGCCCATCATGAAGCCGGTGGCAGGCTCCAGCTCACCCGTCATCAAGGCTGCCAGGTTCGGCAAGCTGATGGCCACCGTGCAATCAGCCTCCAGGTTGTCGTTGCTGACGGTATTGGGCACCGACTTGCCATCGATGTAGGCGACGCCATCGTCGCCGCAATCGAACTTCAGCGTGGCGTTCAAGCCGCTGCTGTCACCCACCTTGGCGCGCAGCGCCTCTGTGCAGGCTTGCATGTCCATGGATCATCCTTTGTTGAAAAATGCAATGTGAAAAATGAGAAAAAAATGGAAGGCCCAAGCACCAGGCCCAGCCCCAGCCAATGCTAGCCAACGCCCACCTTCGTCGCATGAGTGAAATCACCGATACGTCAACAGGTTGACGTTAACGTCATCTTGAAGCCTAATCAACCGATGAGCAAGCCATCATGACCACACAACCGTGAGCAAACACTACGCCAGCATCTTCAGGCCTGCCCTGTTTCAAGACCAGCTGATCTGGGTCACCGGCGGCGGCAGCGGCATCGGGCGTTGTGTGGCGCATGAGCTGGCAGCACTGGGGGCCAAGGTACTGATCAGCGGCCGCACCCAAAGCAAGCTGGACCAGGTGGTGCAAGAAATCACCGAGGACGGCGGCCAATGCCGCAGCATCGCCTTCGACATCCGTGATGAACAGGCCGTGCGCGAAGGTGTTGCCATCGTCATCCAGCAGCATGGGCCGGTGGCCGGGCTGGTCAACAACGCCGGCGGCCAGTTCCCTGCGCCGCTGTTGGCCATCAGCAAGAAGGGCTTTGAAGCCGTGGTGGCCAACAACCTCACCGGCGGCTTCTTGATGATGCGCGAGCTGTTCAACCAGTGCATGCAAGACAACGGCGGGGCCATCGTCAACATGACGGCAGACTTTCGCAACGGCATGCCCGGCATGGGGCACAGCGGTGCGGCCCGCGCAGGCATGAGCAACCTCACGGCCACAGCAGCCTTCGAGTGGGCGCATGCAGGCGTGCGCGTCAACGCCGTGGCCCCGGGGTGGATTGCCAGCAGCGGCATGGACACCTACGGCGGCGCCATCAAAAGCATGATCCCCAAGCTCAAGGCCCATGTGCCGATGCGCCGCATGGGGCTGGAAGCCGAGGTCAGCGCAGCGATCGTGTTCTTGCTCTCGCCTGCTGCCGGTTTCATCAGCGGCGTGACGCTGCAGATCGACGGTGCAGCCTCATTGGGGAGTGCGATCTTCCCGCTCGGCGACACTGCCCGCTCCACCGGCTTCGATGGTTTTCACCGCGCCGTCACGCCCGAGGTGTTGAAGTGAGCACATGGACGGTGAGCCCACCCACATGAGCACACTGCGCTCCAGCCTGAACCCCGCATCACCCGGCTTCCAGGCCAATGCCCAGCAGATGCAAAGGAAGCTGGACGAGGTGTTGGCGCTGCAGGCCAGCGTGGTGGCGGCTTCCGAGAGCAAGCGCGAACGGTTTCAGAAGCGCCAGCAATTGCTGCCGCGCGAGAGGGTGGCACGGCTGATCGACCGCGGCAGCGACTTTTTAGAGCTCAGCCCGCTGGCCGGACTGGGCATGCACGACGACGATGGCAAGAAGAACGTGATGGGCGGCGGCAGCATCGTCGGCATCGGGGTGGTGGCTGGCAAGCGGGTGATGATTTCGGCCAGTGACAGTGCCATCAAAGGCGGCACGATCGCACCGATGGGCCTGAAAAAGGCGCTGCGTGCGCAAGAACTGGCGCGCGAGAACAAGCTACCGCTGGTGGCGCTGGTCGAAAGCGGCGGCGCCAATCTGATGTACCAGGCAGAAATCTTTGTCGACGGCGGGCGCAGCTTTGCCAACCAAGCCAGATTGTCGGCGGCAGGCATCCCTCAAATCGCGGTGGTGCACGGCTCGTCCACCGCGGGCGGCGCCTATCTGCCGGGCCTGAGCGACTATGTGGTGCTGGTGCGCGGCCGCAGCCAGATCTATCTGGCGGGCCCGCCGCTGGTCAAGGCCGCGATGGGCGAAGACGCCACCGACGATGAACTGGGTGGCGCCCAGTTGCACGCAGAGGTCACCGGTCTGGGCGAGTACCTGGCCGACAACGACGCGCACGCGATTGCCCTGACCCGCGAGCTGATCCACCACCTGCCTTGGGACACCATCGGGTCCGCAGAGGCCACACAGACCACAGGGGCCACAGTGGCAACATGGGCCACAACACGGGCGGCAGATGGGGGCAGCACCGGCAGCCTGTCCACAGCACCGCTGTTCGATGGCGAAGAGCTGATGGGCGTGGTGCCGGCCGACGAGCGCGAACCCTATGACGTGCGCGAAGTCATTGCCCGCGTGGTCGACGCGTCGGACTTTCTGGAGTTCAAGGCCACCTACGCCACCGACACGGTTTGCGGCCATGCCCGCATCGAGGGCCAGCCGGTCGGCATGCTGGGCAACAACGGGCCGATTCAGCCGCAAGGCAGCACCAAGGCGGCGCAGTTCATCCAGCTGTGCGACCAGAGCGGCACGCCGCTGATCTTTTTGCAAAACACCACCGGCTACATGGTGGGCAAGGCGGCAGAACAAGCCGGCGCCATCAAACACGGCAGCAAGATGATCCAGGCGGTGGCCAATGCGCGGGTGCCCAAGTTCACCGTCGTGCTGGGCGGAAGTTATGGCGCCGGCAACTACGGCATGTGCGGCCGGGGTTTCGACCCCCGTTTCATCTTCGCCTGGCCCACTGCCCGCACCGCCGTGATGGGTGGCGCGCAGGCCGCCAAGGTGATGGATTTGCTCAACCGCGCCAAGCTGCAGCGTCTGGGCATGCCCGCCAACGACGAAGCGCTGGGCGCGATGAGTGACGCGCTGCGCCAGCGGCTGGAGGCTGAGAGTTCGGCCCTCTTTGGCACTGCCAGATTGTGGGACGACGGCATCATCGACCCGCGCCACACCCGCCACCTGCTGGGCCTGTGCCTGCGCATTGCGAACGAGGCGCAACAGCGCCAACTGCGCCCCAACACTTTTGGTGTGGCCAGGTTGTGAAGTCACGCATCTGCCGTGCCGACGACCCACACACCATCGAAAGATCACAACCAGATCCCCCGGAGACTCGATGAAATTCACCCCCGAACACCGTGCCCTCGAAGACACCGTCATCAAGTTCTGCGACAAAGAGCTGAATCCGCATGTCGCCGAATGGGAGGCTGCCGGCCAGTTTCCGGCGCACAAGGTATTCAAGCAACTGGGTGACCTGGGCCTGCTGGGCCTCAAGTACCCCGAAGAGTTTGGCGGTGCCGGCCTGGACTTCAGCTACAGCATGGTGATGGCCGAAGCGCTGGGCCAATGCAACTGCGGCGGTGTGCCGATGGCCATTGGCGTGCACACCGACATGGCTACACCGGCGCTGGCGCGATTTGGCAGCGATGAATTGCGCCGCGAGTACTTGAGCCCGACGATTGCAGGCGATCTGGTCAGTTGCCTGGGCGTCAGCGAACCCGGCGGCGGCTCTGACGTGGCGGCCATCAAGACCAGCGCCCGCAAAGAGGGCGACGACTACGTCATCAACGGCACCAAGATGTGGATCACCAGCGGCATGCAGGCCGACTGGTGCTGCCTGCTGGCCAACACCAGCGACGCACCCCCGCACAAGAACAAGAGCCTGATCGTGGTGCCGATGGACGCTGCGGGCATCACGCGCCAGAAGATTCACAAGATCGGCATGCACAGCAGCGATACGGCGCAACTCTTCTTTGACAACGTGCGTGTGCCGCGGCGCAATCTGATCGGGCAAGAGGGCCTGGGTTTCACCTTCCAGATGCTGCAGTTTCAGGAAGAGCGCTTGTGGGGCGCAGCCGGCAGCCTGCGCAGCCTGGACCGACTGATCGACCAGACCATCGACTACACCCGCCAGCGCAAGGCCTTTGGCAAGAGCATCCTGGACAACCAGGTGGTGCACTACCGGCTGGCCGAATTGCGCACCGAGGTCGAAGCGCTGCGGGCGCTCACCTACCGCGCGGTCGAGTTGTACATCGGTGGCAAAGACGTCACACGCTTGGCCAGCATGGCCAAGCTGAAAAGTGGCCGCTTGTCGCGTGAGGTCAGCGACAGCTGCCTGCAGTACTGGGGCGGCATGGGCTTCACGGCCGACAACCCCATCTCCCAGGCCTACCGCGATTCGCGTCTGATCTCGATCGGCGGCGGTGCTGACGAGGTGATGCTCGGCATCCTGTGCAAGCTGGAAGGTACGCTGCCTGGCAGAACACCCACAACAGGAGCAACGACATGAACAGCGACACGAACACCGGTATGAGCACGACAGCAACAAACATCGAATCCACCCACCCCACGACATTGGCGCTGCGGCGCGAGGGCCCGGTGCTGCACTTGAGCCTGAACCGCCCTGAAGTGCGCAATGCGATGTCGCTCCAAATGGTGCAAGAGTTGCACGCAGTGCTGGCCCAGAGTGAGAAGCTCAGCGAGCCACCGGGCGGCGTGCGGGTGATTGTGTTGCGTGGCAACGGCGGCCACTTTTGCGCGGGTGCCGACCTCAAGGACATGGCGCAAGCACGCGCCAAGCTGGCAGATGACCCGCAGGCACTGGCAAAGACCAACGCCGCCTTTGGTGAGCTGTGTGTAGCCTTTGCGCGCAGCCCCTTGGTGATCGTTGCGGTGCCTGAAGGCAGCGTGATGGGGGGCGGCCTGGGACTGGTCTGTGTGGCCGATGTCGCGGTGGCGGCCACCAGTGCGGTCTTCAGGCTGCCTGAGACTTCGCTCGGCCTGGTCCCTGCCCAGATCGCGCCATTTTTGGTCGAGCGCTTGGGGTACGCAGAAGCCAAGCGGCTGGCAGTCACCGGTGGCCGGCTGGATGCCCAGCAAGCCCTCGATCTGCGTCTGGTGCACCAGGTGCACGCCACCGGCGCGCTGGACAAAGCGGTCGAAGCGCTGCTGGCCGAACTGCTGCACTGCGCACCTGGCGCGGTGGCCAGCACCAAAGCGCTGATGGCGCGGGCCAGGTTTCAACCCGCCGCTGAGCTGGTGCAGGATGCCGCCAGTGCATTCTCAAAGGCTGCCCTGGGCCCCGAAGGCAGCGAAGGCACGCTGGCATTTTTGCAAAAGCGCAAAGCCGCTTGGATGCTGCAGTGAGTGCTGCCATCGGTGCCGCAGTCAGCGCCACACCGCTGAAGCAGCTCAAGCAGCCCACACGTCCCACCCATACCAGGCCATTCAACAAGATCCTGATCGCCAATCGCGGTGAGATCGCCTGCCGCATCCAGCGCAGCGCGAAGAGCCTGGGCTACAGGACGGTGGCAGTCTTCAGCGAGGCCGACGCTGAGGCGCTGTTTGTGCAACAGGCAGACCAGGCGGTGTGCATCGGCCCTGCACTGGCCGCAGCGTCCTACCTCAACATCCGCGCCTTGCTGGACGCTGCTGCAGCCACGGGTGCAGATGCCCTGCACCCAGGCTACGGCTTCTTGTCGGAGCGTGCCGACTTTGCCCAGGCAGTTTGCGATGCCGGCCTGGTGTTCATCGGCCCCGATGCCAGCGCCATCGAAGCGATGGGCAACAAGGCCAGCGCCAAGCAGCGCATGCTGGCCGCTGGCGTGCCTTGCGCACCTGGGTACCTGGGCGCCGGGCAAGACGACCACTCGCTGCTTGCGGCCGGCCAAGGCCTGGGGGTGCCACTGCTGGTCAAGGCGGTGGCGGGCGGTGGCGGCCGCGGCATGCGGCTGGTGCACGACCTGGCAGAACTGCCTGCAGCCATCGCCAGCGCACGCCGCGAAGCCGACAGCGCTTTCGGGGACGGCAGGCTGATGCTCGAAAAGCTGATCCTCGAGGGTCGCCATGTCGAAGTGCAAGTCTTTGCCGACAGCCACGGCCACGTGCTGCACCTGGGAGAGCGCGACTGCAGCGCGCAGCGTCGGCGTCAGAAAGTGATTGAAGAAGCGCCCTGCCCCAGCATCAGCCCCGCACAACGCGCTGCCCTCTGCGCTGACGCGGTGGCCGCAGCACGCGCTGTGGGCTACTGCGGCGCCGGCACCGTCGAATTCATCGTCGACCCAGAAGGCCAGCACCACTTTCTTGAGATGAACACCCGGCTGCAGGTGGAGCATCCGGTCACCGAATGCATCACCGGGCTCGATCTGGTGGCCTGGCAATTGCGTGTGGCCGCTGGCGAAGCCTTGCCGCTGACGCAGGACCAGATCGTCTTCAACGGTCACGCCATCGAGGCCCGCCTGTACGCCGAAGACCCCTACGCAGGATGGCTGCCACAAACCGGTGAGGTGCTGGGCTGGCAACCGCGCGACACCGACATCCGCATCGACCACGGCTTGCGCGAAGGCGACGAGATCACGCCGCACTACGACGCGATGGTCGCCAAATTCATTGCCCACGGCCACGACCGCGCCACCGCGATCCGTCGCCTGTGCCGTGCGCTCGAAGACGTGCCGCTGATCGGCCCCAGCACCAACGGCCGCTTCTTGCGTGACCTGCTGTTGCATCCGCAGTTTCGGACGGGCAGCATCAGCACCACGCGGCTCGACGAATGGGCTGCGGCGGCTGCCGATGACGGCGACGAAGCAGCCCAGCTGCTGCGCCGGCCACAGCCGCCCGAGCTGGCCTGGCGGATTGCAGCTGCGCTGCTGGCAAGCTCCAGCAGCCTGGCAAGGCTGGCAAGTGGCGCTGCGCGCCCACCCACGGTGCTGCGCCCCAGCAGCGTGGCGGGCTTTGACATCCAGCTGTGCTGTCAGGGCCAGCAGCGCAGCCTGCGGGCGCCGATTGCCGGGGTGCAAGTGCTGAGCCGCCCAAGCCAACTCAGCCACATCACCCGTGTGGTGGTGGACGGCGTCCACCATGTCGTGCGCTGCAGGCTGGTGCAGCAGCAAACTCGCAACCAATTGCACCTGGCGCTGGACGGTGCCGTCTTCTGCTTTGCCGAGGCCTCGGCCTACCCCGAGTCCAGCCAACAATCCGACCCCAGCCAAGTGCACTCACCCGTGGCCGGCGTGGTGTCGCAATTGGCGGTCAGCGAGGGCGACCCGGTGCAGGTGGGCCAGCCGCTGCTGTGCGTGGAAGCGATGAAGATGGAGATGTGGCTGCATGCAGCTGCACCCGCCACCGTGCAACACATCCACGCGCCGCTCAAGGGCAGCGTGGCAAAAGGCCAATTGCTGGTTCAACTCAGGCTGATGGATCCACCACAGCAAACCCAGCTTCAACCCGCAGACTCGCCATGAACCCGGACACCGCCATCCTCACATGCGCCTTGACCGGCGTGCTGACCAACCCGCAACAGCATCCCGTGCCCGTCACGCCGGCGCAGATGGCCAGCGAAGCCCGTGATGCCTTCAACGCCGGCGCCAGCATCATGCACGTGCACTTGCGTTCGCAAGAGCCCGGCCATGGCCACATG
>JBBQIB010000126.1:0-11982 GCA_038324515.1 Burkholderiales bacterium
TCCACCACTGGCAACTGCAACCCACCCAACAGGAGGCTCACATGCCCATCGAAATGATTGACGAAATTGACCAAGCACAGATCAAGGTGATCGGCGTTGGGGGTGGCGGCGGCAACGCTGTCGAGCACATGATCAACGCTGGCGTTCAAGGGGTGGAGTTCATCTGCGCCAATACCGATGCACAGGCGCTGCACCGCTCCAACGCCAGCACCTTGCTGCAGCTGGGCACATCGGGTCTGGGCGCCGGCAGCAAGCCAGAGATGGGCCGCTCAGCCGCCGAAGAGGCCGAAGACCGCATCAAGGAGTGCATCAGCGGCGCCAACATGCTGTTCATCACCGCAGGCATGGGCGGCGGCACCGGCACAGGCGCTGCACCGGTCATTGCACGCATCGCCAGAGAAATGGGCATCCTGACCGTCGGTGTGGTGACCAAGCCCTTCGAGTTCGAAGGCCGCCGTCGCAGCCGGCAGGCCGACGACGGCGTGGCCGAGTTGGAGGCCAATGTCGACAGCCTGATCGTGGTCCTCAACGAAGCGCTGCTCGAGGTGATGGGCGACGACGTCACGCAAGAAGACGCCTTTGCCCACGCCAACGACGTGCTCAAGAGCGCAGTCGGCGGCATCAGCGACATCATCCACATCCCCGGTCTGGTCAACGTCGACTTTGAAGACGTCAAGACCGTGATGAGCGAGCCCGGCAAGGCGATGATGGGCACCGCGATGGCCTCAGGGCCGGACCGGGCCAAGAAGGCGGCAGAGTTGGCAGTGGCTTGCCCGTTGCTGGAAGGCATCGATCTGAACGGCGCGCGCGGTGTGCTGGTGCTGATTGCTGCCAGCAAGCAGACCTTCAAGCTGGCCGAGAGCCGCAACGCGATGAACACCATCCGCCGCTACGCTGCCGAAGAAGCGCATGTCATTTACGGCACCGCCTACGACGAGAGCCTGGGCGACCAGTTGCGGGTCACCGTCATCGCCACCGGTTTGTCTTCAGCGCGCAAGGCGGCGTCGCATCCGCCGCAGTTGGTGGTGCAGCAGACGCCACACGGGTCGCCTGCGTCCGGCAGTCAGCCCATGCTGCGCACCGGCACCGATAACCTGCCGGTGTTGAACCAGGTCGCACCATCCGGCCACAGCGCCCACGGTGGGCCGAGCGGCCAGGCTGGCCAAGGGGGTCAGGGCGGTGGTGCGGCGATGCCGCAAAACAGCTACGAAGGGCTCAATACGCCGAGCGTCTGGCGCACCCACAACCGCACGCATGCGGCGGCGCGGGTGGACGCGCTGGTCAACAACGGCATGGACGAGATCGAGATCCCGGCATTTCTGCGCAAGCAGGCGGATTGAGCTCACCGCGGCCGGCAACCGCCAGCCGCCGCGTGTTGCGTAGCGCCGGCCCGGCGCTCAAGCGGAAGGTGTTTCATGATCCAGGGCGTCGCCCCGAATCATGAAGTTTGGCCGTTGCGCCCTTTGCTGGCCCCGCGCCCCAATGCAGCAAGCACCTCTTGCGTGTCTTGGCCCAGCTTCGGTGCGTTGCGTCGGTGGGTGCCCGGCGTGCGCAACAGCTTGGGCACCACGCCCGGCACCGACAGCGTGCTGCCATCGGCCAGCGTGATCTGCTGCAACATGCCGCGCGCCCGGTAGTGCGGGTCGGCGGCGATGTCGGCCACCGTGTAGATGCGGCCCACAGGCACTTGCGCCGTGTCGAGCGCGGCCAGCACTTCAGCCACGCTGCGGCTGGCACACCAGTCGCCAACGGCTGCATCGATCTTGTGCACCTGCGCCACGCGCCCGCTGTTATCGGACAAAGCCGGGTCGCTGGCCAGATCCTCACGGCCGATGGTTGTCATCAAACGCCTGAAGATGCTGTCGCCGTTGCCGGCGACCAGCGCAAAGCCGTCGTTGCAGCGGTAGGCGTTGCTGGGTGCGATGCCGGGCAAGGCGCTGCCTGCAGGCTCGCGCACGGCGCCGAAAGCGCTGTATTCGGGCAGCAGGCTTTCCATGCAGTTGAACACCGCCTCGTACAGCGCCACATCCACCACCTGGCCCAGGCCGCTGCGCTGTCGCTCGTGCAGCGCGGTCAGCACGCCGATGACGCCGTGCAAACCGGCCAGGGTGTCGCCAATGCTGACGCCCACGCGCACGGGCGTGCGCCCTGGCTCTGCCGTCAGGTGGCGCAGCCCGCCCATGGCTTCTGCGACCACGCCAAAGCCCGGCTTGTCGCGGTAGGGTCCAGTTTGGCCGTAGCCGCTGATGCGAAGCACGATCAGTTTGGGGTTGGCGGCCATCAATGCTTCTGGCGCCAGGTTGAAGCTCTCCAAGGCGCCGGGTCTGAAGTTCTCCACCAGCACATCACTTTCCAGCGCCAACTGGCGCACGATGTCTTGCGCCGCAGGGTCCTTGAGATCCAGCGCCACCGAGCGCTTGTTGCGCGACTGCACCTGCCACCACACCGAGGTGCCGTCTTTCAAGAGCCGCCACTGGCGCAGCGGGTCACCGCTGCCAGGGGGCTCGATCTTGATGACTTCGGCGCCAAAGTCGGCCAGGGTCTTGGCCGCGAAAGGGCCGGCAATCAGCTGGCCCAGCTCCAGCACTTTCAGCCCAGCCAGCGGCAATGCGCTGGCTGGGGCCGGCTGGCTGGAGAGGAGTTCTTCAGCGGCGGCGGCGGCTGCAATGGCGGCGTCAGGCATGGCGGTGGGCTCCGGGGCAAAGGCGGTCAGGGGGCTTGACGCTGAAGTGTTCCATGATCTGGGGGCTTGCCCAGGTCACGAAACCAAAAGCGCAGCGCGCCCGTCAGCCCTTGGCCGCCCGCGCTTCAGTCGCAGCCTGCAGCAGCCGATATCACTTGCAGTCACTTGGTGTTGCCCCGCGCCGATCACCTCGGCGCTTGATGCAGCCCCGCCTGGAGCGCCACAACATGTCCTTTCTAGATACCCAGCCAGCACCGCTTGATGCCTGCGACATCGGTAGCCCCTGGGAGAGTTTTCGTGTTCGCGACCCTTTGAAGTTGCTGGGCATCCTGCGTGAGATCAGCCGCGCCGACCGTCCGGTCACGATGGGCGCGCCAGGTGGCCCGGCGATCACGCTGTCGCTGTGGTCGGTGGACGACATGCAGCATCGGCTGCACTTCCAGGTGGCACCCCACATGCCGCAGGCGCAGCAGGTGGCACAGCACGCCGACCTGTGGGCGGCTGCCTACCTGGACGACGCCAAGTTGCAGTGGCCGGTGCTCAACGCCCTGCTGTCGGTCGACGCCAACGGTCAGGTGTTGATCGCGTCGATCCCCGACAAGCTCTACCGCCTGCCGCGCCGCGCATCGGTGCGTGTGCGGCGTGATGCCAAAGAAGCGCCAACCGTGCGTTTCAGGCACCCCCAATCGCCCAGCACCGAGATGGCGCTGAAAGTGTTGGACTTGAGCGCCAGCGGCTGTGCCCTGGCCGTGCCACCTGGCGCGTTGCGGTTGTGCGGCGGCATGCATCTGGCACAGGTCGAAGTGGAGCTGGACAGCGACAACATCGTCTTCGCCGACCTGGCCGTGCGGCACGTCACCGCACCCGGCAAGGACGGCCGGGCGCGCGCGGGATGCGAGTGGCAAGGCATGCCGATGGTGGCGAAAGAGCGGCTGCAGCAATGGATTCAGCGCGGCCAGCGCCGGCGTGAGCTGATCTCGTTGTCCTTCGACTGACCGCAGCCACGTACGGGCACGTACGGGCACGTACGGGCACCTTCAGGCACCTTCAGGCACATACGGGTACATACGGGCACATACGGGTACATACGGGCACATGGGGGTAGATGCGGGTAGATGCGGGTAGATGCGGGTACGCGCGGGCACAACTGGGCCTTGCGCAGCCAAGCCCATCTGGCGCTCGAGTCAGTCGCGGCTGCTGCGGGTTGGCTCGCGGCGCTGGTGCGGCCCGCGGCAGACTGGGCTGCCAGGGCCTTGGGCTAGCATCCACACATGTCACTTGCCAGCGTCATGGGCTTGGTGCTGGCTTTTGTCGCACGGCTCATCACCGGTGCGCAAGGCCACTGGAAGGGCTGTCCGCCCAAGGCCGAGCAGCGCATCTACTTTGCCAACCACCAGAGTCACCTGGACTGGGTGCTGATCTGGGCCGCCCTGCCGCAGGAACTGCGCAGCCACACCCGACCCATCGCTGCGCGTGACTACTGGACATCTTCGCCGTTCAAGCAGTGGTTGACCACCGAGGTCTTCCATGCTGTTTATGTTCAGCGCAGCCGCGCCGCGCCGCAGGCCAGCACCGACACGGTCCAGTCGGAGGCCGGCCAGGACCCGCTGGAGCCGTTGGTTGAAGCCTTGGCGCAAGGGGACTCGCTGGTGATCTTTCCCGAGGGCACCCGCAATCATGGTGCCGAGCCAGCAGCCTTCAAGAGCGGGCTGTACCACCTGGCGCGGCAGTTTCCGCAGGTGCAACTGGTGCCGACCTGGATCGACAATGTGCAGCGTGTGATGCCCAAAGGCGAAGTGGTGCCCGTGCCGGTGTTGTGTACGGTGACCTTTGGTGAGCCTTTGCAGTTGCGGCCTGACGAAGAACGCCAGCTGTTTCTTGTCCGCGCGAGGTCTGCAGTGCTGGCCATGCGGCCGGTCGTTCGATGAGCCGCAGGCAGGGCCGCGGGCCAGCCTGCAGCGGTGCAGGGCCGCCATGACCGCGCTGCAATCGCTGGCCGTCAGCCAACAGGTCGCGCTGCTGTTTGTGGGCCTGTTCGGGCTGTTGAGCTTGCTCAGTGCCGTGGTGGTCGTCAAGGGCCTGCGTACCCTGGAGGGTGAGCAGCAGCGTCAGACGCAGCAGCGGCTGCATCGCGATTTAGGAGCCCTGTGGACCGGTGCCCTGGTGTTTTGGGTGGCCTGGGTGTCCGGGCCCGTGGGCGCAACGCTGGCTTTTGCAGTTTTTTCGTTTCTGGCCTTGCGTGAGTTCATCACCTTGGTCCACACGCGCCGCGGCGACCATCGCAGTCTGTTGCTGGCTTTCTTTATCGCCTTGCCCGTGCAGTATCTGCTGGTCGGTATGCGGGCTTTTGACTTGTTTGCGGTGTTTGTGCCGGTCTATGTCTTTTTGGCACTGCCAGTGGCCAGCGCATTGGCCGGCGACCCTGAAAGATTTCTGGAGCGCAGCGCGAAGATCCAGTGGGGCATCATGGTGTGCGTGTATGGCCTCAGCCATGCGCCTGCTTTGCTGCTGCTGGAGTTGCCGCGCTACGAACAGCGCGGCGCTTTCTTGCTGTTTTTCTTGGTCATGGTCACCGCCACGGCGCAAATCGTGCAGGAGCTGGCCAGCCGCTGGCTTCGGCGTCGCTCCGCCGTGCGTCAGATCGACCGCAGGTTTTCGTATCGGGCCTGGGCGCTGGGAGTGGTGATGTCAGCTGCAGTCGGTGCGGCGCTGTTCTGGATCACGCCGGTGGATCCCTGGCGCGCTGCTGCGATGGCCGCGGTGGCGGGTGGATGCGGCACATTGGGCGACTTGGTGATGCGAGCCTTGAAAAAAGACGCTGGTGTGCGCTATTGGGGCAACCGCAGTTCTGTGACAGGCGCCGTGGGCTTGCTGGATCGGGTGGCGCCGCTGTGTTTTGCGGCGCCTGTGTTCTTTCATTCGGTGCGTTGGTACTTTGGCTGAGTTCATGTGCATCATGGAGTCATCACGATGCGAGACTTGATGCGAGACTTGATACGAGGCTTGACGCCGGGACCGATGCGCTCTGAGTGGTCCGCATGCTGATCCTCGGCATCGACCCCGGTTTGCAGCGCACCGGCTTTGGCGTCATCGAAGCCCAAGGGGTGCGCCTGGCTTATGTGGCGAGCGGCACCATCAGCACCACCGAGATCCGCCGCGGTGATGTGCCGCAACGCCTGAAACTGATCTTCGAAGGCGTGCGAGAGGTCGTGCGGCGCTACCAGCCGATGTGTGCTGCCACCGAGATCGTTTTTGTCAACGTCAACCCGCAAAGCACCTTGTTGCTGGGGCAAGCCCGCGGTGCTGCCATCGCAGCCCTGGTTTCTGAAGGTTTGCAGGTGGCCGAGTACACCGCGCTGCAGATGAAGAAAGCCGTCGTCGGGCATGGCCTGGCCAGCAAGGGGCAGGTGCAGGAGATGGTCATGCGCTTGCTCAAACTGCCCGGGCTGCCGGGCAAGGATGCTGCCGATGCGCTGGGCCTGGCGATCTCGCATGCCCATGTCGGCGCTTCGTTGCTGGCGTTGGCCAAGGCGTCGCCGCTGCAAAGCCGCCAACATGCGCAGTACAGCAAGGGCCGGGCGTATTGAACTTCGGTTGCAATCCTTGCCCGCATGCGGGGCAGCTGCGGCTGGCGCTGATAAAAAAACCCCGACCGGGGTCGGGGCTGAAAGGGTCTCGCAGCGCGAGACTCAGGAGGGCCGTGGTTGACAGGAGGGCCGTCGTCGGCAAGTGATGGTGGTCAAAGTCGGCTCAGGACGCTGGTTGCGGCTGCACCAGCGCAGCCATCTCTGATGGCGATGGCTGCGCTGCGACGTCCAGGCTGGCCAGCCCGGCAATGCCCGACAAGGTGCCCAGCGTGAACACGACAGCCAACGCCAGGCTGGCCAGCCTGGCGCCAAAAGGTGTTGCCGGGTAGGTGTTGGCATCTACGCTGTTGTAGGCAGTTGCTGGGGTGCGAAGGGTGGCGGTGGCTTGTTTCATGCTTGGCTCCAGGTGAAGTGGTGACGTTGTAGTGGTAACGGTGAAGTGGTGACGGTGAAGAGATGACAGTGAGGGGTGAAGGGGAGGAGTGAAGATGAAGAGTTCGTGCTGTCGATGAAGTGGACTTTAGGCAGCCCGGTCGGCAGCTGCCAGGCTGTTGCGACCATTGGCCAACTGCGCTGGACAGAACGACGCAGCGGGCGATGGACGGCTGCCCGCGTTGCTGCTGCTCGCGCCCGCGCCCTGCACCCCCGAAATGCGGTGCCGCTGCAGAGCTGTTTTGCGTCACCGAAGCCTGGGGTTTGTGGCAAGCTGTATGTCGTAGACGCCCTCTCATGTTGTTCAAGGAGCCCCGGATGAGCCCAGAAGGCAGTAGCCTGGTCCCCGTTTCCTTTGGCCCGAGTGCCAATCGCGCCACCTTGCCGGTGGCCCGGATGCGTGCGCTGTACCGCATGAACGATGTCGAGCAGCGGCTGGAGAAGCTGCCTGCGCGCGATCACGAAAGTTTGCGTGCCACCTACGAACGCATGATCGAAAAGGGCGCCGAGCGCTTTCAGGTCAAACCCGGAGGTCTGCCGGTGATGGACCGGCTGTACGAAGACCTGCCCAACTTCCATGAAGTGCTGGACGACGTCAGGCGCCAGTTGGCTTTGTGCCAGGACAGCCGCGACGCGCTGGAGATCACGCCGATGCTGCTGCTGGGCCCGCCCGGTATCGGCAAGACGCACTTTGCGCGCGAGATCGCGCAACTGCTGGGCACGGGCATGGGCCTCATCCCGATGAGCAGTCTGACTGCGGGTTGGGTACTCAGCGGCGCCAGCAGCCAGTGGAAGGGCGCCAGGCCGGGCAAAGTCTTTGAGACGCTGGTGGATGGCGCTTATGCCAACCCGGTGATGGTGGTCGACGAGATCGACAAAGCCAGGGCCGAGCATGCCTACGACCCGCTGGGGGCGCTGTACAGCTTGCTCGAAAGCGACACCGCGAGCCACTTCACCGACGAGTTTGCCGAGGTCGCCATCGATGCCAGCCAGGTGATTTGGGTCGCCACGGCCAACGACGAGCGTTGCATTCCCGACCCGATCCTGAACCGCATGAACGTCTTTGAGGTGGCTGCGCCCGATGCCGAAGCAGCGCGTCACATCGCATTGCGCCTGTACAACAAGCTGCGTTGTGCACATGGCTGGGGCGAACGCTTTGAAGAGCGGCCATCCGACGCGGCGCTGCAGCGCTTGTCGGAGATGCCGCCGCGCGAGATGCGCCGCGCCTGGATGACGGCCTTCGGCAACGCCCAATTGGCGGGCCGGGGCCATATCGAAGCAGCCGACCTGCCTGACAGCAGCAGCAAACACAACCCGCTGGGTTTTGTTCAGTAGTTCAAGTGGCTTGGGAGTCGCAGCGCTGCCGACAGACTCAGCCAGTCAGCTGGATTGGCTCAGCCTCTCAGACCTGCTATGGCTTGGTGCGCGGCTTGCAGGCCTTGCTCGACGATCTGCTCTTTCCACTGCGGCGTGTCGGTGTAGAAGGCGTCCCTGAAGCGCTGCTTCACGGCCTGGCGCTGTGCTGCGGGCGCTTCTGGATGCATCTGCATCCATTGCTCGGCGCGCAGGCAAAACATCACCTCAGCGATCGGCTGGGTGCCGTACTCCATCGCGATGCCGGTGTACTCAGCCTGCGGGCAATCTTGATAAGCCGCGCTCCACATCAGGCCGCTGAGCAAGGCTGAGCTGGACGAGCCGTCGTAGATGGAGGTCACATCAGCGCCCCACCATTGGCGCGCCCGCGCGAGCGCCTGCGCGTCTTCTTTGCCGGCATAGATGCGCTCGCCATGGCCCTGGGGCCCGAGGCCCGTATGCAGGTCGATCCAGGCCAGTTGCTTGCAGCGGCCGCCATGTTCGCGCAGCACCTTCGACAAGGTCTGCCGGCTCCAGGTGGGCGCGTGGCCGCCAAAAAACAGACCTTGGGGGTGACTGTACTGGCCGCCACTGACAGCGGCTTGCAAGCCACGCTCGCCATGTTCCGCCGCATAGGCGGCCAGCTGGGCCTCGTTGTCTGCACTGGGTGGCCAGACCTCGGGGATCAGCCACGGGGCGATGGCCTCGTAGCCCGCGTTGCGGGGCAGGTTGAGGCTTGAACCCTGGCTGGTGTCTTTGCCGAAATCTTGCCAGTTGCGGTTGAGATCGACGTTTTCTTGCGTCACCCGCCGCCACCAGGAGAAGCCGTAAGGATTCAGCGCATGCACATACAACACCGCCACGCCGGCATCGATCGCGGCCTTGTGGAAACTCAGGTCATGCAGCAGTGCGCTCTGCACGCCCGAGCCGCAATAGCCTTCGACGCCGTGGCAAGCACTCGAGACCAGCAGCAAGGATTCGGCGTCCATGGCCCCGAGTCTTGCGACATCCATGGCCAACAGTTCACCTTCGCGTCCTTCCAGCGGGTGGCGATGGGTTTCCAAGCTGACGCCTGCAGAAGCTGCAGAGGCCAAGAACTTGCCTCGTGCTTCAGCGTAGGTCTGCGAAAAATAGCGACCAGGGTCTTCGAAACTGTTCATCGCATTCAGCCAGCAGCAGGCTGCGGCGCCGGCTGCGCCAGCCACTGCTCAGCGATGCGCACCCAGGCCGTGGCCCCGAGCGGGATCAACTCGTCGTTGAAGTCGTAGCTGGGGTTGTGCAGCATGCAGGGCCCCAGGCCGTGACCGCCTTCGCGGTGGCTGCCGTCGCCGTTGCCAAAGGTGAAATAACACCCGGGCTTGGCTTGCAGGAAGAAGCTGAAGTCTTCGGCACCCATGGTCGGCTCGAATGGCACCACGTTGTCGGCACCCACCACGTCGGAGAGCACACGCTTGACGAAGTCGGTCTCTGCGGCGTGGTTGACGGTGGGCGGATAGTTGCGCGTGAACCGGAAGTCGCAAGTGGCGCCGAAAGCAGCGCAGGTGTGCTCGGCAACCAGCTTCATGCGTTCCTGGATCATGTCCAGGGTCTCGATCGAGAAGGTGCGCACGGTGCCTTGCAAAGTGCACGAATCAGGCACCACGTTGGTGGCTTCGCCGGCGTTGATGATCGTCACAGAGATCACGCCGGGGTCGATCGGCTTGCGGTTGCGGGTGATGATGGTCTGAAAAGCCATCACCATCTGGCAGGCCACCGGCACCGGGTCGATGCCCAGGTGGGGCAGCGCTGCATGGCTGCCTTTGCCGCTGATCTTGATGCGGAACTCGTTGCTGCTGGCCATCATCGCGCCAGGGTTGACGCCGATCATGCCCACCGGCATGCCGGGCCAGTTGTGGGCGCCGAACATGGCTTCCATCGGAAACTTCTCGAACAAGCCGTCTTTCATCATTTCGCGCGCGCCGCCCCCGCCTTCTTCTGCGGGCTGAAAGACCAGATAGACCGTGCCGTCAAAATTGCGGTGCTTGGAAAGATGCTTGGCCGCTGCCAGCAACATCGCGGTGTGCCCGTCGTGGCCGCAGGCGTGCATCTTGCCGGGGTGCTTGCTGGCGTGCGCAAACTGGTTGTGCTCGGTCATCGGCAGCGCGTCGATGTCGGCACGCAAACCCACCGCACGGTTGCTGCTGCCGTTTTTGACGATGCCCACGACGCCCGTCTTGCCCAGGCCGCGGTGCACCGGGATGCCCCAATCGGTGAGCGCCTTGGCGATCACGTCAGCAGTACGCTCTTCTTTGAAACACAGCTCGGGATGGGCGTGGATGTCGCGGCGGATGGCCGTGATGGCAGCCACGTCTGACAGGATCGGTTCGATCAGTTGCATGGGGTTTCTCCGGTTTTGACTTCATCTTAGCGGCAGCGGCGCGAGTGCGCCATGAGGGGTCGCCGAGGGAGAGCGCTCCAAGGGGTGCCTATGGGGCGCCATGTGGGTCACCATACGGGTCGCCAGGGTATGGCACATTGCGCATATGGACGTTTCATTGACTGTTGCTGAATCTGTTGCGCGCGATTCTGATGCGCGTATCACCCGGGTACAGGGCGTGTGCCCGCACGATTGCCCCGACACCTGCGCCCTGCACATCAGCGTGCAGGCGGGGCGCGTGATCAAGGTGCAGGGTGACCCGGACCATCCGCCCACGCATGGCGTGCTGTGCACCAAGGTCAGCCGCTACGCCGAGCGCACCTACAGCCCGGATCGTGTGCTGACGCCGCTGAAGCGATCTGGCCCCAAGGGCTCGGGCCAGTTTGTGCCAGTGAGCTGGAGCGAGGCGCTGGATGACATCGCACAGCGCCTGGCAGCGATCTGCGCGCGCGACCCAGAGGCCGTGTTGCCCTACAGCTATGCCGGCACGATGGGCCTGGTGCAGGGTGAAGGCATGGCGGCGCGATTTTTCCACCGCATGGGCGCCAGCCTGCTCAACCGCACCATCTGCGCCAGTGCGGGCGCTGAAGCGCTGCAGGCCACCTATGGCGCCAAGGTCGGCATGCAGGTAGAGCAGTTCGTCAACAGCCGATTGATCCTGATCTGGGGCAGCAACCCGATCACCAGCAGCGTCCACTTCTGGAACTTCGCGCAGCAGGCCAAACGGGCCGGGGCGCGCCTGATCTGTATCGACCCGCGCCGCAGCGAGACCGCCGACAAGTGCCACCAGCACATCGCTCTGCTGCCCGGCACCGATGCTGCGCTGGCGCTGGGGCTGATGCATCAGTTGATCGTCAACGACTGGTTGGACCACGACTATCTGAATCAGCATGTGGACGGCTGGCCAGCGCTGCGTGAACGCGCCTTGCAATGGCCGCCGCAACGCACCGCGGCCACCTGCGGGCTGCAGGCCGCAGAAGTGCAAGAACTGGCGCGCACCTACGGCCAGAGCCAACCTGCCGCGATCCGTCTCAACTACGGCATGCAGCGGGTGCGCGGCGCGGGCAATGCGGTGCGGCTGATCGCGCTGCTGCCTTGTCTGGTGGGTGCCTGGCGCGATGCTGCTGGCGGGCTGCTGCTGTCCAGCTCGGGTTGGTTCAAGGCCGCTCGTGACGATCAGGCGTTGCAGCGCCCCGATCTGCTGGCTGGCCGGCGCCCTCGCACCATCAACATGAGCACCATCGGTGATGATCTTTTACGCCCAGCGTCGCCGCCATTCGGCCCGCAGATCGAAGCGGTGGTGGTCTACAACAGCAACCCGGTGGCGGTGGCCCCGCACAGCAGCCGGGTCGTCCAGGGTTTTGCACGTGAAGACCTGTTCACTGTGGTGCTGGAGCACTTTTTGACCGACACCGCCGACCATGCCGACTACGTGCTGCCAGCCACCACCCAGCTGGAGCATTGGGACGCGCACGGCGCCTACGGCCACACCTACGCCATGCTCAACCGTC
>JBBQIB010000127.1:0-11911 GCA_038324515.1 Burkholderiales bacterium
AATCAGTGGCGCAAGCAGTGGCACTCGGGGGGCCCGCGGCATGGGAGGCGACTGCTGCATCGCTCTGATCTGCGCATGCGTGATGCGCTGCACCTCCACCGGCGCCACGCCACGCAGCAAGTCCAGCCTCAGCGCGGCGGTGTAGCTCAGGTCGATCACGCGGCCAGCGACAAAGGGCCCGCGGTCGTTGATGCGCACGATGATCTCGCGCCCGTTGGCAGGATTGCGCACACGGGCAAAGCTGGGCAACGGCATCGTCTTGTGCGCTGCCGTCATCCCCAACATGTCGTAGACCTCGCCGGTGGAGGTCGGGCGGCCGTGGAACTTGCGCCCGTACCACGACGCCAAACCGCTTTCTTGCAGCGGCAGGTCGTCGGTCATCGGCACGTAGCGCACGCCGAATATCTCGTAGGGCTTGTTGGGTCCACCGATGCGCAGTGTCTCCACGCGCGGTACGGCGTCGAGTGTCTGTTCAAGTCCAGCGGGCAAGCTCAGTGGCGGGCCGTCGCGGGCGCCGTCGATCGTGGGCCGGGTGGCACAGGCGGTCAGCAGCCCGGCTGCTGTGGTGATGGCGATGATGCGAAAGCGCTTCACGGAATGGGTCGAGATGCCAGGGAGCCAGAAAAGTGTAGCGCTTGCCCGGAACAATCAGGGCGCGGCACACTGCGAGCCGCAGCGCGGCGACACGCTGCACGTGATGTCGGCCGAGCTCGACCACCGCTACCTTGTCGGCCAGCTGCCCAGCCCGGGCAGCCGCAGCCGCCCGTCATTGACGTCGATGCCAAAACTCAGGCTCAGCAGATTGATCTCCAGGCCCTCTTCGCGCGCCACCGTCACGCCCGCCAGGCCACCCAGCGAGAGCTGCCAGCCGCTGCCGCTGGGCGCTGGGGCGAGCAGCGCGGTGGCACCCAGATAGTCTTTGCCGATGGCGGTGGGCGGCAAGTCCAGGCCCAGCTCGGGCACCTGTCGTGCCACATGAGCGACGAAGGTGTTGCTGTTGGGGCCTGGCCACAGGCGGTATTGACCGCCCCAGGGGTAGCGCGCCACGGCAGCTTCGATGCGGTCGATCAGCGCTTCGACCTCGGCGCCGCGCCGCTCGGCCAGCAGTTGCGGCGCCGCGCCGTACCAGTGGGTGTCAGGTGTTTCGGTCTGCGAAAGCACCACGGCGTCGCCGCCACGGTAGGCGCGCCAGCCGATCTTTTGGTACACGGTGTAGCTGTCGGCGCCAGCGCGTTTGACGGCGATCCAGGGGTGGATGGCAAAGGCGCCGCGCCAGCGCACCGTGCGTGCGCCATAGACCTGCACCACGGCCTCGTGCACCAGCGCGGGGTCGGGCGCCTGCCCGGTGCTGTCGCGTGTGCTGCGGTGCCAGGGTGTTTGCAGGTCGATGTCGCCAAAGGCCATCACGCCCAAGGGCCCCATCAGCGACAGCAGCAGCACGCCGGCAACCCAAGCCGGCCAGCGCCAGCCGCGCAGGCTGCTCGGGTTGCGCGGGTTGAGCATGTTGCGGGTGTTGCGGGTGTTGCGCGGTTGAGGCAGGTGGCCGCCCACGTTCAGGTCCTCTTTCAACCCGGCAAGAAACCTTCGACCGACAAATAGCGCTCGCCCGTGTCGTAGTTGAAGCCGAGCACCCGGCTGCCCTCGGGCAGCTCGGGCAACTTCTGCGCAATCGCAGCCAAGGTGGCGCCGCTGGAGATGCCCACCAGCATGCCTTCCTGGCTGGCGCAGCGGCGGGCCATTTCGCGTGCCGCTTCGGCTTCGACCTGGATCGTGCCGTCCAGCCACCGGGTGTGCAGGTTGGCGGGGATGAAGCCGGCACCGATGCCCTGGATGGGGTGCGGTGATGGCGAGCCACCACTGATCACGGGGCTGGCGCTGGGCTCCACGGCAAAGACCTTCAACCGGGGCCAGCGGGCCTTGAGCACCTGCGCGCAGCCCGTGAGGTGGCCACCGGTGCCCACGCCGGTGATCAGCGCATCGATGCCTTCAGGGAAGTCGGCAGCAATCTCTTCTGCCGTGGTGCGCACATGCACCTCGACGTTGGCGGGGTTTTCAAACTGCTGCGGCATCCATGCACCCGGCGTGCTGGCCACCAGCTCGGCGGCGCGCGCGATGCTGCCTTTCATGCCCTTTTCGCGCGGCGTCAGCTCAAAACTGGCGCCGTAGGCCAGCATCAGACGGCGGCGCTCGATGCTCATGCTGTCGGGCATCACCAAGATCAGCTTGTAGCCTTTGACGGCGGCCACCATCGCCAGGCCCACGCCGGTGTTGCCCGAGGTCGGCTCGATGATGGTGGCGCCGGGTTTGAGCAAACCACGCTGCTCTGCATCTTCCACCATCGCCAGCGCGATGCGGTCCTTGATGCTGCCGCCGGGGTTGGCGCGTTCGCTCTTGATCCACACCTCGTGGCTGGCGCCAAACAGGCGCTGCATGCGGATGTGCGGCGTGTTGCCGATGGTGTCGAGGAGGGTCTGGGCTTTCATGGGGTTCTCCAATCGCGTGTGGACTTGGCCATCAGGGGAGGCCTTGCGCCGCGGGTTGAACAGCCAGGCCCGGGGCAAAGAATGACCTTGGCAGACGGGCACGTTATCAGGGCTGGCTGTGAGGCGCGCTGTAAAGGCTTCCGAGCCGGCTCGGCTTGGGTCAGTGGCCGCCCTCTTTCAGGTTTCGGCTTTCAGGCTGTCGGCCGGTGATGGCCCGTTATGGCCCGTTATGGCAGGTTGTGGCCGGTTGTGGCCGACTATGGCCGGTGATGGCCTGTTTTCAGACCGGACTTTCGCGGGCGAACGCCGATGGCCGCGCCTACACTGCCGCTATGGATGATTCGAAGTGTCCCGTCGCCCATGCGGTTGTCGAGTTGCTGGAGCAGCGCCAGCGTGCGCTGGGCGGGCCGTTGCCCCTGGCTTCAGACTTGCTGGTTTTCGACAGCGGCTTGTTGGACAGCCTGGCGCTTTTCGATCTGGTGGCTGCCGTTGAGCAGCGGACCGGCGCCGAGATCGACATGTTGCGTTTTGACGCCAGCGCTGTCGGCACTGTCGCCGAGCTGGTGACGCAGTTGCACCGTGCCTTGCTCAGCGTGGGCCAGGTCGAGATCAGCCCGGGCTGAAGGGCCGTCTGCGCCGCCTGCGCCGCCAAACACCACAAACCAGTCGTCGCCATCGGCGCCGGTCATCGCCCAAGGCAGGCCGGCACCGGGTTGCTGCTTCAAGGCAGCGTGGCGTGTCAACACCCAGTTGGCATCCCCAGGCAAGGCGCTGAGAGCGGGCTTCAGCAGCGACAGCACATCGGCAGCCTGGCCCGTGAAGCGCTTGGCGTCCAGCATCGGCAAGCCGCGCTGCTGCGCCCAGCCCACCGCTGCGGCCATCAGCGCCGCGCAGGCCTGCAGCGGGGTTTGCTGCAGCACGGCCCAATCGATCAACTCGGCGCGTGGGGTCCGGCTGGGGTGTTCGGCCAGCGCGCGCAGCAAGCACATGCCTTGCAAGCGCTGCTGTTCGTCGCGCAGCGCAATCAAGGCCAGCTGGCCGGCTTGGTCAGGGTCGGCCAGGCGCCAGGCCAGGCTGGCGGCTGAGCGGTCGAGCTGCAGGCCGGGCCCGTTGTGCATGGCTTGTGCCCACAGGTCCCACGACGCTGCCAGATCACCGCCGGGCGCCAGTTGATCGGCTGCCACTTCAGAGCTGCTGCCCGCGTAAGGTGTTTGCGGCACCGAACTCCAGCCTTTGGCCTGCCGCAGCCAGCGCCAGGCGGGGGCAGCCAGGCGTGCGACCGGTCGGGCCAACGCGGGCGAGGCCAGGCCTTTGGCCAGCATGGCGCAATGCAGGAAGGCGCTGTCGCTGGCCACCCAGCGCATCAAGAAGTTGGCTCGCGGGTCAGTCAGCGCTTTGAATCTAAAGAGCTTGTAGACCGCAGCGCTGTGCCGGTTGGCGGTGGCCGAGTGCAAAAAAGCGACCTGCGGCTGCGCGGCAAAGGCCTGCATCAGCTTGACGCTGTGCGCGCGCTGCTTGTCGTCCACCACGTAAGAGGTGCAGGTGGCTCCGACCAGCCTCTGGCCGTCCAGGTGGTAGGTCTGCGGCAGGTTACCCAGGAAACCTACCAGCGCACCCTCGTGCTCCAGCACCCAGCCGGCTTCGGCACCCGTCTGCAGCCTTGCCGGGTTGTGGTGCAAGGCCCAAAGCCAACCCGCCGGACTGCGCTGCGGCCAGCCGTGGCGGGCAAACAGCGCCTGGACTTCGGCGTGGTCGCCGCTTTGCAGGGGGCGCAGGGAGGTGGGCATCGGCAAGGGTTTTGAGGTTCAGCCTGCGCGTGCACGACCATCAACGTGAGCGCACGCTTCGACAATCACGAAGATAGGGCCTGCGGGCCGTCTTTGGACTGGCCATTTGTATGGGGTTGCAACAAAAACTTGGCCAGCGCGGCGCGGTCGACCTTGCGGTTGGCGTTGAGCGGCAAGGCGTCCAGCACATGGATCGTGTCGGGCCACATCGCTTTGGGCAACAGCGCCTGCAGACGTTGGCGCAGCTTGGCAGGGCTCCAAGCGCAGGGCGCGCAGACGAAGCCCACCAGGCCCTGGCTGTCGGGCAAGGCGGTGTTGCAGGGTTTGCTGTTTCCGTGGCTGTTGCTGTTGCTGTCGCCGCCGTCAGCGCTGTTGTGGGCCATGCAGTCGTTGCCCACGGTCCATGCGCTGTCTGCAACGTTGGCGGGGCCTGGGCTGCTGGCCGGCCGCGGCACCACCGCCACCAGATCCACGCCGCTGGCGCGCCGCAGTGCGTGTTCGACTTCACCCAGTTCGATGCGGTGGCCACGCACTTTGACCATCAGGTCAACCCGGCTGATGAAGTGATGGTCGCCCAAGGTGTCGCGCTCGACACGGTCGCCGGTCTTGTACCAGCGCCCGCTGCGCCCGGGCAGGGTCACAAAGCTGTGTGCTGTCTGGGCCTCGTCGGCCCAGTAGCCTTGGCTCACCTGCGGGCCCTGGATGTAGAGCTCGCCGCTGCCGGCGCCCACCACCTCTTGGAGCTGCTCGTCCAGCAGCACATGCTTGTGGTCAGCAAAAGGCACGCCGATGGGCACCACGCCGCGCTGGCAATGACGTTCCGAATGGCCGCTGCGCCAGCGGTAGAAGGCCAGCTCCATCGTCGTCTCGGTCGGGCCGTAGACGTTGTACAGCGTGCTGTTGGGCGCTGCTGCGCTCCAGGCCATCGCGGTGGCCATCGGCAGCGCCTCGCCGCACAACAAGCTGTGGCGCAGACCGGCAAACGTGCCGGGCTGCAACACGCCTTGCTTGTGCATCAGCATGGCAAAGCTGGCGACCGAAAACCACACGGTGATGCGCTGGTCGAGGATGAAGCGCGCCGGCGCCAACATGGCGCGTTCCGGCATCACCACCAGCGTGGCGCCGCTCGACCAGGCATTGAGCATGTCGTGCAGCGCGACATCGAAACTCAGCTCGTAGGTGGTGGCCACGCGGTCGCTGGGCAGCGGTGCAGCCAGCGCACGAAAGTTGCGCATATAGACAGCCAGGTTGCCGTGGCTGATCGCCACCCCCTTGGGCTGGCCGGTGCTGCCGCTGGTGAAGACGATGTAGGCCAGTTGCGGGTCTTCGGCGCGCAGGGGCCCGTGGTGGATCCGATCGGTCTCGGCGTCGCTCATCGGCGTTGCGGCCAGCAGATCGCTGCGGTCCATCACGGAGGGCCAGCCGTTGGCCCAGTCTGCGCGATCCGAGCAAGGCGCGATCACATGCTGCAACGCTGCGGCTTCATCGGCCGGCAGTGCCTGCAGCGCCTGCAGGGCAGGCAAGCCTTCTTCTCCCACCAGCAAAACCTGGACCCCGGCACGGCGCAGAATCTCGGCGTTGCGCGTTGCCGGGTAGGCCGGGTTCAGTGCCACCATCGCCGCACCGCTGGCCAGCACCGCCAGGCTGCCGCCATAGGCGCACAGCGAGCGGGCCGCCAGCACGCCGATGCGTGGGGCTGCTGCACGGTTTGCTGCCCGATCCTCAGCAACCGCTGTTGCGGGGGTTTGTGTTGCGGTGGCCTGTGTGGCCGCAAAACTCAGCCGCGCCAGGCGGCGCACAAACAGGTCCAACTCGGCGTAGCGCACTTGGCCCCGGGCAGGCCAGACCTTGCCCCATTCCAGCGCCACTTCGTCCGGGTAGCGAGCGCAGGCCAGCCTGAATCCTTCAAAGGGCCGTTGCAGGGATGGGATGTCTTCGGACATGTGGAAGATGGGCGTGAGAGCGGCCGTGAGACTGGGCGTGAGACTCGGCATGAAGGACTTCAGACCAAAAAGTCAGGCACCACCGTGCCCGCACCCGCCGCAGCGCAGCCCTGCGCCACGAACTGCGCAAACGCCAGATCCAGTGCCGCCAGGCCAAAGGGGTGAAACATCACCGGCCGCCCGCCCACGCGTGGCGCTGCGCGGCCTTCGATCACATCGGCCAGTGTGGCGCGCATGAAGTTCTTGTGGCCCAGCGCCTGCATCGTGCGGTGCGCAGATGTCTGGGCCTGCAGCACATGGCCGATGTCGTCGGCCAGGTTGTCGGCCTGCTGCACCGCTTCAACACTGAAGTCGCGCAAAGACACATGCAGCAGCGTGCTGCCGGCGCTGCACATGGTGAGCGTGTGCACGCTGGGCTCGACCGCCGAGGTGCCCAACATCACCAGGTCGCAAGCGCCCAGCACCGCTTCTGCGCTGCTGGCCAACTGCAGCTCGCCGCCAAAGTGGCTGTCGCGCAGCTGGGCAGCGCAGGCCTGCATGCGCTGACGGTCCAGATCGAACAGCACGATGCGCCCGATGGGCCGCGCATCGGCACGCAAGAAGCGCAGTGTTTCACTGCTGATCGGGCCGCAGCCGATCACGCCCACAGCCTCGTAGGCCGGGCCAGCATGCAGCCAGCGGGCTGCCAGTGCGGCGCCTGCGGCGGTGCGCTGGCCGCTGATCAAGGATCCTTCCATCACCGTGGTCGGGCGGCCCGTTTGCAGGCAGTTGAGCACCATCAGTGCAGAAGCGCGCGGCAGACCCTGGGCCACGTTGTCGGGGAATGACGCGATCCACTTGATGCCTGCCACCGGGTGCGGCCCGCCCAGATAGCCGGCCTTGGGGATGATTCGTTCGCGCGCGATATTGAGATTGAGACCCCGGCCGGGAAAGCGCAAGAACTCTGATTGCGGCAGGCACGACTCACCCCGGCCATGCGTGACATAGGCCTGCGCCACGAGATCGATCAGTTGCCGCTCACGGCCCTGCAATTGGGCTGCCACATCGCCGGCGCTCAGCAGCGTCAGGGCGCGGCGGTGGGGGTCTTGCGGGGTCGGCATGGGCGTGTTGGCTGACCGGCGTGAGGGGGGGTTGGAGGAGGGCCCTTGTAGGGTTCGGAAGGTTCTGGAGCTTTTGGCGCTCTTGGCGCCTTTGGCGCTTGCGGAGCTCCTGGCGCTTGTGGAGCTCTTGACGTTTGCGCAGCTCCTGGCGCTTGCGGAGCTCCTGGCGCTTGTGGATCTCCTGGCGCCATTTCTGCTCTTTCCGCCTCTGCCGCCTGGCGCACCGGCTTGGGTTGCAGCCCTGTCAAAGCGGGCACGGCACCCAAGTGGCGCCGGCACCAATCGTCGTCATACACGGTGTCGAGGTAGCGCTCGCCCCGGTCGGGCAGGATCGCGGCCACCCGCATGCCGTCTGACCACAGGTGCGCCAGGCGCTGCATCGCCGTGACGATGCCGCCTGCAGAAGCACCCGCCAGCACCGCCTCGGTGGCCACCAAAGCGCGGCAGCCAGCCACGCAATCGGCATCGCTGACCAGCGTGGCTGCGTCGGCCAGACCGGGGCCCATGTGCTCTGGCACGGTGCCTGCGCCATGCCCGGGCAAAAGCCGCAAGCCACGTTGGCCAAACAGCACCGAGCCGGCGGCGTCCACGGCCAGAATGCGCGTCTTCAGACCGCGCTGGTCGATGGCTTGCCGCGCGCCTTTGAGCGTGCCGCAAGTGCTGACTGACACGATCAGCCAGTCCAGCCGGTTGTGCAGTGCGTCCAGAATCTCGGCCACTGTGCCGTCGCGGTGGGCGGCGGGGTTGGCCGGGTTGGCGTATTGGTTCAGGTTCAGCGCGCCGGGCAGCGTGGCCACCAGATGCGCGACACGTTTGCGCCGCGCCGCCAGGTATTCGCCAGTCTCGGGGTCGGCGCTGTGCACCATGTCGATCTCGGCACCGTAGGCGCGCAGGATCTTCAGATTGCTTTGCGTGATCTTGGGGTCCACCACCACGCGCAGGCGCAGCCCCATCGCAGCGCACACCTGCGCCAGGCCGATGGCCAGGTTGCCCGAGCTGGATTCGACCAGCACCGACTGTGGCCCCAAGCCGCCGCTGTGCAGCGCTTCTTGCACCATGCGCAGCGCTGGCCGGTCTTTCGTCGAGCCGCCCGGGTTGGCGGCTTCCAGCTTGCCCAGCAACACCAGCTCTGGCCGGCCCAGGGCCTGCGCCAGCCTCGTCAGCCGCAGCAGCGGGGTGTGACCGATCGTCGATTCGATGCCATGCAGCGGCGCGAAGATGCGGTTGAGCAACGGTTGACGGGTGACAGCGCTTGGTGGCATGTCCCGGATATCGGACAGCCTGGCGGCAACTTGAATGAGGCCGACCGGGTCGTATGATCGATTGGGGCGAACGGATCGATCAGCTCGGCGGGGCAAGGTTTCAGGGCGCGGGATGCAGCCCCATCGCACGATCGCCCTATTGCGATTGCGATTGCGCTGCAGCGTCCAGTTCCGTCGTATCAAGCCCGCCCGGCGCCCCGCACTTCCGTCCTGATCACCAGCCCCAGCCCAGCCAAAACCAGCATCAGACCGGCCAACGCCACCGGCCCGGGCTGCTCGCCGATCACCACGACTGCCAACACAAAAGCAGTCACAGGCTCGGCCAACGCCAGCGACACTGCGGTGGCACCCGCAATGTGGCGCAGCGCAAAGCCCAGCAGCAGGTAGGCCACGCCGGTGCTCATGATCCCCAGCCAGGCCACCACCGCCACATCGCCGGCCTGCAACGTGGGCAGCCCGGCCAGCGCGGCAGCCAAGGGCATGGCCATCAGCGCAGCGCACACAAACACCAGCGCCGTGGCCCGGCCCGCAGGCACCGACGCCACCAGATCCTTGCTGACCAGGGCGTAGACCGCATACGACAAGCCAGTCAACAGGCACAGCAGCAATCCGGGCATCGACAGCCCCGACACCGACGCATTGGCCGTCACCAGCAGCACCACACCGCAGACCGCCAGCACCGTGCCGCCCCACCACAAGGCCGATGGCCAACGCCGCAGCCACAGCGCCTGCAGCAGGCCAGCCCAGATCGGCCCGCTGCCGATGGCCACCGCGGTGCCCACCGCCACGCCCAGCAAACGCACGCCGGCAAAAAATGCCAGGTTGTAGACACACATGCAGCCCGCTGCAGTCAGCACCAGCGCCCAGGGGGGCGACCGGAGGGCTTGCCGGGTCCAGACGCCACGGTCGGCCACAAGCACCCAGATCACGAAAAACAGCGCCGCCACGCCCAGGCGCAACGCACCGACCCACAACGAAGACATTGTGGAGGGCACCAGGCTCTGCGCCGTGCCTGTGGTGCCCCACAGCATGGCAGCGCCCAAGACCATCAGCACGCCGCGCAGCGGGTGGATGTTCAGCGGGGTGTTCAAGGGCAAGTGCGCGCCGTTTGCATGCACAGACTTTATGCGCTGCCCGTGCAACAGTCCGCAAGGGTTGGGGCCCGTTTCGGCAGATGGGCCGCCATGAGAAAGGACCGGTGCCGCTGCTGTCAACGGACCGGCCCCGGCTTGGCCGCATGGCCAAGGATCGTCGGTCCGCTTGTCCTTTTGATCATTGGGCCCCATTTGCCCCGCATGATCGCGTCAGTGGAAAGAACGACGCGCCAGCGCGCTGTTGTCCACAGAGCCGGTAGTCGGCGCTCATCGTCGGCTGGCCAGCCTGAGGGGCGCTCCCGTCCGGCTGGCGTGGGCCACCACGACGGCGTTGATGCAGTCGGTGCGCTGCACGCGGCCGGCAATCTGTTCGCAGCGCGAGACTTCAGCCAGCAACTCTGGCGTCGCCGCGAGCCAGACATCGGGTGACGCCTGGTCGAACAGCCCCAGGATGGAAGCCGTCAGCACGCCGGTGGTCGCGAAGGCGGCAAAGGCACACAGCAGGCGTGTCTGGGCCGGGGTGGCGGGGTAGGTTTTCGACATGGTGGCTCCTTCGGTGAAAGTGCCTGCATGCTGCTGGCGCACGGCTCTGCCCGCATCCCCTTCCCGACGTACGCCGCAACGGCGATGGCGGTCGGAAAGCGCGCGGCGCAGATCCATCAGCCGTCGGGATGATGCGCCCGCCTGCGCCTGTCTGCCCAATGCGTTGGCGCCGATGTCCGGCGCTCAACTGGCCCACCCGGATCTCTCCGGAACGAAAGGAAACCTCACCATGAAGACCACCCTTCGATCGCTGCTTTTTGCCGCTGTCGCTTCTGTCGCCTTTGTTGCTGCTGTCGCTTCCGTCGCCGTACTCGCGACGCTCTCGATGCCGGCATTCGCAGCCACCCCCAGCGCCGACCCATTGGCCCAGCGGGTGGAGATCATCGCCCCGTCGCCGACGCTCGCGGCCGCCAGGGTCGTCCTGTCGACCAGATACCTCGACGCGACTTACGAGATGTCCACCGGTCATCGCATGTCCGTCGCCACGATGGGCGACGTCGTGATCATGCGGCTGGGTCGCCGCGCGGCGCAGACGCTTCGCCACGATGGTCAGGGCAGTTTCGTCTCGGCCAATGGGCAGCTGGCGCTGGAGTTTGAACTCGACGCCTTGGGTGACCCGCAGGCGGTGCGCTTGAGTTTGCCGGCCAGCTGGCTGTGACGTCACCGGGCCCTGCTTCTGCTTCTGCCGCGGTTTCTGCCGCTGCCGCTGCCTGTTCCTGTTCCCGTGCCTGTTCCTGTGCCTGTTCCTGTGCCTGTGCCGTCGGCATTGGCGGTGCCCAGGGCCTGGCCGGTTCGCGAGCGGGCCCAAGTCGCCATCCATTCTCTTGACCCGGTTGTTGTGGGTCTTGCGTCGGCAGATCGGCAGATCGGCAGGTCAACAGCAAAGCTCCGACTTTGCCCATGGAATTTGCGACTCGACCCGTCATCCGAGGTGAATTTCGCACAAATTGAGGGCGACGGATTCACCCCCTGGGGGCGGGGGCAATCTCTAAATTTTGGGTCTGCGGTGCCGGCCCGGTGCTGCAGACACAAGGAGCAAGAGATGTTTGATCTGATGACAACAAGGGTCCCGCAAACCCAGCATTCCGCGCCGACCCATGCCGAAGCCCCGACCCTGATGGGCCGCCTGCTGGCGCGCGCGCTGGACGAGGTGGACTACGGCATCCTGCTGCTCGACGCCGACAGCGCGGTGCTGCACCTCAACCACCGCGCTCGCCGCTGGCTGGGCGACGGCCAGCTGCTGCAACTGCAGGGCCAGCAACTGCGCGCTTGCGACCCCTGCGAGGCGGCCCTGCTGTGCGACGCCGTGCAGTCGGCCGCGCGGCACGGCTTGCGCCGTTTTTTACCCCTGGGGCGCGGCGCCTTGCGCCAGGTGGCAGCATTGGTACCGATAGAACCCGGTGTGGCCGCGATGGTGCTGGGCAAGTCGGGCGTTTGCGAAGACCTGTCGCTGCAGTGCTTTGCCCGCAGCCACGCGCTGACACCTGCAGAGACGCGGGTGCTGGCCGCGCTGGGCAAGGGGACCAAGCCGAACGGCATCGCGCTGGAGCAGGGCGTGAAGCTCAGCACCGTGCGCACCCAGATCGGTGCCATCCGCGACAAGACGGGCGCCGACAGCATCACCGAGCTGCTGCGCTTTGTTGCGGCGCTGCCGCCGATGGTGGGGGCGTTGCGGAACTGAACTCGCGACTGAGTGCGT